>CAYJMY010000280.1:1498-4982 GCA_964371125.1 uncultured Mesorhizobium sp. | reverse complement strand
GCGGCGGGGCGGGGGGAGCTTCGGTCAGCGGCTGTAGTTGGTGTCGTCGAGCGGCGAGGCGGACGGGGCGGCCGTGGCGAGGCCGGAGACGTTGCGCGCCGACGCCGCGGAGGAGAAGCCGGCGTCGCCGGGCAGCGTCGTGCCGTTGTACTGGTTCAGCACGGCGGCGGAGTAGTTGCCCTCGAGGACAGGCGTGCCTTCCGCCAGTGCGGCGCCGGAGAGCGCGACCAGAGCGACGGAAGCGATGAGAATGCGGTTCATGGAAAAGTCCCTTTCAGTTTCTTTTCGGACCGTGCGGAGCACCGGTCCTGTCTTGTCGCCGGCCGCCTGACTGCGAGCCGGTAGCCTCGAGGTAGGCAGCCGCGCTTCGCCGTTCAAAACAACAGAACAGGAGAAAGACGTGACTTATGGGTCGCGTCCTTGTGATGGCGCCGGCCTTGAAAATCGGCGCCGCGTCCGGCGGTCACGCACGTCGGCCCCTGCCGCGTGGCATATTCCAGGGCGCCCATCCGTATGCGGCGTGAAAATGTCGCCGCGGCAATTCCTCGGCGTAAACTTCTCCGCTATCGCTGACGCCATGGACGACAGGACGCTTCCCCTCGACAAGAAGGCGCTGCGGCGGGCGGCGCTGGCGCGGCGCGACGCGCTCGATGCGCAATGGCGCATCGAGGCCTCGCTGGCCATGGCCGAAACGGCGCGGCGGGCCATCGCCGTCGATCCCGGCACGATCGTCTCCGGCTTCTGGCCGATCCGCTCGGAGGTCGACGTCAGGCCGGCGATGTTCTCGCTGATGGAGGCGGGCGCCAGGCTGGCGCTGCCGGCGATCGTCGACCGGACGACCATCGTCTTCCGCGAGCTGGTGCGCGGCGCGCCGCTGGTCGACATGGGCTTCGGCACCGCCGGGCCGGGCGAGGACGCTGCCGTGCTCGACCCGCAGGTCATGCTCGTCCCGCTGGCGGCGTTCGACCCTCGCGGCCATCGCATCGGCTACGGCGCCGGCTTCTACGACCGCGCTATCGCGCGGCTCGCCGAGCGCGGGCTGACCCCCCGCCTGGTCGGCATCGCCTTCGACTGCCAGGAGGTGGAAGAGGTGCCGGACGAGGCCCACGACGTGGTCATTCCCGAGATACTCACCGAAAGCGGGTTGCGAAGGTTCGCGCCCGCTGGATAGAAGGGTCTCTTGCCTTCACCACGCACGGCCCGGGCATGGCCGTGGTCCCGGGATACTCCTCGATGCGGCTCCTCTTCCTCGGCGACATGGTCGGAAAGACCGGACGGACGGCCGTCTGGGAAAAACTCCCGGACCTGATCGACGGCTTCCGGCTCGACTTCGTCATCGTCAACGGCGAGAACGCCGCCGGCGGCTTCGGCATCACCGAGGAGATTTTTCGCGAGACGCTCAACGCCGGCGCCGACGTGGTGACCACCGGCAACCACGTGTGGGACCAGCGCGAGGCGCTGACGTTTGCGCCGCGCGAGGAGCGTTTTCTCCGCCCGGCGAACTTTCCCAAGGGAACGCCCGGCCGCGGCTCCGGCGTCTATGTGGCGCGCAACGGCGCGCGCGTGCTGGTCGCCAACATCATGGGCCGCGTCTTCATGCATCCCGAACTGGACGACCCGTTCCAGGCGGGCGAACGTGAACTCGCCGCCTGCCCGCTTGGCGAGCAGGCCGACGCGGTGGTGGTCGACTTCCACGCCGAGGCGACCAGCGAGAAGATGTGTTTTGCCCATTTCGTCGACGGCCGCGCCAGCCTCGTCGTCGGCACGCACACCCACCAGCCGACCGCCGACCACCACATCCTCAACGGCGGCACGGCCTACATGTCCGACGCCGGCATGTGCGGCGACTACGACAGCTCGCTCGGCATGGACAAGGAGGAGCCGCTCAACCGGTTCCTGTCCAAGGTGCCGAAGGGCCGCTTCGAGGCGGCGAGCGGACCGGCGACGCTGTGCGGCGTCGGCGTCGACATCTCCGACCGGACGGGGCTCGCCGAACGCATCGCGCCGCTGCGTCTCGGACCGCGGCTGGAGGAGACCGTGCCTTTCTTCTGGCGCTGAGATTGACGCCAGTTCATACGAACCCTAACTCTGTCGTCGGTTCCACCTTCTTCTTCCCGGGAATCCCATCGCCGTGATCGACTTCCTCGCGCCCCATTTCGTCTGGCTCAACGATCCGACGGCCTGGGTGGCCCTTCTGACGCTTGTCGTGCTCGAGATCGTGCTCGGCATCGACAACCTGATCTTCATCTCGATCCTGACCAACAAGCTGCCGCCCGAGCAGCAGGGGCGGGCACGGAGGCTGGGCATCGGCGCGGCGCTGATCATGCGGCTGGTGCTGCTGGCGACGATCTCCTTCATCGTGCAGTTGACGACGCCGGTCTTCACGCTCTTCGACCACGGCTTCTCCTGGCGCGACCTGATCCTGATCGCCGGCGGCCTGTTCCTCGTCTGGAAGGCGACCAAGGAGATCCACCATTCGGTCGATCCCGAGGACCACAAGGACGCGATGGTCGGGACGCTGCAAATGACGCTGGGCGGCGCGATCTTCCAGATCCTGCTGCTCGACCTGGTGTTCTCGATCGATTCCATCATCACCGCGGTGGGCATGACCGACGAGATCGCCATCATGTACATCGCCGTCATCGTCGCGGTGAGCGTGATGATGATGGCGGCGACGCCTCTCGCCAACTTCATCGGCAAGAACCCGACCATCGTCATGCTGGCGCTCGGCTTCCTCCTGATGATCGGCATGACGCTGATCGCCGACGGCATGGGCTTCCACGTGCCCAAGGGCTACATCTACGCGGCGATGGGCTTCTCGGCGCTGGTCGAGGGGCTGAACATGCTGGCCAGGCGCAACCGGGTGCGCAAGAAAGCCTCCGATCCCGGCATCTGAAGCCGTCCTCAGACGCCGTCGAGGACGACGATGGTCGGCCGCGACGGCAGCGTGCGCATCGACACGGTGAGCGAGCGGCCGCTGCGGAATTCGACCGCGTAGGCCGCGCCCATGGCGCCGGTGAATTCGGCGATCGGCGTGGCGTGCCGGTGCATCGGCAGCACCATCGAGGAATAGAGGCGGCGGGTGATCTCCTGCATGGCGGGCAGCGACAGCGTCATGCCGCCGTCGACCGGCACCATGACGATGTCGAGGCGGCCGATCGCGGCGTAATGGGCGTCCTCAAGCCCGTGGTGCAGGTGGCCGAGATGGCCGATGCACAGGCCCGCCACCTCGAAGACGAAGATCGAGTTGCCGTCCTTCTCCATCATGTCGAAGCGGCGGATGTCGGTCGGCACGTTGCGGATGTAGACGTCGTCGACGACCAGCGCGTGGCGCGCCGGCCCGCCGTCGGGATTCCAGCCGCGCAGCACATATTCGATGCCCGGATCGGGTTGGTCGTCATAATGGGTGCGGTGGGCCTTGTTCATCGTCACCACCCTGGGCAGCGGCGCGTATCCGTAGACGCCGGAATAGTCGGTGGCGATG
>CAYJMY010000280.1:0-1488 GCA_964371125.1 uncultured Mesorhizobium sp. | reverse complement strand
CGATGCGCACGCCGGCCCGCGTCTCGATGACGTAGGTCGAGTGGCCGGCATAGGTGATGGTGACGTCGCCGTCGGCGCGCGCCTGGGCGGGGGTGAGGTTGACATAGGTGACCCGCGGCAGGGCCTCGGCCATGGCGATGCAGGACGACGGGATGGGGTCCTGCTGCTGCGCGATGGCCGGCCCGGCGACGGACACGAAGATCGAAGCGAGGAATGCCAGGGCGCGCATCGGAGACTCCCGGTTCGTGTGGCGGGAGCGAGTATCGCCGCAGCGGCGCCCATCGCGTCATCACGATCGCGCGAGAGGCGCGCCGGGCGAGGGCGCCGCGAGGCCGCGGATCAGCGCGCCGCCTGCGTGTCGCTGACGAGGTATCGGCCGAGCGCGTCGAGCAGCGCGTTCCAGCCGTGCTCGCGGCCCGCGGCGCCGTCGCTGGGCGGGATGACGCACATCTGCTCGACATAGGTCAGCTTCGTGCCCCCGCCGTGGTCGGCGAAGACAACGGTCGTCAGCGAGACCGTGTGGACGCGGCCGTCGAGGGCCATCGAATAGGCGAAGACGATGCGCTGCCGGTCCTTGATCTCGAAATAGCGGGTCTCGTTGGTGTGCGTGCCCATGGGGGAGACGAAGGCGTTGCGCTCGGCGCCGCCGGGGCGGAAGTCGACCTCGACCAGGCCCTCGCCGAACCAGGCCTTCTTCTTCTCCGGGATCGCCCAGGCCGACCAGACATGGTCGAGGCAGTTGGGGAAGATGCGCTCGATGGTGAACTGCCGGTGTTCCTGCTGGGGACGTGTCACGTTCATTGCTCCTGGTTGAGGAAGGCGCCGAGCCGGTCGAGGCGCTGCTCGATCCGGGCGCGGTGGCTCGAGACCCATTGGTCGACCCATGCCAGCGCGTCGGGCACGAGGCTGACCGTCCTCACCCGTCCCGACTTGCGCGAGGCGACGAGACCGGCGTCCTCGAGGACGCGCAGGTGCTTCAAGAAGGACGGCGGCGCCATGGCGAAGGGCTGCGAAAGCTCGCTGACCGAGGCGGGGCCGTCGAGCAGCCGTTCGACGACCGCCAGCCGTGTCGGATCCGACAGGGCGCCGAAGATGCGCGGCAGGTGGGTGTCATAGGTAGCCATATGGCTATCTGTAAACGGGCTGGCCGGCGCGGTCAAGACAGTTAGCCGGAAGGATATGTTTTCTCGTCGCCGGCCGGCAGGGCGGAGAGGCGCGCGAAAGGGCCCGCCGGGCGAAAGGTCGCCGCCGCCCCGCCTAGACCTTTGCCGGCAATTTCACTATAAGGCCGCGCATTCAACGACATCGCGGACGTCCGCAACAGGGGTGCCATGGCCGGCCATTCACAGTTCAAGAACATCATGCACCGCAAGGGCCGCCAAGACGCGGCCAAATCGAAGATGTTCTCCAAGCTCGCGCGCGAGATCACCGTCGCCGCCAAGATGGGCACGCCCGACCCCGACATGAACCCGCGGCTCAGGCTCGCCA
>CAYJMY010000279.1:0-5054 GCA_964371125.1 uncultured Mesorhizobium sp. | reverse complement strand
GTCCATGGTCGAGCCGATCAGGCCGCCGGCGAGCGCGCCGATGCCGGCGCCGATCAGCGCGTTGCGGCGGTCGTCGCCGCCTGCCAGCATGCCGAGGCCCGCGCCCGCCGCGGCGCCGATCGCCGCGCCGCCGAGCGTGTTGGAGACGGTCGGTGCGCCGGTATAGGGGTCGCTGGTGCAGGCGGCCACGGCAAGCGTGCCGGCGAGCGCTGCGATCACGGTCTTCTTCATCTGGTCTTCCCTCTCCTGGTGATTCGTCCCCATGCCGGACATGCCGGACGTCGCCCTTCGGCGAAGTTCTAGCACGAAGTTGGGCGGAAAGTGGACAGGGTGGGCGGCGAAAACGACGATGCCGTGCGGCGTGCAACCGGCCGGCCCCGTCAGAACGCTCCGCGCAGGTCGACCGCCTCGCCGGTGCGGGCCGAGCGCTCGGCGGCGGCGCCCATGACGACCGCCATCAGCCCGTCCTCCAGCGTCACCTCCGGCCGTCCGCCGTTTCGCACCATGTCGAAGAACTTCCGGTGCTGGAAATAGGTCGAGCCGTGGTGGTCGCCGGCCGAGAGGATCGCCTCGTCGGTGTGCACTTCCTCGCGCCGCTCGATCTTGGTGGCGCGCGGCGACACGACGATCTCGGCGGGTCGTTCGCGACCGTCGGCGGAAAAACGCGCCGGCCCGGGGATCAGCGCTTCAACGCGGGCGCGGTCGCCGACCGCCGATATCTGCTCCTGCCAGTAGGAGCCTTCGGCGAACATGCACAGGTCGAGCATGGCGCGCACGCCGTTGGCGAAGTCGACGACGACGAAGGCGTTGTCGAGGATGTCGGGGCGGCGGCCGCCATAGTCCTCGTCGAGGAAATTCACGTCCATGTCGCCGGACGCATAGACGCGCACCGGCTCGGCGCCGGCGAGGAGCCGCATCAGGTCGAAGAAATGGCAGCATTTTTCCACCAGCGTGCCGCCCGTATTGGCGGAAAATCGGTTCCAGTCGCCGACCTTGCGCAGGAACGGGTAGCGGTGCTCGCGGATCGAGATCATGTGCAGCCGGCCGGCGGTCCCGTCGGCGAGTTCGCGCATCAGGCGCTGTAGCGGCGGCATGTAGCGGTATTCCATCGCCACCCATACCGGCGCTGTTCGCCGTGCCGCCAGGTCGACGATCGTGCGGCTGTCCTCGACGGTCGCGCAGAGCGGCTTTTCCACCAGGATCGGCCGGTCGGCCGGCAGGATGTCCCTGAGAATGTCGACATGGGTGTGGTTCGGACTGGCGACGACGAAAGCGTCGCAAAGGTCGCGGGCGATGATTTCGCGATGGTCGGCAAAGGCCGCGCAGCCGCCGCCGGCAAGGTCTCGCGATTGCGTCCGCTGTTCCGGATCCGGGTCGCTGACCGCGGTGACGACGGCGCCGGGGATGAGGTGCAGGTTGCGGATGTGCTCGCGCCCCATCATGCCTGCGCCGAGAATGCCGTAGCGAATCGTGTCCAAGATCGACCTCAGAGCCTGATGACGGGGATGCCGAGCGCGGCGGCCGCACCTTCCAGCGCGGCGCGGTGGTCGCCGTAGGCGAGCGCCATGTGGTGCTCGAGCGCGGCATCGACGATTGTTGAGAAGACGGCGTCCGCCCGGCTGTCGAAGCGCACCACGCCGGAGGTTCCGGTGAACGCCATCGGCCGCGCGAGCATTTCCCCGCCGCCGATCACCGCCGCGGTCCTGCCGCGCGCCTGGCTGACGCGGAAGAAGGTGACGCGGCCGGGCTTCAGCGGGAATTCGAAGAGCAGCGGCATGCGCCGGTTGGTGTGGATCGTCGCATGCGGCCGGATGCCGGGATCGGCCATCGACGCGGGAGCCTGGCCGCAGTGCCAGACCACGCCCGTATCGTCGGCGGCATCCAGATCGACCAGATCGACGAGAAAAGCCGGCGCGTCGGCCACGGTCTGCAAGAGGAGCGTCGTCAGGGCGCCGTAGACGTCGGCCTCGCAGGCGCAGGGCACACGCGCCTCGCCCATCATCGACACGGGGCCGCAGACCGCGCCGCCGTATTCGGTGAAGGCTTCCGGCCAACAGCGGATGGCGAAGGCGTCGAAGCGCCCCTCCTCGCGCATCGCGCCAAGGGCGGCGCGCAGGCGCAGCGAGCGATCGAGCTGGGCCTGGTCGACGCCGTCGAGCCCATCGGCGATTCTTTCCGCGGCGGCGCGCTCGGCGACGGCGGTCCCCTCCTCGAAAGCGGCTGCGCGGGCAAAAAACGAATCGAGCGAGATCTCCTCGACGGCGACGCCGGCGAGTGCGGCGAGGCGTCCGGCATCGTAGGCGCAGGTGGAAAAGCCGTCGGGATGGCGGCCGATGCGGCCGATCCGCGCGCCGGCGAGCTTCTCCACTGCCGCCCGGCCGGCGGCGGCGGCTTCCGGCGAGCGCGGTTCGGGATCCCGCCATTGACGTGGCTTTGCGTTCAACTGGCCGGCGAGCAGCGCCTCCAGCTCGGCGAGAATCGTCGCGCCGCCGGGGTCGGCGTAGAGGGCGCCGAACCCGCGGCCGGCCAGACCCAGCGTATGGGTGGCGAGGTTCAGGCCGCACAGCGCGTTGAGGCGAAGCCGCCCGCCGAGCCTAGGCTCAGGCGCCGCCCAGATCGCCATCGGACCGTGGAAGGCCTGCGCGATCTCGGCCGTCATCGCCGCATCGGTGAAGGTCACCTGGAGGACCAGTACCTGGCCCGGACCTTCCGCCGCGACCGCAGCAATCGCGGCCCGCGTGGTGTCCGCGTCGAACAGGAGCTTGCGCGGGCCGACGATGCGGCGCCCCGTCCGGTCGAGCGCGGCGAGCATTCCGGCGAGCTTTTCTTCGGCGTAGGCGACGTCGAAGGTCGGACGCGCCAAAGGCAGGATGGCGAGTGGCGGCTTGTCTTTCATCACGCTTTCGCGTCCCTATGGTCGGGAAAGGCCAAAGGAGAGCCGATGTTTCGCCTGTTCGCGCTGATCGCCTGCCTGCTCGTCGCGGCGCCCGCGGCCGCCACGGAAGCCGGCTGGGCGCTGCTGCGCGAGGGCGGGCAGGTAGTGCTCCTGCGCCACGCCAACGCTGCCGGTACCCATGATTCGGCAACGGTCGACCCGGAGGATTGCACCACGCAACGCAATCTTTCCGAGCGCGGGCGCCAACAGGCGCGCAAGATCGGTTCGCTGTTCGCCGCGCGCTCGGTCCCGATCGACCGGGTCCAGTCGAGCCGGTATTGCCGCGCATTCGACACCGGCCGCATCGCCTTCCGCGACAACGACATCGAGAAGGCCGAGGCGCTCGACCCGCCGCCCGCCGACGAGGCCGGGGCGGCCGCGCGGAAAGAGGCAATGATGGAGATCATCCGCGGATTCACCGGTTCCGGCAATCTCGTGCTGATCACCCATATCGAGAACATCACCGCCCTGACCGGCGCCGGCGCGCGCGAGGGCGAAGCGGTGATCGTCGGCGAACGGGGCGAAGGCCTGCACGTCCTGGGACGCATCGTCTTCAACTGATGCTCCCGCCGAATCCGGGATATTTATGGCGGAACGACGCGTCCGCCGGTTCGAATCGCGCGCCTGCCGGACCGTAGCAGGCGTGGCTGTGCCACGGGGCGGCTGCGGAGTCGGTCAGTGCGTTGATATCGCGCATATAACCGGCTGCGCCACCTTCGAGACCGGCGCGGATCGCCGCCCAGTCGGGGAAGGCCGTGAACGCGTCCTGCCAGATCGCCCGCCCGGCGAGATAGCCGGAGGCACCGGCGCGGTAGGCATGCGACAAGATCTTGCGGAAGGCGTCCATGCCGGCGCCGGCCGAAAGCATCACCCAGGGCCGCCCGGCGAGCCGCCCCATCTCGTCGAAGAGGTGCTGCGCCCCCTTCCAGTCGTCGCCACCGACGCCGGGGACTTCCTTTGCCGCGACCGGGCTTTCCAGCTTGAAGACGTCGACGCCATAGTCCGGCCGGGCGAACTCGGCGACCGAGGCGAGTACGTCGTCGGCCTTCTTGCCGGCCATCTCGACATAGTCGCGGGTCTGCTGGGCGTCGGCCGCGAGCGGATAGACGAGAAGTTCGAAAAGGAAAGGAATGTCAAAGCGTTCACAGGCCTCCCCGATTCTCTTGACGAAGTCCTGCTGGCGCGCGTTGACGGTCTTGCCGGCGTCCGGGCGATACCAGGCGAGCACTTTGACCGCGTCGGCGCCCATGCGCTTGATCTTTTCCACCGACCAGTCGTCGATCTCGGCCGACAGGCGGCCCTCGGGCGTCTCGCGGAACAGCGAATCTTCGAGCGTCACGATCAGGCCCTTGTGCGGCGACAGCAGGCCGATGCCGCGCGGCACCGCGTAGTGCGGGTCGAGCAGCATGGCCGACGATTCGCCCTGGAGGGTCTCGATGAGCAGCGCCTTGAAGCCGGCGACGTCGTCGTAGGGCGCTTCGGCCAGCCCGTAGTGCTTCGCGATCGGCGCCTTGATCGGCGGCCGCTGGTCGACGGCCGTCATCTTGAAGCGGCCGGCGGCATCCGCCATGCGCCTCAGGCCCCAGAGTTTACCGGCGGTCAGCGTCCTCATGGCCGGTCCTCCAGGAAGCGTTCGACCTCGGCGCGCCGCGGATTGCCGGCGCGACCGCCGAACCGCGTGCACTTGATGGCGGCGACGGCATTGGCGAAGCGCACCGCCCGGCGCTCTTCCATCCCCTCGCCAAGCGCCAGCGCGAAGGCGCCGTGCCAGACGTCGCCCGCGCCGAGCGTATCCACGGCGTCGACCGGGAAGGCCGAAACGTGCGAAATCTCGCCCTTCGCCAGGCAGGTGACGCCGTTGGCGCCGTCGGTGACGCAGACCCACGCGCCTGTTTCTTCGGCGATCTGGCGCAGTCCGCGCTCCACATTTCCGTGGCCGCAACGGTCACGCAGACCTTGCATGGAAAAGGCGATGTGCGAAGCCGCATGAAGCGCGTCGAGCGCTTCGGCGATCGGCGCTTCGGCATCGAGCACGCCGGGGACGCCGCGTTCGCGCGCCGCGCGCAGCACCAGCGCCGATCCTTGCGGCCAGCGCGTGTCGCCCAACGCGGCGTCGAAG
>CAYJMY010000278.1:0-5061 GCA_964371125.1 uncultured Mesorhizobium sp. | reverse complement strand
CCGACATCCAGCGCCGCAAGAAGCTCGCCGACGAGGCCTTCGCCCGCCGCTTCGACGAGGTGCTGAGGAAACACAACGCCTCGGACTACGTGAAGGCTTAAGGCGGGCGGCATCCTCGGGGTTTCACGCTCGGACGGTTCTTTCGGGGGGTCAATGCAAGCTGCAACGTCCGCAACGGCCGCCGACAATCCGTCAACCCGCTACTTCGACGCCATCGCCGCCGCGCTCGGCGGGCTCGAAGTGTTCATGCGCGACGACCGTTCGCCGCTCTACCGGCACGGCATCGTCGCCGGCATCATCGCCCAATACATCGCCCGGCTGGAGACCTCCTTCGCCTGCTGGCGCAACCGCATCGGCTTCATCGAGAAGTTCAGGATCTCGCGCGCCGAGAGCGGCTTTCCCGTCTACCAGAACGTGCTCGAACTGGAGAACGACCGCCGCACGGCCGACAAGCGTCTCGCCGCCATCCCGCAGCCCGACGAGATCCGCGCCGAGATGGCCGACTTCATCCTGCGCCACAAGGCCTTCCCGGCGGCGCTGCAGAAGTCGATGGCCGAGCGGCTCTATCTGGAGGACGTGCAGGCCGGGGCGACCTTCGGCCCGTTCATCCTCGCCCAGACGGCGATGGTCTCGGTCAATCCGAAGTCCGGCCGGCCCTTCTACCTGGTCCACTGGGGCGCATTCGACGGCACCGCCAACCTGCCGCTGATCTACATGGCGACCGTCGAGGACGGTTCCGAGGCGATGACCGAGCAGCTGGTCACGCGCGACGGCAAGCTCAACGCCAAGATCGAGATCCCGCTTCCCGTCGACGGCCTGCTCAATCCCGACCTCGCCCACCGCTTCGACGATTTCACCGAGAAGAACTCGGCCTACGCCCTGTCGCCGGCCACCATCGCCGGCAACCTCGACAAGGATTTCGCCGAACTGCACCCCAAGCAGCTGCGCCGCGTCGTGCTCGGGCCGTTCTACACGGCCGGCATCACCGAGCACAATTCGGTCGTCGAGGAAGTGCTCTCCAAGGTGCGCAAGCCGGAGAACGCCTGGCTGCTCACCTGGACCGTGCAGGAGGTCTTCTCCAAGGCAGAGCGCCCGGCGCGCAAGGGCCTGTTCTCCTCGACGCCCGCTGCGGAGGAGTTCCACATCGAGACCGACGACCTCGAGGCCGCCCGCCAGGGCGTGTCGAGCTACGAGAAGCACGCGCTGATCCCGCACGAGGCCTACCAGGCGCTCTACGCGGCCGGCGAGGCGCAGAAGATCTTCTCCGGTTACAAGGTCCACATCCTGTCCAAGGGGCAGGTGATCAGCGATGTGTGAGTCGGTCGTCGGTCGTCGGTCGTCGGTCGATGCGGCGCGGACCAGCCGCTCGGCTCTCGACCGGCGGCTGACGATCGACGGCCTGCTCTCCACGACCGCCGTCCGACGACCCACGACCGACTCACCACGCCCGACCAACCACGACCGACGAGGCATCCGATGGACACCGGCCTGACCGCCATTTCCGAAGCCGACATCGAGAAGCACCGCGCCACCGCGCAGAGCTTCATCACCCGCGTCGTCGTGCTGGAGGACAGCTCCGGCCAGTCCTCGACGCCGCTCGCCGGCACCGGCCGCCGCTTCGTCTCCACCGTTTCGGTCGGCGCGGTCAGGAAGACGCGCGAGGTCGAGCTGGCCAAGACCGTCCAGGCGGTGCGCGCGGACGACCAGCTCCTCTCCATCGCCCAGCACACGCTGCTCTTCCGGGCGCGGCGCGGCATCCAGATCGCGCTGGCGGTGGCCGACGTCTTCGGCCGCTCGACGGATCTGGAAAGCCTGCAGGCGCGCAACGCCCGCGCGCCGCTGGAGGGCGACGAGGCGAACCAGTTCCGCCGCCTGCTCGCCGCGTCCGGCTACGTCGCCGCCTTCACGCTGTCGTCCTATCTCCTGCAGCTGATCGACACCGACGGCGAGCCGCCGAACGACATCGCCGCGCCGGAATTCCTCTTCGACACGCCGCAGGACGCGGTGAAGTCGGTGCTGGCCGGTCTCGACCGCGCGCTGACCGGGGCGAAGGACGACGCCGACCTGCTGGTCAGGACGCGCGCGCTCGCCCGGCTCTCCATCGACGGCCTGCTGGCGCGCAAGGGCCGCTTCGACGGGCTCGGCGCCTTCGAGAACGCCCACATCCGCATCGACGCCGACGACTTCACCCTCGACGGCTTCGACGTCGCGCCCGGCAGGAAGTCGAAGCCGCTGGTGATGACCTTCAAGAAGCCGGAAGAGGTCGTCGGCAATCACATCGCCAAGTACCAGTCGGTCAAGCTCGCCAAGATGTTGATGGCCTACGACTTCGACCGCGAGCTGAATCCGTTCGTCGAGCTCGGCGGCTTCCTCTTCACCTTCATCGGCGACGGCGCGCCGGGCACCGGCAAGACGACGCTGATCCAGATGATCGCCGGCCTCGTCCACGGCTACAGCCAGGTCGCCGGCTATCCCTTCGCCTACGAGAATTTCGGCGTCGACCAGATCTCCTCCTACCAGGGCAAGTCGGGGCAGAACTGCCGCCAGTTCATCAACAACGTCTTGAACCCGCGCTCGATCGGCTTCGGCACCATCGACGACATCGACCAGGTGGCGGCGAAGCGCTCCGACGACCGCGCCTCGGCGGGCCAGCAGGAGATCACCGGCGTGCTCATGGACGCCTTCGGTGGCGCCGGCACGGTGGTGCGCGGCAACTGCTCCTTCGGCATGTTCTCCAACTATCCGGAAAACGTCGACGACGCGCTGCGCCAGCGCGCCGGCGCGCGCTGGCTGGTCGACGGGCCGCAGACCCGCGACGACTACATCGACATCTTCGTGCTGCTCGCCGGCAAGAACCACAAGATCCCGCTCGGCGAACACGACCTCTACGCCGCGCAGGAGATCCAGCGCGCCATCTCCGAAGCCTACGAGGAGCACGCCCGGCCGCAGGAGGACGGGCTGATGAAGGTCTACGAGCGCTTCATGAAGGCCAACGGCGGGCCGAAGACGCTCGCCGACGTCGGCACCTACCTGCACATGATCAAGGAGGCCGAGCCGCGCTTCACCGGCCGCGCCATCAAGAACGTCACCGACGCCATCAAGATGCGCGCCATGGACATCGAGCTGCCCGACGACTGGTTCGAGAAGCCGGAAGCCTTCATGCACAAGGGCTACGACGAGAAGAAGGCGATGATCGAGGAACTGCGCGGACCGTTCTCCATGGAGATAGTCATGCAGGAGATCAACCGCTACGCCGATTCGGAGTTCCGCTACTCCGACCGCTCCGACGATAGCGCCGTGTCGAAGATGGTGCGCGACGCGCGCCTGCGCGAACGCGCCATCCGCGAGATCGAGGAGTTGAAGGCGAAGGGACTGTGGAGCGCCTGAGCCGGCTCTTCGTCAGGTCTTCGCCATGACCGCCGGCGTCACCGGTGCACGACGCCGGGCCTGCGCGAAGTGGATGAGGATGACCACGCTCGCGAAGGCGGCGAAGAAGCACCAGACCGAAGCGAAGGACTGGCGGTAGAAATCGTAGGCCGCCGCCGAACCGACCAGCACGATGGCGCCGAGCAGCACCGCCGCCCGCCGCGAAGACAGAAGCAGCGGCAGCGCCGTAGCCGCGAGATAGACGAGGCCGAGAGGTACGGCCCGCGCGTAGTTGCCGGTGTAGACGATGTGTCCGCCGACGATTGCGGCCGTGTGTTCGCGGCCGGCGATGTCCCACGCCATGAGCGCGGCCGTCGCCGCGCCGAGCGCCAGGCAGGCGGCGATCAGGCGCCGGCGCACCGGTTCCGGTTCGATGGCGAGCGCGGCCAGCGGCGCCCAAACCGGCCAGAACACCTGGGCGATGATCAGGAAGGCGTAGGTCAGCGCGGTGCTCGCCGGCGACGACGGCGTCTGCTCCAGCCCCAGCCAGAGGTAGCCTTCGACGGCCTGTTGCGCGGCGAAGATCAGCGGTATGGCGGCGAGCGGCAGGTCGCGCGGCCGGCGCACCATCGCCACTGCGGCGATTCCCGCAGCCCCGGTCAGCGCCGCCGCGGCGAAGCTCGCGGTCGCCGAAAAGCACATGCCTTTTCTCCTTCGGCGACGCCTCCGTCGTCCACGGTTCGCGCGCAGTGCACAATGGACCCCTTCGCGGGGTAAATGTACTGTTAATCGTCCGTCGTGCCGGAGTCCCGAAATGCCAGTCGCCGCCCCCCGTTCAATCGTCAAGCCGAAGATCCAGCGGCCCAAGCTCTACAAGGTGCTTCTGCTCAACGATGACTACACGCCGCGCGAGTTCGTCGTCGCCGTACTCGCCGCCGAGTTCCGCATGAGCGCCGACCAGGCGCAGCGGGTGATGATCACCGCGCACCGGCGCGGCCTGTGCGTCGTCGCCGTCTTCCCGAAGGACGTCGCCGAGACCAAGGCCGCCCGCGCCACCGACGCCGCCCGCGAGAAGGGCTATCCCCTGCTCTTCGCCGTCGAGCCGGAGAAGTAGGCGCCGCCGGATTCCCCTTCCCCCGCACGGGCGATGCGCGAACTCGACGCCCGTGGTTCTCCTCGTGCCCGACCCACGGAAGGCCAAGGAGGAAATCTCATGCGTTTCGTTCTGATCCTTGCCGCCGTGCTCGCCGCGGGAGCGGCCGGCGCAGCGGAAACGACAGTCAAGGGCGCCGCGGACGCGTCGGCACCGGCGGCCAGGAGCACCCTCGACACGAAGGCTGCGAAGAGACTGAAGGGGCTTAAGGGCGTCACCGGCGTCACCGGCGTCACCACCGGCCCCGTGGCGCTCTCCGACAGCGACTGCATCAACCTGCAGTGTGACCTGAAAATCATGAGCAGTTGCGCCACGCGCGTCGGCTGCTCCTGCAAGGGCACCGGCGTCACGATCTGCGTCGACACGATCGATCCGGACTGAGGCCCGCGCGCCCCCGCGGGGCGGACAAAGAGCAGCTGAGCCGCCTTGTTTTGAGCCGATGCCGTCGGCGCCTTTTTTCGCCCCCACGAAGGGGGTTGCGCGGCAAGCCGGCGCGGCTCTTCCCTCCCCCTTGAGGGGAGGGTCCGGCCTCAGGCCGGGGG
>CAYJMY010000277.1:0-5135 GCA_964371125.1 uncultured Mesorhizobium sp. | reverse complement strand
CACCGCCCGCTGTTCGGTGTCGCCGCTCATGATCGCCTCAGCGCATGATCCGGTTGCGGAAAGCGGCAAGTGCCACCTTCTCCGTCATTACCACCAGACGATCGTACTCGTCGTCGTCGCGCAGGTCCTCGACCGTATGGCAGGCATAGGCCACGGTCGTTCGATCCCGGCCAAAGCCACGCCCGACGTCCTTCATGGTGATCCCCAGCGCAACATGCGCGACATACATAGCGATCTGGCGGACGCGGACGACTTCGGATTGGCTTCGGCCCGCCCGGCGCAGTTCGCGACCCGAGACGTTGAAGAGCGCCGCCGCGATGTCGATCATTCCTTCGCAGACATCCAGGAGGCGTTCCTCCCGCCGCTTGCCGATCGCCAGGGATTGAAACTGCGGCGCATCGCGCAGCCGCAGCTGACCACCCGGCTCCTGATCTTCGTTTGTCGGGGAAACTGCGTGCACCGGGCCGGTCCTTCTGCTCGATAGGAATATCTTCCTTATACCGAGCTTCTAGGACAGTGTGAACAAAATGCCTGCCTCCGCGATTGCGGAAATATGCGAACTGACTGTTTTTTCTGGCATTTCTACCGGGGTCTACACGTCAGAACGGTCGATTTTATCCCCCTGCCTGCAATCCGCGGGACACTGGCAGCCATCGAGCCACCGATGGAGGGTATTGATGGACGAAGCCTCGCGCGAAGCTTTTCTCCGGCGCAAGGAGACGGAATACGCGGAAAGCCGCCAAAGGGCCGCGCTTCAACTCCTCGCCGGGATTGATCTGGACGATCTGCTTGGAGCGCCGGTCCGCGAGCGGGACCGGATCGCAGCGCGATTGAAACGTGCGTTGGAGCGCGAACGCCTGAGAGGCCTGCGCCGACACTGGAGCTATGACCTCAACCGGCACATAGCGCTGAAACAGGCCCTGGACCGCCTCTCCGGGAACCAGCTGGAACCATGCGGTGGAAACGCCGCGGACCCGCGGCGGAACCGGCCACGTACGCGCAACGCCACCGGTCGGCAAAGCGGGCGCGGCTAAGACAGGACTGCCCACGGCTTCGGTTTTGCCGGCGCGACGCGCAAACCACGCATCGCGCCGGGAATTACTGATCTCTACTAGCGGGTCTTGCGCTTGCGGCCGAGACCCATCTTCTTCGCGAGTTGCGAACGGGCCTGGGCATAATTCGGAGCGACCATCGGATAGCTCGCATCGAGGCCCCACTTGTCGCGGTACTGATCAGGAGACAGACCGTAGTGGGTCATGAGGTGCCGCTTCAGGGACTTGAACTTCTTCCCGTCCTCGAGGCAGATGATGTAGTCGTCATGAACCGATTTCTTCGGGTTGACGGCGGGTTTCTGCTTCTCAACCATCGGTTGCTCGGCCGCGCCGCCAACGCGACCAAGTGCCGCATGTACGTCGGCGATTAGATTCGGAAGCTCCCCGACCGGAACGGGATTGTTGCTGACATAAGCCGCCACGACGTCTGCTGTCAGCTCGATCAGCATTTCGCTGTTTTTTGTCGGTGTATCTACGAGATTCATTTGTTTCTGGCCCCATTTAAACTCTCGGCCGAACCTTTACTTTCGTAAAGGTCGCATGCCACTCGACGCAAAGGCCGGCCGGTTCGCCGACTCACGGCTGGTCTTCTTTTAGATCGCGCGCTGAGTAAATCAAGTCTATCTTGCCGAATTTCTCTACAAAACGATAATTTTTCTAGAGGTTCTTGCAACTCGATAAATACAACTAGGAGGCGATCCATGCGCCCCACACCCGCTCTGCGCAAGTTCCGCTGGAGTCTGTCGGATGGAAGATCGCCCTATCGAAGGGACGACGACGGCGGGCAGCGGGCTATCCGCAAGCAATCGGTTGTTCTTGATTTCTTCTACTCGGTCCTCGAAGCCGGTTTGTGCTGAGCGGCTATTCAACGCGGCACCAACAGAGCCTTCTCATCTGTTGGAGCGTTTCCTCCCACCATGGCGTCCGCAACATCCGCCACAAATGCGCAAACTGCACCAATCGAAAGATTTCGGCGGTTTTCGGAACAGACACGCGCGGCGACCGCAAAGGGTTTCGCCGTAGCCGGGACGGCAAGAGATCCGCAGTACCGATCTCATTCGCTCCAGCGAGGATCATGCCGAATTGCCCGGAACCCGGAATCATCTACCGCTTCGTCTGCCGTTGACTTCCCCTATATAGTGCCGGCGGTCGGGACAGAGAGCGCCGGGTAGAAGCGGAGACACCATGACTGATCTGAATGCAGGGCAGGGATTCGATCAGCCGACCGCGCAGCCGGCGCCCGACGAACGTCGGATCGCCCGCACGGAACAGGCCTTCACCAGCCCCCACTGGAACAGGACCGACCGCGGCCTCTATCGCTGCGACTGGTGTCGGCGCCCGTTGTTCGATTCCTCGGCGAAGTTCGAATCGGCGACCGGCTGGCCGAGCTTCACAGAAGCTGCCCTTTCCACGTCCGTGCTGGAAGTCCCTGAAAAGAACCGGTTCTTCACGCGCACCGAAATCCGCTGCACCGGCTGCGAATCCCACTTGGGCTATCTGTTTCGCGACGGACCGGACCCGACGGGCCTGCGCTACTGCATCAACGGCAGTGCTCTGGCCTTCGAGCCCCGCTAGAGCGTGTCGCGCCTTCAGTAGGGACGGATGTACTTGCCGTAAACCCACCCGGTGACGAACTGGCCGTTCTGCGCCGGATCGTGCCAGACCTCGCACCAGCGGTAGCGAACGACCTGCTGCTGATCCCAGGCCGACCAGTGCGCGATGTCGCGCAAGTCCGGCGCGCCGCCGGTGCAGCGGCCGGTCATCTGCAGGACCGTGCCGTTGGGATAGGCGGCCTGCTTCTGCGAGGTGCTCGCCGGGTACTTGCGCACGTTGAGGACATCGCCCCACGGAACGTTGGCGACCTGCCAGGCAGCGAAGGTGGCGGCCTCGACCTGGCCGGCGAAGAAGGCGACGGTCGAGGCGACGGCGGCGGCCGCGACGGTGTTGACCAGAGATTTCATTGTTCCTCTCCTGAACTGGTTGTCCGTTTCAACGCAGGCAGATTTCCATGGCGGCCTTGAACATCCCCTGATCGGCGTGTTCATTCGCAATTCACGATTCCCCCGAGACAGGACGCGATGACCACGAACAAAGCCTTTCCGGACCGCACGCCGCCGGATACCGAGAAGCGCCCCGTTGCCGACGAACGCCATGGCATCTCGCGGGTCGACGAATATGCATGGCTGCGCGCTGGCAACTGGCAGGACGTGTTCCGCGACCCATCGCTGCTCGATATGGCCATCCGCTCGCATCTCGAGGCCGAGAACGCCTATCAGGCCGACATGATGGCCGATACGGAGGAACTGCGGAAGCGTTTGTTCGCGGAGATGAAAGGACGCATCAAGGAGGACGATTCCTCGGTTCCAATGAAAGACGGCCCTTTCGCCTATGGCTCGTCCTACAAGAAGGGGGGCGAGCAGCCGCGATACTTCCGCACCCCGCGCGATGGCGGAGCGGAAGACATCATCCTCGACGGAGACGCCGAAGCCGAGGGCAAGCCCTACTTCCGTATCGGCGACGTCGATCACAGTTCCGATCACCGCCGCATTCTTTGGGCCTATGACGACAAGGGCTCGGAATTCTACACGATCCGCGTGCGCGATCTGGAAACCCGGACGGATCTGGCCGACGGCGTGCCCGACACCGGCGGTTCCGGAGCCTGGAACGCGGCCTGCGACGGCTTCTTCTACACGCGCCTCGATCCCAACCATCGCCCGTCGAAGATCTGCTACCACCAGATCGGCTCCGAGGCCTCGACCGACCGCGTTGTCTACGAGGAGGCCGATCCCGGTTTCTTCATGAATGTCGGCGAAAGCCGCACCGACCGCTGGATCCTCATCTCGATCAACGACCACGAGACGTCGGAGTACCGCATTCTGCCGGCCGGCGAGCCGCTCGCCGAGCCCAAGATCGTCGCGCCGCGCGAAACCGGCGTCCAGTACGACATCGAGGACGGCGGCGACGTCTTCTTCATCCTGACCAACGCCGACGGCGCCAAGGACTTCAAGATCGTCACGGCGCCCGCCCAGACGCCGTCGCGCGACAACTGGCAGGAACTCGTCCCCCACGATCCCGGCCGCCTCATCCTGTCGGTGCTCGCCTTCGCCGATTGGCTGGTCCGGCTGGAGCGCAAGGACGGACTGCCGCGCATCGTCGTGCGCGAGCGGGCGACCGGTGAGGAGCACATCGTCACCTTCGAGGAGGAGGCCTTCTCGCTCGGCCTGTCGGGCTCCTACGAATACGACACCGACACAATGCGCTTCTCCTATTCGTCGATGACGACGCCGGCGCAGCTCTTCGACTACGACATGAAGACGCGCCAGCGCACGCTTCTGAAGACGCAGGAAGTGCCGTCGGGCCACGATCCCGCGCACTACGTCACGCGGAGGCTGATGGCGCCGGCGAAGGACGGCGAACTGGTGCCGATCTCGCTTCTCTTCCACCGGGATACGCCGCTCGACGGCAGCGCGCCGTGCCTGCTCTACGGCTACGGCTCCTACGGCATCTCCATTCCCGCGGCCTTCAACACCAACTGCCTTTCCCTCGTCGACCGCGGCTTCGTCTACGCCGTCGCCCATGTGCGCGGCGGCAAGGACAAGGGTTTCGCCTGGTACGAGGACGGCAAGCGGCAGAAGAAGGCGAACACCTTTACCGACTTCATCGCGGTTGCGCGCCATCTCGTCGCCGAACGCTACACGGCACACGACCGCATCGTCGCCCAGGGCGGATCGGCGGGCGGCATGCTGATGGGCGCGGTCGCCAACATGGCGCCCGAAGCCTTCGGCGCCATCGTCGCCGAGGTGCCCTTCGTCGACGTGCTCGCCACCATGCTCGACGAGACGCTCCCGCTCACCCCGCCGGAATGGCCGGAATGGGGAAACCCGATCCTGTCGGAAGCCGACTACCGCACCATCGCGGCCTATTCGCCCTACGACAACGTCTCGACACTCGACTACCCGCCGATCCTGGCGCTCGCCGGCCTGACCGATCCGCGCGTCACCTACTGGGAGCCGGCGAAGTGGGTCGCCCGCCTGCGCGAGAAGAAGACCGGCACCAATCCGGTGCTTTTCCGCATCAACATGG
>CAYJMY010000276.1:0-5171 GCA_964371125.1 uncultured Mesorhizobium sp. | reverse complement strand
CTGCTGGACTGATCTGAGTATCCTGCAACGTCGAATCTCGGCATGCATACCGTTGTCCGGTCAGCCGGTTTCCCGACCGCGGATGTGTAGAGTCTTCGGCATGGCGGCGCCGGCGCGCGCAATCCAGTAGACTGCCCAGACGCACAGGCCGGCGAGCTTCAGGGAGTCCTCGACGATGAGCTGGGGCCGCGAATAGGGCGTCAGGACGTCGAGCGCCACAGACGAGGCGAGCAGGGCGCTTGCCAGGAAGAGCGCGGCGTGGCGGATCGCGAAGAGGTCGCGCCGCCAGCGGAGCGCGACGGCGGCGCCGACGAGCAGGTAGGTGGCGTAGGTCGCCGTCTCGGGGATGCCCTTCCGCGGCAGGATGTCGTCGTGGACGAGGAAGAAGTCGTCGACGGCGAGGACGAGCGAATAGACGGCGATTACCGTCAGCAGGCCCCGGTCGCAACGCGCGTGGTTCGCGGCGAAAAGGCCGACTACGCCGGTCGCGGTCAGCGCAAAGACGCCGGCATGAGAGAAGAGGCCCGAGAAGGGCCAGAAATTGTGCTGCGCCGCCGGCTCGCGGATCAGGACCTCGACGGCGACGCCCTTGCCGTCGACGTACCACATGGCGAGGAAGAGGAACGCCAGGGCGAGCGCGGCGACGGCGACGCCGGGCAGAAGCCCGAGCGGGCTGGTGACGCCGCGGACGCTGCCGCGCGCGGATACTTCCTGTCCGATTTCACCCATCGCCAATTGCTCCCGCCGGCCTTTCTCTTAGACGGAAAGGGACATCCGGGCGATACGAAATGGACCGCGAGAGCTGCAGGTCCGGCAATACGGTGCTGGCGCCATGGCCTTGAACGTCAGGCGTCCCAGGCGACCGGCAGTTCCGTGAGGCCGCGGAAAGCCCAACCGACAGGGCGGAGCGGCGCCTCGGCGGCGAGGCGCAGCCCGTTCAGTCGCGCGAAGAGGGCCGGAACGGCGACGTCGGCGATGAGCGTGCGCGATGCCCATGCCCCGGCGCAGAAATGCGGGCCGGCGCCGAAGGCGACGCTCTTCGACACATCGCGGGTAACGTCGAAGCGGTCGGGATTTGCGAAATGCCGAGGATCGCGGTTGGCGGCGCCGAACATGAAGAAGACGCGCTCGTCGGGCTCGAAGGAGACGCCGCCGAACTCGAACGGCTGCGCGATCCGCCGCGGCGACATGCCGATCGGCGACAGCCAGCGCGCATATTCCTCGAAAGCCTGAAGCCAACCGACGGCGCCGCTCCGCACGGCCTCCAACTGGTCCGGATGGGTGAGAAGGGCCCAGACCAGCCCGGCGATGGCGTCGCGCGGTTCGTTCTGGCCGCCGCTGATGGCGAGCTTGACGTTGGCGCGGATGTTCGCCTCCGGCATTTGCGCCGCCGCCATGACGCCGAGAAAGCTCGGATCGGGCCGGGATCGCGCCGCCGGCAGCATGTCGTCGATCGCGGCGTCTATCGCCGCGGTCGCGCTGTTGCAGCGCGCCTCGATTTCCGGGTCACCGCCATAGTTGGCGATGCCGTCGATCATTCCCTGCGACCAGGCGTCCATGTCGGCAAAGTGGACATTGGTGAGGCCGGTGATCTCCTTCAGCGCTTCCGCCGAGGCCGGCATGGCGAAGTCGCGGACGAGGTCGGCTGTCCCGCGCGGCGCGAGATCGGCGAGGATGCGCGCGCAATGGGCTTCGAAACGGGCGCGCCAGTGGTCGCGCACCGTCTTCGGCGAGACGGTGGGGAAAATGGCGCGGCGCTCGGCGGCGTGCGCCTCGCCGTCCGTGGGCATCATGTTCTGGCCCATCAGCCGGTTCATCAGTCCGCCCGGCTGGTCGGACGAAAACACGGCGATGTTCTTTTCGCACACCGCGATGTCGTCGCGGCGCGTGAACAGGGTGGCGCCGAATTGCGGCACGAAGGCGATGGGGCAGGCCTCGCGCATCGCCGCGAGGTCGGGATAGGGGTCGTCGGCGAAGGTTCGCGGGTCGATTTCGTAGCGCGGCGCGGTGCTCATGCGGGGCTTTCGGGCGGGCGGGCGCCCGCAGCTTTCCACGCCGCCGACGGCGTGGCAACGCCGGTCAGATCACCTCGTAACCGACATCCTCCGCCGAATGGCACAGCGTCTTCCAGAAGCTGCGGGCGAGCGAGCGGAACACGTAGAGGTCGAAACGCATGGCGCCGGTCCGCTGGATCTGGGCAAGCAAGTCGTGGTGCTGGGTAGCGACGCCGGAGCCGACGGGAAGCGCGGTCAGGCCGAAGTCGATCGCGAACAGTTTTGCCAGCACCCATTCCGCCCTGGGGCCGTCGACGCGGATCGCCGTGCGGCCGTGGGAGAGGCCGGTGACGGAGCCGCGGGGGCCCGGGCGGCCGGCCCCGCGCGGCGGGGCGCGGCGGCCGCGCCGCCGGGCTTCCAGACCTTCCGCCTGGTCGACGACGAGGAAGCGCCCGGGGGCGATGCCGAACGCCGCCTTCGTTGCCGCGGCGACGCCGCCGCCGGCGCCGTCGGGCACGGCAAGGCCGGTCGCCTCGCGTATCGCGGCGATCACGGCACGTTCGGAGCCCGGCCACGCCGCGACCTGGACGATGGATGCCGGGCGCGTTTCTGAGAGGACGACGCCGGCGCCGCCGGAGAGATTGCCGTGCCGGCCCGGCTGCCAGACCGGCTGCAAGGGAGACAGCGGTTCAGCCATGGAGGCGCTTTCCTTCCGGATCGAAGAAATGGTGGCTGACGAGCTCCACCGGGCCGAAGCGGTTGCGCACCGGGTCGGAGACGAAGGCGCGCGTGCCGCGCCGCGCCTTGCCGTCCTCGACAAGGGCGAGCGCGATGTACTTGCGCAGCGCCGGCGAGTAGCAGACCGAGGTGACGTGGCCGATGGAATCGCGCGGCGCCGCCGGATTCGAGCTTTCGACGATGTGGGCGCCGCCGTTGAGCGGACGGCCGTCGAGCGAGACGACGCCGACGAGCTGCAGCCGGCCGGCGCCGGTCATGCCGTCGCGGTCCATCATCGCCGAGCCGACGAAGGGCTTCTTCTTCGACAGCATCCAGTCGAGGTGGAGGTCCCGCGCGGTGGTGCGGCCGTCGATCTCGGCGCCGGTGACGTGGCCCTTCTCGATGCGCAACGTGCCGAGGGCCTCCAGCCCGTAAGGTACGATGGCGAAAGGCTCGCCGGCCTCCATCAGCGCCTCCCAGACATGGATGCCATGGCCGGCGCCGCAATAGACCTCGTAGGCGAGTTCGCCCGAGAACGAGAGTCGGCAGATGGTCACCGGTGCGCCGTCGACCTCGCCGCGGACGATGCCCATGAAGGGCAGCGTCGCGTCGTCGACCGCTGTCCCCGTCACGCAGGCCTCGAGTACCTGGCGCGCCCGGGGACCGGAGAGTGCCGCACCCGCCCATTCGTCGGTGACCGAAGTCAGGTGAACCTTGAGGTGCGGCCAGACCACGTCGAGGAAATACTCCAGGTGCTGCATGACCTTGCCGGCGTTCACCGTGGTCGTGGTCATCAGGAACTCGGTCTCGCCGAGGCGCCAGGTGGTGCCGTCGTCATAGGCGAAGCCGTCCTCGCGCAGCATCAGCCCATAGCGGGCCTTGCCGACAGCGAGCGTCGAGAAGGTGTTGGTGTAGACGCGGTCAAGGAACTCGGCCGCGTCGGGGCCCTGGACGGCGATCTTGCCGAGCGTCGAGACGTCGACGATGCCGACGCCTTCGCGCACCGCCTTCGCCTCGCGGACATAGGCCTGTTCGATCGTCTCGCCGGGGAGTCCGTAGATCTGTGGACGGAACCACAGGCCGGCGGTGTACATCGTCGCGCCGCTGGTGACGTGCCAGTCGTGCATCGGGGTCAGCCGCTCCGGCTTGAGGTGGCCGTGCCGTTCGGCGGCGAGCGAACCAAGCGAAACCGGCGCGAAGGGCGGGCGGAAGCGGGTGGTGCCGACCTCGTCCAAGGGCTTGCCCACGGCCGCCGCCATGATCGCCATGCCGGAAACGTTGGACGTCTTGCCCTGGTCCGTCGCCATGCCGAGCGTCGTGTAGCGCTTCAGGTGCTCGACCGAGACGAAGCCCTCGCGGTGGGCGAGGCGCACGTCGTCGGCGGTGACGTCGTGCTGGTGATCGACGAAGGCCTTGCCGTCTGCCTTGATCTCGAAGACGGCGGCCGGGTTCGGATCGAGCCCGTCGTCGGACGCGAGCGGCAGCCCGCCCTCGTCGTCCTCCGAGGCTCCGGCGGCAATGCGGCCGGCCTCATGGCCCTGACGCAGGGCTTCAGCGGTCGAGTAGGCGCCGGTCAGCGCGCCGGCGGCGATCCAGCCCTGCGCCGGCTCCGGCGGCAGGAAAGCCTGGAGGGCCGCGTCCCAGCGTGGCTTCGCGCCGGCCTGGCTGGCGAGATGCAGCGCGGGCGACCAGCCACCCGAGACCAGCAGGCAATCGGCGGTGAGGTTGCGCGCATCACCGGAGACGGTTCCGCTTCGCGCGTCGAAGGCGCGCACGGAAACGCCGCTCAATTGGCGCCGGCCCTCGGTGCCGACGACGGCGCGTCCGGTCAGCAGTTCGGCACCGCATTCGGCCGCCAGCTGCCGCGCCGCCGCGGAGACGGTCTGGCGCACGTCGATGATCGTCACGATCCTGGCGCCGGCGCGGGCGAGCGCGGCGGCGGACCGGTAGGCGCGGTCGTTGTTGGTGAAGAGCACGGCGCGCTCGCCGGCAAGTACGCCGAACTCGACAGCGTATCGCTCCGCCGCCGCCGCGAGCATGACACCGGGGCGGTCGTTGCCCGGAAAGACCATCGGGCGCTCCAAGGCGCCCGTCGCCAGCACAACCGAGCCGGCGCGGATCGTCCAGGTGCGGTGGCGCGGCTCGCCGGTTTCCGGCTTCGCCTTGTGGTCGGAGACCCGCTCGAGCGCGGCGAGCGTGTTGCTGTCGTAGTAGCCCCATACGGCCGTGCGCGGCAGGATGCGCACGTTGTCGCGTTCGGCGAGGTCGGCGAGCGCCATCGCCGCCCAGTCGGCGGAGGCCATGCCGTCGATCGTCTCGTCGGCCCAGTTGGCCGATCCGCCCGGGCGGGCGTCGAGGTCGGCGAGGACGACGCGCCGGCCCTGGTCGGCGGCGGCGCGCGCCGCCATCAGGCCGGCCGGACCCGCCCCGACGACGAGCACGTCGCAGAAGGCGTTGACC
>CAYJMY010000275.1:0-5241 GCA_964371125.1 uncultured Mesorhizobium sp. | reverse complement strand
AGCGCCCGGGCGATGGCGATGCGCTGCGCCATGCCGCCCGAAAGCTCGTGCGGATAGGCGCGCGCGCGCTCTTCCGGACGGGGAATGCCGACGCGGTTGATCAGTTCGACGACACGCTCCCAGGCTTCCTTCCGGCCCATTCCCTTCTTGGCTCGCAACACCTCGGCGATCTGGGCGCCGACGGTGAATGCGGGGTTGAGGCTGGTCGTCGGATCCTGGAAGACCATGGCGACCTCGTTGCCGCGCACCGCCTCCATCTGGCCCGCAGAGAGCGAACGGAGCTCCCGGCCGTTGAGCGTGATCGAGCCGTGGGTGGTGCGCACGGTGGCGCCCATCAGGCCGAGGATCGCCAGGCCCGTCAGCGTCTTGCCGCTGCCGGATTCGCCGACCAGTCCCAGCGTCTCGCCCTTGGCGATGGCGAGCGAGAGGTCGGTGATGACGGGGAGTTCGCCGCCGTCGCGCGCGGCGACCATCACCTGCAGGCCCTCGACTCGCAGCATGGGATTGTCGATGGCCTTGCCGACCGGCCCGGCGGCTGCTGCGGGAAGGGTGGCGCTTTCGAAGCGCGCCGCGGGCGTCCCGGGCCTCACCCCGACTGCGATGCCGCGTCCGATCGAATCGCGGATGACGTCGCCGATCAGGTTGACCGACAGCACGGTGACGATGATGGCGATGCCGGGCGGGATGGCGAGGAACCAGTGCAGGTCCATGAAGGCCGCGGCCGTGCTCAGCATCGTGCCCCAGCTCGCATCGGGCGGCTGCACGCCGAGGCCGATGAAGCTCAGGCCGGCCTCGGCAAGCAGCACGGCGCCGACCGTCAGCGTCACCTGGACGATCAGCGGCGGCGCGATGTTGGGGAAGATGTGCCGCAGGAGGATGCGGCTGTCGGAGGCGCCGACGACGCGCGCGGAGCGAACATAGACCTCCTCGCGCTCGGCCAGGACAACGCCGCGGGCGAGCCGCAGGAAGGAGGTCGAGAACAGGATGCCCAGCGCGATCATCGCCCTGTGGAGGCCCGTGCCGAGCAGCGCCAGGATGACGATCGCCACCATGATGCCGGGGATGGAGACGACCGCCTCGACGACGCGCATCACCACCCAGTCCCACCAGCCGCCGCGATAGCCGATGAACAGGCCGATCGGCACGCCGATCACCACCGCGATCGTGGTCGCTTCGGCGGCGGCGATCACCGCGATGCGGCAGCCGTAGATCAGCCTGGAGAAGACGTCGCGTCCCAGGTCGTCGGTGCCGAGCCAGTGGCTGGACGACGGCCACTGCAGGGCCTCGATCAGATTCTGCTTCAGCGGATCGTAAGGCGTGATCACGTCGGCGAGGAGCGCGAGCAAGGCGAGCAGGACGAGTACGCCGGCGGCGACCGCGACGATGGCGGATGCCCCCCCGGCCCAAAGGCGGCGGCGTGGCGGCGCGGCGGCGCTATCGGCGGATGGAATCGTCATGACGGCCGCGCCTTCGGATTGAGCAGGCCGTAGATCACGTCCGTGGCGAGTTGGACGGCGACGACGAGCGCGACCATGACGAGCACGAGTCCCTGGATCATGGGAATGTCCTGCTGGCGGACGGCACCGATGGCGAGCGTGCCGAGGCCGTTGATGGAGAACACCTGCTCGACGATCAGCGCCCCGCCGAGGAGGCCGGTGATCTGGAACGACAGCACGGCGACCACGGGGACCATCGCATTGGTCAGCGCATGGCGGAGGATGACGCGGCGTTGCGACAGGCCCTGAGCGCGCGCGGCGCGGATGTAATCCTGCTGCAGGACGCCGACCATCGCCGAGCGGACCTGCCTGGCGATGGCGGCGCTGGAGGAGAGCCCGAGTGCCAGCGCCGGCAGCGTCACGCTGCGCAGCCAGTCCCAGGGCGATGCCGAAATCGGCGTGAAACCGGTGGCCGGGAACCAGCGCAGGTTCACCGCGAAGATCGCGACCAGAAGGAGGCCGAACCAGAAGTTCGGGATCGCCTGGCCGATCGTGGCGCCGACGGTGGCCGCCCGGTCGACCCAGGAACGCGGGCGCAGCGCCGCGGCGACGCCGGCCGCGACGCCGACGATAATTGCGATCAGCGCCGAAACCAGGGTCAGCGAGAGCGTGACCGGAAGCCGCTGCATGACGGCTCCCGTGACGCTGACGCTGTTGAAGAAGGAGGTTCCGAGGTCGCCCTGCACAGCCCGTCCCAGCCACTGGAAATAGCGCACCACGATCGGCTGGTTCAGCCCCAGCCGCTCGCGCACCATCTCGTGCTGCTCCTGCGTCCCGGTGTCGCCGATGATCAGGTCGACCGGGTCGCTGGGCAGCAGAGACGTGAACGAGAACGTCAGCACCGACACGATGAACAAGAGCGGCGCCAGCGCGAGCAGCCGCTGGAAAACGAGCCTAAGCACGGAGCCTCGATTCAGTTGGCCTTGAGGCCCCTGAGATTGATCGAATCCTCGCCGTAGCGATAGACGACCGTCGGATTGCCGGCGGTCTTCTCGCTGACACCGATCAGGATCGGCGCGTTGGTGACGAAGATCAGGAACGCCTCTTCGGCGAGCTGCGCCGCCATCTTCTTGTAGACCGGCGCGCGCACCTCGGTCTCGACCGACATGAGCCCTTCCTTGGCGAGCGCCAGCAAGGTCTCGCTGGGCTTGGTCTTGAAGGGATTGTAGGCAGCGTCCTCGTAGATGTAGCGGAGTGCCAGGAACTTCGGATCGGTGATCGTGTTCCAGACGAGGTTCGTCGCCGGGAAACTGGTCGTGCGGCTGACGCGGGCGAGCGTTCCCGGCTCCTGCGGAACGATGTTCATCGTGATGCCGATCTCCTTGAAGAAGCCGGCCAGCGCCTCGAGGCGCGACTGGTATATCGGGATGGACGGCATGTCGAAGGTGAACCCGTCGGGGAACTTCGACTGCGCCATCAGCTCGCGAGCCTTCTCGACATTGTAGTCGTAGACGCCCTCGAGCGCCGGGTCGTAGGCCCAGTCGCCCTTGGCATAGGGCTGGAACGACTTGTCGGCGAGGCCGAACTGGATCGCCTTGTTGAAGCCCTCGCGGTCGATGGCGAACGCCATCGCCTTGCGCACCAGCGGATCGGCGAAGGCGGGAATGACGGTGCCTTCGCGGTCCGAGATGATGACGTGGTAGTTGAGGCCGCCGGTGTTGCGGATGAGCTTCAGGTCCGGGGTCTTGTCGATGATCGCCGCCTGCGGATTCGACAGCCAGTTGCCGGCGTCGATCTGACCCGTCTTCAAGGCGTTGAGGCGCGCGGTGTCGTCCGGAATCTCCCATACCTCGTAGCGGGCCAGCCCGATCTTGTCCTTGTCCCAGTAGGTCGGGTTCGGCACGTAGACTCGCACCTCGCCCTCGCGCGACTCGTCCTTCTTGTAGATGTAGGGCCCGGTGCCGATCGGATTGCGGTCGAGCGCCGGATCGGCCATCGCCGCAGGCGCGAGCATCATGCCGCCAGTGTAGCACAGGCTGGAAATGATCGCCGGATCGAACTCCTTCAGCTTGATACTGAGTGTGAACTCGTCGACCGCCTCGGCGCTGGCGACCGTTTTCAGGCCCTCGATGATGGCGAGCTTGACGCCGCGGTTGACGTTGGCGGCGGCCACTTCGGCATTGAAGGCCTCGCCGTTCGAAAAGCTGACGCCCTGGCGCAGCGTAATCGTCACGTCGAGTCCATCGACCTTGTAGCCGGTGGCGAGCAGCGGCTGGGTCGAGCCGTCGGGCGCCTTCTCGAACAGCGATTCGTAGACGGGCCGCAGATAGGGAACGCCGCTGCCGCTCTGCTGCTGCGGATCCATGGTGATGAGCTTCACCTGCTCGGCGTACTTGAACGTGCCGCTTCCCTCGGCACATGCCGGACTTCCGGCAAGTCCGAGCGCCAATGCCATCAAAGCTGCTGATGCAGCGATCAACGTCTTCATCTCGGCCCTCCCAGCCTGGTATCGGGCGCGCCGGCTGGCGGCGCCCACAATAAACCATCGTCCCCAATCGAAGCCTTTTCGATTGTGATTTAATTATAGCACATTAGCACTATTATGTTATGGTTACAATGGCATTTTTGCCGTCCAACACAATCTTTTCGCCATTGTCTGCCCGGTCGGGCATGCAATACGAAGGCGGATGGACTGCCCGGGAGAGGATGCCTGCCCTTGTCGATTGCCGCCGCACAGAAGCAGATGCTCCGCGAGGATGGGACGCCCTACTACGTCCAGCTCGCAGCGATCATCCGCCGGCAGATCGCAGACGGCACCTGGAGTGTCGGCGACAGGCTGCCGACGCTGAAGCGCCTGGTCGAGATGTTCGGCGTGTCGCCCATGACCGTTCGCCACGCGCTGGCCGGCCTCGAGAAGGAAGGGCTGATCAGCGCCGAGCGCGGCCGCGGCACCTTCGTCACGGCGAAGCCGGCGATTCCCGACTCCGTGCCCTATCTGCTCACCCGCTCGCCCTCGCATCGCAGCGCCGGCCTGAGCTTCCGCGTCCTCGCCTCGCGGCCGGCGCAGGACGAACTGCGCATCTCGCCCGAGGACGGCAGGCCGCTCGGGCGCTACCACTACATGAAGCGCGTCTTCTCGCGGAACGGCCGGCCCTTCATCGTCGGCGAGTACCTGATCGACAGCGGCGTCCACGCCCTGATCCCGGAACGGCTGTGGGCGACCGAATTGGTCAGCACGCTTCTCTACGACACGCGGGAGGTCGGGCTCGCTAACGTCCGCCAGACCTTCAGGGTCGTCTCCGCCATGCCGCAGGAGGCCGCGGAACTGGACGTCCAGGTGCACGAGCCGGTGATGCGCGTACGCCGCATCTTCCAGAACGCGCGCAAGGAAGTCGTCTGCCTGGCGCAGCTCGTCTACCGCACCGACGGCGTCGTCTTCGACATCAACATCGACGTCGACGATCGCGACCGGCTGCTCGAACTGGGCGGTATTCCTGAATCCTGATCGAGCCTTCACTGCCGCTCCGTAGCCGGGCGCGGCGACGCGCCGGTCTGCCTCAGTGAACCGCCGCGTGGAGGACGCGCTCGGCGGTCGCCTCGGCGCGCGAGAACTCGGCCGCGATGGTGCCGCTCTTGGCGACGAGGATGCGGTCGGAAAGGTCGAGGATCTCCGGCAGGTAGGACGAGATCAGGATCACCCCTGCCCCGCTGTCGGCGATGTCGCGGATGATCTGGCGAATTTCGGCGATGGCGCCGACGTCGACGCCGCGCGTCGGCTCGTCGAAGATGACCAGCTTCGGCTTCT
>CAYJMY010000274.1:4162-5314 GCA_964371125.1 uncultured Mesorhizobium sp. | reverse complement strand
AGGAAGGCCTGATCAATCTCGACTTCGCCGACGTCCGCTCGGTGATGCGCGAGATGGGCAAGGCGATGATGGGCACCGGCGAAGCTTCCGGCGAAGGCCGCGCGATGGCCGCGGCAGAGGCGGCGATCGCCAACCCGCTGCTCGACGAGACCTCGATGAAGGGGGCGAGAGGCCTGCTGATCTCGATCACCGGCGGCCGCGACCTGACGCTGTTCGAGGTCGACGAAGCCGCGACCCGCATCCGCGAGGAGGTCGACCAGGACGCCAACATCATCCTCGGCGCGACCTTCGACGAGGCGCTGGAGGGCGTGATCCGCGTCTCCGTGGTGGCGACCGGCATCGACAAGGCGGCGGTCGACATGGCCGTTCCGCCGATCCAGCTGCGCCAGCCGATCAAGCCCGCTGTCCGTCCGGCCGCGGAAATCCGTCCGGCACCGCAGCAGATGCACGCACCGGCTCAGGAAGCGCCGATGGCGCACGCGTCGGATCCGGTCGCCGAGGCGATCCGCATGGCTGAGGCGAATGCGGTCGAGATGGCCATGCCGCGTCACGCAGCGCCTGCCGAAGAGTTCCGCCCGCAGAGCAGGTTGTTCCAGGCGCCGCCGGCGGCCCATGCTCCGGCCGAGTCCGCGGCAATGTCCGCTCCGGCGCCGGCAATGGCGCGGGAGCTCGTAGCCCCGGCAGCAGCCCAGCCGCGCATGCCGCGCGTCGAGGATTTTCCGCCGATCGTGAAGGCGGAAGTCGAGGCGGCGCAGAACATGCGTCCGGCCGACCATGAGGAGAAGGGCCCGATGGGCCTGCTCAAGCGCTTGACCAACGGCCTGACCCGGCGCGAGGAGGAAGCTCCGCGGCTGCAGCCGGCGCAGCCGCGCGAGGCGAAGCTGCGCCAGCCCGCGCCGGAAGCCCGCCGCATGGCAAGCCAGGACCCGCAGCTCTACGCGCCGCGCCGCGGCCAGCTCGACGAGCACGGCCGACTCGCCCAGCAGCCGCGCGCCGCGCAGGACGAGGACCAGCTCGAAATCCCGGCCTTCCTTCGCCGGCAAGCCAACTGATCTACGCCGACAAGACAATCGAGGGGGCGGATGCCACGGCGTCCGCCCCTTTCTTTTTTGCCGAAGAACCGCGTTTTCAGGTACTTGCGCGCGCGCGTTC
>CAYJMY010000274.1:0-4152 GCA_964371125.1 uncultured Mesorhizobium sp. | reverse complement strand
GTTCGCGGTAACACGGAGTAAGAAACCGTGATTTGGCGGTCCCGGCGGGCTGGGACTATCTTCCGCCTCGAAAGTAAGGCCGCGGCAGGGATTGGGGGTGATTCCTGCGAAAAAGCCGAAAAGCGCGCTACGGCGCGCCGCACGGCCGGCCAGTGGGGCGTAAGGGGATCGGTTTTGTACGATCAACAGACGACGATCAGATCGCGCGTATCGCTCTCGGGGACGGGCGTTCACAGCGGCAAGTCGGTTTCCGTCCATTTCAGTCCCGCTGATGCCGATACCGGGGTCGTCTTCCATCTTCTCGCCGACGACGGCGTGACGGAGATCCGCGCGCTTCACACGGAGGTCGGCAGCACAGACCTGTCGACCGTGCTCGGCGATCCAGCGGGTGCGCATGTCGCGACCGTCGAGCATCTGATGGCGACGCTGTTAGGACTGGGCATCGACAACATCGCGATCGAGATCGATGGCAGCGAGGTGCCGATCCTCGACGGCAGTGCGGCGCTTTTTGTCGACGCCTTCGAACACGCGGGTATCGAGCGTCTCGCGACGCGGCGACGCTATATCCGCGTCGTGAAACCCGTGCGTATCGAGTCGGGCGGCTCGTGGGCCGAGTTCCGGCCGCATGACGGCACCCGCTTCGAGATCGAAATCGATTTCGACAGTCCGGCGATCGGACGCCAATCGCTGGCCATCGACCTCGATGCGGAACGGTTCCGCCGCGATGTCGCAAGGGCGCGGACCTTTGGCTTCATGAAGGATGTCGAACGCCTGTGGGCCGCCGGTTTCGCGCTGGGTTCCTCGCTCGAGAACTCCGTGGTGATCGGCGACGATCACAGGATCATCAACATGGAAGGGCTCCGCTGTCCCGACGAGTTCGTGCGGCACAAGATGCTTGACGCGATGGGCGACCTGGCGCTTGCCGGCGCCCGCTTCATCGGCTGCTTCCGTTCCTATCGCGGCGGACACAAGCTAAACGCCGCCGCCCTGCGCAGGCTCCTTGCCGACAGTTCCGCCTACCAGATCGTCGAAGCCAGCCGTCGCGAGCGCAGTCGCGCCGCGGAGGTGACGGCGGTCGGCGGGCCGCTGCACGCCCCTTCAGTTCGCTGAACGCAGCGGCGCGCCGGCCATCGGGCCGGCGGCGTGTCCGCCAGGCAACACTTCCTTTCCGTTCGAATAAGGCACGGCCGCTGCCACAAATTCGCGCCATTGCCGCCCGATAGCGTTGCCGGTCAGTGGCTTGTATGATTTATGGCAGCGTCACGAGCCGTTCTTTTCCTGTGACTGCCAGAGGGGCGGAAGCCGAACATGCTTTTCAAGACCACCGCCAAGTCGAGCCGTTCGCTGCTCCTTGCGCTTCCGGCAATCCTGCTGCCGATCTTCCTGACGGCCTGCGCGTCCGATGCCGACGTCGATCTCGCCACTTATGTCGAGCAGACTGATCCGGCCGACGTGCTCTACAACCAAGGCCTGGCCAACCTCGAGACCGGTCGCCTGAAGGAAGCGGCGGCCAAATTCGATGCAGTCGACCGACAGCACCCCTATTCGGAGTATGCGCGCAAGTCGATGGTGATGAGCGCCTTTGCCCAGTATCGACAGGGCAACTACGACGAGGCGATCACCGCCGGAAAGCGCTACGTCAACCTCTATCCGTCGACGCCCGATGCGGCCTATGCGCAGTACATCGTCGGCCTCAGCTACTTCCGCCAGATCCGCGACGTCACCCAGGACCAGAAGGAATCGCGCCGCGCCATCGAGGCGATGGAAGAAGTCGTCTCGCGCTGGCCCGATTCGGAATATGTCGAGGACGCCAAGGCGAAGATCCGCTTTGCCCGCGACCAACTCGCCGGCAAGGAGATGCAGATCGGCCGCTATTACCTCGAGCGGCGCGAGTATCTCGCGGCGATCAAGCGGTTCCGCTTCGTCGTCGAGCAGTACCCCAACACGCGGCATGTCGAGGAGGCGCTGGCGAGGCTCACCGAGTCCTACTACGCAATGGGCCTGACCTCGGAAGCGCAGACGGCCGCGGCCGTGCTCGGCCACAACTATCCGGACAGCCAGTGGTACGCGGATACCTACAAGCTGCTGCAAAGCGGCGGCCTCGAGCCGCGCGAGAACAAGGGCTCGTGGATATCCAAGGCCGGATCGCTCATTCTCGGCACCTGACGCCGGTCGATGCTGGCGCACCTGTCGATCCGCGACATCGTTCTGATCGAACGGCTGGACATTGATTTCGCCGGCGGACTGTCCGTGCTGACCGGCGAGACCGGCGCCGGCAAGTCTATCCTCCTCGATGCGCTGGCCTTGGCGCTGGGCGCGCGGGGCGACGCCTCGCTGGTGCGCCATGGCATGCCCCAGGGCCAGGTGACCGCGGTCTTCGACGTGCCGGCCAACCATCCGGCCCGCGGACTGCTCGCCGACAACGCCATCGACGACGACGGCGACATCATCCTGAGGCGCGTGCAGACCGCGGACGGCCGCACCCGCGTCTTCGTCAACGACCAGCCGTCGAGCGTGGCGCTGATGCGCGACGTCGGTCGCGCCCTCGTCGAGATCCACGGCCAGCATGACGACCGGGCCCTGGTCGACGCCTCCGCGCACCGGGCGCTGCTCGATGCCTTCGGCGGCCATGCAGGGGCGGCCGCGGAAACAGCGGAGGCCTGGCGCCGCTGGCGCGCGACCGAGCAGGAACTGGCGCGCCACCGCGCCCGGGTGGAGGCGGCCGCGCGCGAGGCCGACTATCTTCGCGCTTCCGTCGCCGAGCTTTCCAAGCTCGATCCCCAGCCGGGCGAGGAAACAGAACTCGCCGGGCGGCGCGCGGCGATGATGCGCGCCGAAAAGATCGCCGCCGACGTCAACGATGCCAACGAGGTCCTGTCGGGACCGCAGGCGGCCTCGCCGCAACTCGCCAGCCTGATGAGGCGGCTGCAGCGCAAGGCGGCCGAGGCGCCGGGACTGCTCGACGACGTGCTGAAGGCGCTCGACGACGCACTGATCGCGCTCGACGCGGCCCAGGCGGGCGTCGATGCGGCGCTGCGGGCGATCGAATACGACCCGCAAGGGCTGGAGAAGACCGAGGAGCGGCTGTTTGCACTGCGCGCCGCTGGTCGCAAGCATTCGATCGCCGTGGACGAACTCGCTACGCTCCGTGATCGCATGGCGGCCGATCTCGCTGATCTCGACGCGGGCGAGGAGCGTCTCGCCGTGCTCGAACGGCAGGCGCAGGCATCGCGCGCCGCCTATGACCGGCTCGCCGCGGATCTGAGTGAAAAGCGCGGTACTGCGGCCCACCACCTGGAGAAGGCGGTGACGGCCGAGCTGCCCGCGCTGAAACTCGAGCGCGCGCAGTTCATCGTCGAACTGTCCAGCGACGACGACAATCGCCAGGCAGAAGGGATCGACCAGGTCGAGTTCTGGGTGAGGACCAATCCCGGCACGCGGCCCGGGCCGATGATGAAGGTGGCGTCGGGGGGCGAGTTGTCGCGTTTTCTGCTGGCGCTGAAGGTGGCGCTGGCCGATCGCGGCTCGGCGCCGACGCTCGTCTTCGACGAGATCGACACGGGTGTCGGCGGTGCCGTGGCGGACGCCATCGGCCAGCGGCTGGCCCGGCTCTCGCATCGCGTGCAGGTGCTCTCCGTCACGCATGCTCCGCAAGTCGCGGCGCGCGCGCACACGCACTACCTCATCTCCAAGTCGGGCGGCGCCGACCGGGTGTCGACCGGTATTGCCGCCATGGACCGGCCGCAGCGCCAGGAGGAGATCGCGCGCATGCTCGCCGGCGCGACGATCACCGAGGAGGCGCGGGCCGCCGCCGAACGGCTGCTCAGGGAAAACGCCGCGGCGGAGTAGGGACGGCGAATTCGGTCGTGGGCCGTCGGACCATGATCGAGGTTCTGCGGCTGGGAAAATCCCGCCGGGCGTGTCTGGCAGGGGGCGTCAGCAACCTTTGATTCCGGGTCCACAAGGCCTGCGCCCCGCGCTAGAACGATCCGTCCAATCCGGAACGACCGCATGTCCATCGCCGAAAAGCCCGTCGACCAGCTCACCCCCGAACAAGCCGCGTCGGAACTCGAACGCCTCGCCGCCGAGATCGCCAAGCACGACCGGCTCTACCATGCCGAGGACAAGCCGGTCATCTCGGACGCCGAATAC
>CAYJMY010000273.1:4692-5346 GCA_964371125.1 uncultured Mesorhizobium sp. | reverse complement strand
GGGCACGACGGGCGTCTCGGTCGACACCTCCGTCTACAAGGGCGACATCAACACGTCGGCTATCTTCCTCGACCCGCCAGCCGAGCTCGCCGGCAAGATCAACGTCGTACCGGAAATGGCCGACGTCATGCACCTGGCGATCACCTACATGGGTGGCGAGCCGTGCACCGGCGACAAGGAGATCCTGAAGAAGGTCCGCGACAAGCTGGTCGAGGCCAAGACCAAGTGGATCTCGATGAACTACGGCAACATCGAAGCCATGGCCAAGGGGGACTACGCCGCCACCGTCAACTGGAACGGCGCCTCCATGCGCATGCGCCACGCCAAGGAGTCGATACACTACGGCTATCCGAAGGAAGGCTATCCGCTGTGGATGGACAATGCCGCCATCCTCGCCGACGCCAAGAACGTCGAGAACGCCAAGCTCTTCCTGAACTTCATCATGGCGCCCGAGAACGCGGCGCTGATCTCCGAATTCGCCAAGTACGCCAACGGCATCAAGGGTTCCGAGGCGTTCATGGCTGCGGAGATGCAGACGGCTCCGGAAATCGTGACGCCGGCGGAGTTCGCCGACAAGGGCAAGTTCATGCTGCGCTGCGCGCCCGAGGTGCAGGAGATCTATACGAAGATCTGGACCGAGATCCAGAAGTAGCC
>CAYJMY010000273.1:0-4682 GCA_964371125.1 uncultured Mesorhizobium sp. | reverse complement strand
CCCCAACTTCCGGATTCTCCCCATCATGGCACCCGACAGCGAGCCGCCCCCCCCGGCGCGGCCGGGGCCGCCGGCAACGCCGGTTCCTTCGCGTTTCCACTGGGACCGCGCGCCGCGCAACCGCTGGTCCTTCCAGCATGTGCGCGAAGTCATGCCGACCGTCGAGGTCTGGCGCGGCGAAGGTTCCCGCCGCCCCCTGGAACGCGCCGACCGCGACCTCGATCGCCTGGCCGTGACCGACAGCGCCGGCAGACCGACGACGCTCGCAGGCCTCCTGGACGAGACCTACACCGACGGCTTCATCGTCCTGAAGGACGGCGCAGTCGCATACGAGCGCTATCTCAACGGCATGGGCGAGCGGACGCTGCACCTGTCTCAGTCCGTCGGCAAGTCGGTCGTCGTCGCCGTCGCCGGCATTCTCGTCGGCCGCGGCCTGCTCGATCCGGCGCAACCCATCACCGACTACCTGCCCGAGCTGGAGGCGACCGCTTATCGCGGCGCGAGGCTTCAGCACGTGCTCGACATGACCACCGGGGTCAGGTTCGACGAGACCTACGAAAATCCCTATTGCGAGATGGGCAAGCTCGACGTCGCCGCCGGCTGGAATCCGCCGCCGCCGGGCAGCGATCCGGATTTCCCCTGGCCCGGGCACGTGTGGGAGCTGATCCTGTCGCTGAAGGAGGCGACACGGCCGCACGGCGAGGCGTTCGAGTACCGTTCGATCGAGACGGACGTGCTCGCCTTCGCCATGGAACGCGTCTCGGGCCGGCGGCTGGCGCAGCTTGTCTCCGAGGAGCTTTGGCAGAAGCTCGGCGTCGACGAGTGCGCCTGCTTCACCGTCGATTCCTCCGGCTACGCGCTCGCCGACGGCGGCTTCAACGCGACGCTGCGCGACTATGCACGCTTCGGCCAGATGATCCTCGACGGCGGCGCCGGCATCGTGCCCGCGGCCTGGATCGAAACGACGCGCAACGGCGTCCACCGGCCAGGCTTCGGCGCGCCGATCCCGGAAGGCGCCTACCACAACCAGTTCTGGATCGAGGACCCGCGCTCGAAGAACCTGATGTGCCGCGGCGTCTTCGGTCAGCTGATCTGGATCGACTTCGCCCGGCGCATCGTCGTGGTGAAGCTGTCCAGCTGGCCCGACTTCTACAATCTCGACTATTCGGCCGCCACGCTGAAGGCGTGCCATGCCATCGCCGGAGCCCTTTCATGACCGACCTCGACCTTTGCTATATGCCTGCTTCCACGGCGCTCAGACTGTTCCGCAAGAAGAAGCTCTCGCCTGTCGAGCTGATGCAGGCGGTGATCGCGCGCGCGGAGAAGACGAAGGAGAAGGTCAACGCCTTCACCTACACGCATTTCGACGAGGCGCTCGACGCGGCGCGCAAGGCCGAGCAGAAATATGCCAGGGGCAAGAAGACCGGCGCGCTGGAAGGCCTGCCGGTCGGCATCAAGGACGAGAGCTACATCAAGGGCAAGCCGACCTCGGGCGGCTCGCTGATCCTCAAGGATTTCGTCGGCGAGCACACCTCGACGATGAACGAGCGCGTCATGAAGGCCGGCGGCATCGTCCATGCGCGCACGGCGACGCCGGAATTTTCCTGCGCCGCCTATACCTGGTCGCGGCTGTGGGGCGTGACCCGCAACCCGTGGAACCGCGACTTCACGCCGGGCGGCTCGTCCGGAGGCTCCGCGGCGTCGCTGGCGTCGGGCACCTCGGCGATCTGCACGGGCTCCGACATCGGCGGTTCGATCCGCATCCCGGCATCGGCCTGCGGCGTCGTCGGCTACAAGCCGCCCTATGGCCGCAACCCCGACGACCCGCCGTTCAACCTCGACTTCTACTGCCACACGGGCCCGCTGGCGCGTACGGTCGGCGACGCGATCCTGTTGCAGAACGTGATGAGCGGGCCGAGCCCCTACGACATCTCGACGCTCAGGCCGAAGCTGACGCTGCCGGCGAAGTACCGGCCGATCAAGGGCTGGAAGATCGCCTATTCGATGGACCTCGGCGCCTTCGAGGTCGATCCGCAGGTGGTCAAGAACACGAAGAAGGCGCTCGACGTGTTCCGCTCGCTCGGCGCCACTGTGGAGGAAGTCGATCTCGGCTGGGGCCCCGAAATCCTCGACGCCGCGATGACTTACCTCAACCACCTGTTCGGCGCCTCGCTGGCCAAGCTCCTTGCCGAACACGGCGACCAGATGACGACCTATGCGCGGCACTTCGCCGAACTCGGGCAGGATTCGAAGGCAACCGACTTCGTGCACAGCCTGGAAGTCGCCGGGCGCATGTATTCGACGCTCGGGCCGCTCCTCGAAAAGTACGACGTGCTCGTCTGCCCGACCACGGCGCTACCGGCGGTTCCGGCCGACCATGACCAGTCGAAGGACGAGGTCAGGATCAACGACAGGATCGTCAATCCCTCGCTCGGCTGGGTGATGACGACGCCGTTCAACACGATGAGCCGCTGCCCGGTGCTGTCGGTGCCGTCCGGCTTCGCGAAGAACGGCGTACCGACCGGCATCCAGATCGTCGGCCGCACCTATTGCGACGAGGACGTCTTCCGCGCCGGCATGGCCTACGAGACGGCGGTCGGCGGCTGGTACGACACGAAGGCGGCGCGGCCGAAGCTCTGACCGGGCGCCAGGACGGCCCGGCTCAGCCGTCCTAGCGCCGCTCGGCAGAGCGCAGCGCGAACAGGCCGGCGCCGCAGATCAACACGGCGCCGACGACCGTGGTGATGCGCGGCACCTCGTCGAAGAACAGGAAACCCCAAAGCGGGGCCCAGAGGATGGCGCTGTATTCGAACACGGAGAGGTTGCCCGCGGGCGCCAGCCGATAGGCCTGCGAGAGCAGGGTCATGCCCGCCGCGGCGATGACGCCGCACGCCGCCATCAGCGCCAGGTCGACCGCCGGTGGCCACGCCCACGGCCGCGTCAGGAAGGCGACGCTGGGGTGCAGCCCGCTCGCGGCATCACCGCCGAAGAGGAAGGCCAGCGTCGGCGCCCCGATGAGGAAGGCCGCATTCTGGTAGAAGGTCATCACCGCGGCGCCTTCGCCCTCGCCCATCTTGCGCGCCACGATCTGCGCCGAGCCGTAGAGCACGGCGGCGAGCAGCGACAGCAGCGACGCCCATTCGAAAAGACCCGAGCCCGGCCGAAGGGTGACGACGACGCCGATGATGCCGATGAACAGAGCGGCGAAGGTGGAACGGTGGGGACGCTCGCCGAGAACCAGAATGCCGAGCGCGGTGATATAGAGCGGGCCGATGAAGAACAGGGCGACCACGTCGGCCATCGGAAGCGCGGCGAGCGCCATATAGTAGGAAAGGTAGGCGCCGAACGACATGGCCGCGCGCAGGACCAGCAGGCCGAGGTTCCGCGACCGGAGCGTGAAGCCGCTGGCGCGGACAAGAAGGAGCAGGATCGGCAGCGCCACGATCGAGCGGACGGTCATCGCCTGGGTGACCGGATAGACGCCCGAGAGGTCCTTCAGGATGAGGTCCTGGAGCGAGAAGACGAGGATGCCCAGGCACAGGTAGCCAATCGCTGCGAGGGACCTGCTGGACATCGGGGGCTCGAACTGGAGGGTTGCCGAATAGTCGCGGTTCGGCCGATGCGGGGTAGGGCCTGCCGTACCCTGGTGCTGGGTCCACGGCCGGGCCGCCGCAGTCTCGCGACCGGCCTGCGGGTGCCTTTCCCGCGGCATGGAAGCGCGGAGACAACATGCGATCGGACCCGCTATCGACAATCGGCCGCGCGTCGAGTAGGGGCACAGCACACCTGCCTCTTCCAAGGATCGGATCGATGCGCGGAAAGACCCTGATCGCCCCTTCGGTGCTCGCCTCGGACTTCTCGCGTCTCGGCGACGAGGTCGAGGCCATCGATCGGGCGGGCGCCGACTGGATCCATCTCGACGTGATGGATGGTCATTTCGTGCCGAACATCACCTTCGGTCCGCCGGTGATCAAGGCGATCCGCAACCGGACGGCGAAGGTGTTCGACTGCCACCTGATGATCGCGCCGGCCGATCCCTATCTCGCCGCCTTCGCCGATGCCGGCTGCGACATCATCACGGTCCACGCCGAGGCGGGCCCGCATCTCGACCGGTCGCTGCAGGCGATCCGGGCGCTTGGCAAGAAGGCCGGCGTCTCGCTTAATCCGGGTACGCCCGAGAACGTCATCGAATACGTGCTCGACCGCCTCGACTTGGTGCTGCTGATGACCGTCAATCCCGGTTTCGGCGGGCAGGCCTTCATCCCCTCGGTCGTCGAGAAGGTACGCCGGGTCAAGGCGATGATCGGCGGCAGGCCGATCCACATCGAGATCGACGGCGGCGTCACGACCGAGACGGCGCCGCAACTCGCCGCCGCCGGCGCCGACGTGCTGGTGGCCGGTTCGGCGGTGTTCCGCGGCGACGGCGTCGAAGCCTACCGGAAGAACATCGAGGCGATCCGCACCGCGGCGGACATGGCCGTCGGCCGGATCGTCTGAGCGCCTGCCGGGATTCGGCGCTTCGGCATTCGCGGCCTTGACCATGGATGACGAAACGCAAGAGGCGGCAGGGGGGACAAAACCCACGCCTGAAGCGTCCACCAAAAAGGGCGCAGTCGAAATGCGGGGATAAATCCGCGGTCGCCCGCGCAGCGGCCGAAGAAATCTCCTCGCCCCGTCAATCC
>CAYJMY010000272.1:0-5367 GCA_964371125.1 uncultured Mesorhizobium sp. | reverse complement strand
GGCATCATCCCCAGGAAGTCGGTGCACGAGCCGATGTCGACCGGCCTCAAGGCCATCGATGCGCTCATCCCGGTCGGCCGCGGCCAGCGCGAGCTGGTCATCGGCGACCGCCAGACCGGCAAGACCGCCATCATCCTCGACACGATCCTGAACCAGAAGGCCATTCACGACAACGGCCCGGAGAAGGAGAAGCTCTACTGCGTCTACGTCGCCATCGGCCAGAAGCGCTCGACGGTCGCGCAGTTCGTGAAAGTGCTCGAAGAGCGCGGCGCGCTCGAATATTCGATCATCGTCGCCGCCACCGCTTCGGACCCGGCGCCGATGCAGTTCCTGGCGCCGTTCGCCGGCTGCACCATGGGCGAATACTTCCGCGACAACGGCAGGCACGCCCTCATCGCCTATGACGACCTCTCCAAGCAGGCCGTCGCCTATCGCCAGATGTCGCTGCTGCTGCGCCGCCCGCCGGGACGCGAGGCCTATCCGGGCGACGTCTTCTACCTGCACTCGCGCCTGCTCGAGCGCGCCGCCAAGATGAACGACGACAACGGCGCCGGTTCGCTGACCGCGCTGCCGATCATCGAGACGCAGGCCAACGACGTGTCGGCCTACATCCCGACCAACGTGATCTCGATCACCGACGGCCAGATTTTCCTCGAAACCAACCTGTTCTTCCAGGGCATCCGTCCCGCGGTGAACGTCGGTCTGTCGGTGTCGCGCGTCGGCTCGGCCGCCCAGGTCAAGGCGATGAAGCAGGTCGCCGGCTCGATCAAGGGCGAACTCGCCCAGTATCGCGAGATGGCCGCCTTCGCCCAGTTCGGCTCCGACCTCGACGCCGCCACGCAGCGTCTGCTCAACCGCGGCGCGCGCCTGACCGAGCTCCTGAAGCAGCCGCAGTTCTCGCCGCTGAAGATGGAGGAGCAGGTCGCGGTGATCTTCGCCGGCGTCAACGGCTACCTCGACAAGCTGGCGCTCAACCAGGTGCAGAAGTTCGAGCAGGGCCTGCTGGCGCACATGCGCGGCACGGGCAAGGCCGTCCTCGACGCGATCCGCGCCGAGAAGGCGCTGTCGGACGACCTGCGCTCCAAGCTGCGGGCCGAGATCGACAGCTTCGCCAAGACCTTCGCCTGAGACTGACGAGGAATAGGTTCGGCCCATGGCCTCGCTAAAAGACCTGCGCAACCGCATCGCCTCGGTCAAGGCGACGCAGAAGATCACCAAGGCGATGCAGATGGTCGCCGCGGCGAAGCTGCGTCGCGCCCAGGAGGCTGCCGAGGCGGCGCGGCCCTACTCGCAGCGTATGGGCGCGGTGCTCGCCAACATCACCCAGGCGGTCGGAGGCGGCGGCGATGCGCCGGCGCTGATGACGGGAACCGGCAGGGACGATGTCCATCTCCTCGTCGTCGCAACCGCCGAGCGCGGCCTGTGCGGCGGCTTCAACAGCCAGATCGCGCGTTTCGCCCGAGACCATGCGCGGCGCCTGGTGGCGGCGGGCAAGACGGTGAAGATCGTCACCGTCGGCAAGAAGGGCTACGACATTCTGCGCCGCGACTTCGCCGCGCAGATCATCGAGCGCATAGAGCTCCGCGAGGTCAAGCAGGTTGGCTTCGCCAATGCCGACGCGATCGCCCGCAAGGTCATCAAGCTGTTCGAGGACGGGCAGTTCGACGTCTGCACGCTGTTCTATTCCGAGTTCAAGTCGGTGATCTCGCAGATCCCGACCGCCCTGCAGATCATCCCCGCCGCCGCGCCCGCGGCAAGCGGTGCGCAGGCCGGTGCGGCGACGGCCGTCTACGAATACGAGCCGGAGCCGGGCGAGATCCTCGCCGACCTCATCCCGCGCAACATCGCCGTGCAGATCTTCCGTGCGCTCCTTGAGAACGCGGCGGGCGAGATGGGCGCCAAGATGAGTGCGATGGACAGTGCGACCCGCAATGCCGGCGACATGATCAACAAGCTGTCGATCACCTACAACCGCCAGCGGCAGGCGCAGATCACCAAGGAACTGATCGAGATCATTTCGGGCGCGGAAGCGCTCTAGCCGCGTCGCCGTCCGGTCACCCGGGGGCAGGCGCGAGAACGAGACAGACGAAAAAGGGTAACGAGAATGGCGAAAGCAGCGACCCCGAAGGCGGCACCGGCCGCCGCGAAGGCTCCGGCAAAGAAGGCGGCGGCGGCCAAGGCCCCGGCTGCGGCGAAGGCCGCGACGGGCGCGACCGGCAAGGTGCGTCAGGTGATCGGCGCCGTCGTCGACGTGCAGTTCGACGACAACCTGCCGGCGATCCTGAACGCACTGGAGACCGACAACCGCGGCTCGCGGCTCGTGCTCGAAGTCGCCCAGCATCTCGGCGAGAACACGGTCCGCTGCATCGCCATGGACTCCACCGAAGGCCTCGTGCGCGGCCAGTCGGTCGTCGACACCGGCGGCGCCATCTCCGTGCCGGTCGGCCCGGAAATGCTCGGCCGCATCATCAACGTCATCGGCGAGCCGGTCGACGAAGCCGGCCCGGTCACCGCGACCGAGTATCGCGGCATCCACCAGCCGGCTCCCGAATACATCGACCAGTCGACCGAGGCGCAGATCCTGGTCACCGGCATCAAGGTGCTCGACCTGCTCGCGCCCTACGCCAAGGGCGGCAAGATCGGCCTGTTCGGCGGCGCCGGCGTCGGCAAGACCGTGCTCATCCAGGAACTGATCAACAACGTCGCCAAGGCCCACGGCGGCTTCTCGGTGTTCGCCGGCGTCGGCGAGCGCACCCGCGAGGGCAACGACCTCTACCACGAGTTCATCGAGTCGGGCGTCAACAAGAAGGGCGGCGGCGAAGGCTCGAAGTGCGCGCTGGTGTTCGGTCAGATGAACGAACCGCCGGGCGCCCGCGCCCGCGTCGGCCTCACCGGTCTGACGCTGTCGGAATATTTCCGCGACCAGGGCCAGGACGTGCTGTTCTTCGTCGACAACATCTTCCGCTTCACCCAGGCGGGTTCGGAAGTGTCGGCGCTGCTCGGCCGCATCCCCTCGGCGGTGGGCTATCAGCCGACGCTCGCCACCGACATGGGCGCCCTCCAGGAGCGCATCACCACCACGACCAAGGGCTCGATCACCTCGGTGCAGGCCATCTACGTGCCGGCCGACGACCTGACCGACCCGGCGCCGGCGACCTCGTTCGCCCACCTCGACGCAACGACGGTGCTCAACCGCGCCATCGCCGAGAAGGGCATCTACCCGGCCGTCGACCCGCTCGACTCGACCTCGCGCATGCTCGACCCGATGGTCGTCGGCGAGGAGCACTACCAGGTGGCCCGCCAGGTGCAGCAGACCCTGCAGCGCTACAAGTCGCTGCAGGACATCATCGCCATCCTGGGCATGGACGAGCTGTCGGAAGAGGACAAGCTGACGGTGGCCCGCGCCCGCAAGATCGAGCGCTTCCTGTCGCAGCCGTTCTTCGTCGCCGAAGTCTTCACCGGTTCGCCGGGCAAGCTCGTCGACCTCGCCGACACGATCAAGGGCTTCAAGGGCCTCGTCGCCGGCGAGTACGACCACCTGCCGGAAGCGGCCTTCTACATGGTCGGCTCCATCGAGGAAGCCGTCGAGAAGGCGCAGCGCCTGGCCGCGGAAGCGGCGTAAGGCAGGCATGAAGCCGAGACTGCTCTCCGTGTGGGCACCGCCGCTGGCGGTGCTCGCGATCGCCGCGGGGCTCCAGACGCCGGCATCGGCGAGCATGGGCACCGACGTCGTTTCCGGGGAGATCCGCGCCTACGAGTGCGGCGACAACTGCTACCTCACCATCTTGAGCGAAGACGGTGAGGAACTGACCGGTCTTTGCGCCGCGCCCGAGTGCGATCCGTGGAACGAGGTCGCCGAGATGCCCGCCCGCTTCGTCGGTCGGCCGGTGACGGTGACGATCGAGATGGGCGAGCAGACGGACGCCGAAGGAAACGTGATGGGCGAGTTTCCCGCCTTCACCCGCATCGCGTTCGACAATTGATGGTTTTGACCGGATAGGCTGACTGACATGGCTGAAGCGTTCAAGTTCGAACTCGTCTCCCCCGAGCGCCTGCTCGTCTCCGCGCAGGTCGAGTCGGTCGTCATTCCCGGCGCCGAAGGCGAGATGACGGTGATGGCCAACCATGCGCCGGTGATGACGACGGTGAAGGCGGGCGTCGTCTCGCTGCGCACCGCCGCCGGCGCCGACGAGCGCTACGTCGTCTTCGGCGGCTTCGCCGACATCCTGCCGTCGGGCTGCACGCTTCTCGCCGAATCGGCGGTCGCGGTGAAGGACATCGACCGCTCCGACCTCGCCCGCCGTATCAAAGAGGCGAAGGAAGATCTCGCCGACGCCAGGGACGATGACAGCCGCACCAAGGCCGAGCAGTTCCTGCACCAGCTGACCACGCTCGAAGGCGCGCTCGCGGCCTGATTGCGGCGGTACGTCTGATTGAAAGGCCCGGTCGACGCCGGGCCTTTTATTTGGACTTCGGACGCTGAGCGAGCGGCGCGGTACGCGCGGTGTCGGTGTGTTTCTTCGCAGGAACGCTACGTCAGACCGCAATGATCGCCCGCGCCGGTGCGCTATTCGGCAGTCAGAGACGGCTCCAACTTCGCCAGTTCGGCGCGCAGTAGGCCGGGAATCGGGGCGTCGGACGGCGCAAGAATTCCCTTCTTCTCCATCTCCAGGGCGATCTCCAGCGCCTTGCCGAGATGCGCGCGCGCATCGCCGCCGGCTTGCGCCAGCCTGACATGCGAGAACATCAGGTCACGTTGCCATCCGGCATTGCTGGGATCCTGCGCAGAAAGGGATTCGCTAATTGCGTGGCCCGCCTGATAGGCGTCGATCGCGCCGGGCAGGTCCCCCTGCGCTACGCGCACGTCGCCGATCCTGAAGTGGCTGATAAAGAGGTCGCGCTGCCACTCGGCATTGCCGGGGTCGCGCGCCGCTAGGGAATGCCTGATGGCGAGGCTGGCCTGATAGGCGTTGAGCGCCCCGGTCAGGTCTCCGCCCGCTACGCGCAGTTTGCCGATCCTTTCGTGGCTGATCGAGAGGTCGCGCTGCCACAAGGTATTGTCGGGGTCGCCCGCTGCGAGGGATTGCCTGATGGCGAGGCTGGCCTGATAGGCGTCGAGCGCCCCGGTCTGGTCCCCGCGCGCCACGCGTACGTTGCCGATCCTTTCGTGGCCGGCCGACAGGTCGCGCTGCCACTCGGTATTGCCGGGGTCGCGCGCTGTGAGGGATTGACTGATGGCGAGGCTGGCCTGATAGGCGTCGGACGCGCCCGCGAGGTCCCCCTGCTTCCCGCGAACGTCGCCGACCCTAGAGGGGTTGATCGAGAGGTCGCGCTGCCACAAGGTGTTGCCGGGGTCGCGCGCCATGA
>CAYJMY010000271.1:0-5403 GCA_964371125.1 uncultured Mesorhizobium sp. | reverse complement strand
CTCTCCAACTGTCCCGGCTGGGCGCGAAGGTGGTCGTCAACGACATGAATGCCGCCGCCGCCGAGGCGGTGGCAGGCGCGATCAGGGAGGCCGGCGGCGAGGCGTTCGGCTTTGCGGCGTCGGTGACCGACGAAGCACGCATCGCCGAGATGGTCGCCGCCGCGATGCAGGCCTGGGGCCGCATCGACATCCTCGTCAACAATGCCGGCATCCTGCGCGACAAGAGCTTCGCCAAGATGACGATCGCCGAGTTCCGCGAGGTCGTCGACGTCCACCTGATGGGTTCGGCGATCTGCACCAAGGCGGTTTGGGAGATCATGCGCGAGCAGCGCTACGGGCGCGTCGTGATAACCACGTCATCCACCGGCCTTTTCGGCAATTTCGGGCAGGCGAACTATGGCGCGGCGAAGATGGCGCTGGTCGGCATGATGCAGACGCTGGCGCTGGAAGGCGACAGGTACGGCATCAAGGTCAACTGCATCGCGCCCACGGCCGCGACGGCGATGACGGACACCCTTCTTCCACCGGACGTGATCGCACGGCTTTCGCCCGATCTCGTCAGCGCCGGCCTGCCGGCGCTGGTCGGCGACGATGCGCCGACACGGGTGATCCTGTGCGCCGGCGCGGGCCATTTCGCGCGATCGAACGTCACGCTGACCCCGGGCGCCCATATCGGCGGCGGCGAGGGCGCGGCGCGGCGCGTCGCGACGAACTGGGCCGCCATCAGCGACCGGACCGGCGAGATCGTTCCCGACTACGGGTTCATGCAGATGGAACGCGAGCTTGCCAGCGGACCGATCGCGGAAAGGGCGAGGGCCGTCACCGGATAGGCGGCGGGAAAAGTGCGGCGGCGATCGGGGGAAGCCGCCGGGTCGAGGAGAAGAGGCCTTCGGTGCGGAGGCTTGCAGGAGGAGGCGTAGAAGGCCGCAACCTTGCGGCCGAAGCGCCATTGCGGCGGCCGGATCACCCGGCTGCGTTGGAAGGGAGGAGATGCCATGAAGAAACTGCTCGGACAGACGGCGCTCGCGCTGTCGATCCTGGGTGCCACCGCTTTGTCGGCGATGGCCCAGGAAGCGCTGAAGATCGCCTATGTCGACCCGCTCTCGGGCGGCGGCGCGAGCATCGGCCAGATCGGCATGAACCAGCTCAATTTCATCGCCGACGAGATCAACGCCAAGGGTGGCGTCAACGGCAAGAAGGTCGAGGTGATCGGCTACGACAACCAGACCAATCCGCAGGTCAGCCTCGTCCAGGTGCAGAAGGCGATCGACGAAGGCATCAAGGTGATCGTGCAGGGCAACGGCTCATCGGTTGCCGTCGCGGTGTCGGACTTCATCACCAAGTACAACGACCGAAATCCCGGCGCCAACATCGTCCACCTGAACTACGCGGCGATCGACCCGGTCCTGACCAACGAGAAGTGCAGCTACTGGCACCTCACCTGGGACGCCAGCGCCGCCATCAAGATGGAAGCGCTGACCAACTTCATCAAGGACAAGCAGGACCTCAAGAAGGTCTACCTGATCTCGCAGGACTACTCGTTCGGCCATGCCGTCGCCGGCGCGGCGAAGAGCATGCTGCAGGCCAAGCGCCCCGACGTCGAGATCGTCGGCGACGAGTTCCATCCGCTGGTCAAGATCACCGACTTCGCCCCCTATGTCGCCAAGATCCAGGCGTCGGGCGCCGACACGGTCATCACCGGCAACTGGGGCCAGGACCTCGCCCTGCTGATCAAGGCCGCCGGCCAGGCGGGGCTCAACGTCAATTGGTACACGTTCTACGCCGGCGGCGCCGGCGCGCCGCCCGCCATCAAGCAAGCCAACCTGGAAAACCGCGTCTTCCAGATCAACGAGGGCATCAACAACCAGGGCTACGGACCTGCCGAGGAGCGAGCCGGAGCGTTGATGAAGCGCTTCGCCGACGCGCCGGTCTACTATCCGCGCATGTTCAACATGATGGACATGGTCTTCAAGGCGATGGAGGAGGCGAAGTCCGAGGATCCCGGCGATTTCGTGCCCAAGCTGGAAGGCATGAAGCACAAGAGCTTCGCCGCCGGCGACGAGGGTTTCATGCGCGCGGACGACCACCAGTTCTTCCAGCCGCTCTACATCTCCACCCTCGGCGCGCTCGAGCCGGGGCAGAAGTTCGACGAGGAGCACACGGGCTGGGGCTGGAAGATGGCGGCGGCGGTGCCGACCGAGGCCACCCTGCTTCCAACGACCTGCCAGATGAAGCGTCCCTGACTCGACAGGGGCGGCGCCGCCGGCGCCGCCCCCAATCCAGGCAACGTTTTTGATCGCCGCCGCGGCGGCGCGGGGAAAGCGGGACCGTGCTCGAGATCGTCATCGTATCGACGCTGAACGGCGTCCTGTACGGCATGCTGCTGTTCCTCATGGCCAGCGGCCTGACCGTCATCTTCTCGATGATGGGCGTGCTCAACCTCGCCCATGCGAGCTTCTATATGCTGGGCGCCTTCTTCGGCTTCGAGATCAGCCGCCGGCTGGGTTTCTGGCCGGCGTTCCTCGTCGCGCCGGTGCTGGTGGCGGTGATCGGCATGACGGTCGAACGCTACGGGCTGCGGCGCGTCCACAGGCACGGGCATGTCGCCGAGCTCCTGTTCACCTTCGGGCTGACCTTCGTCATCAAGGAGGTGGTGGAGATGGTGTGGGGCAAGCTGCCGACCGACTACCGCGTGCCGCCGGCGCTCGACTTCTCCGCCTTCACGCTGTTTTCCAGCAGCTATCCCGCGTTCAAGCTGTTCGTGCTGCTGATCTCGGTGGCGATCTTCCTCGCCCTCCTGATGGTCATCCGCCACACGCGCATCGGCCTGATCGTCCAGGCCGCGCTCAGCCATCCCGGCATGGTCGGCATGCTCGGCCACAACGTCGACCGCATCTTCATGCTGGTCTTCGGCGTCGGCGTCGGCCTTGCCGCGGTGGCCGGGGTCATCGCCGGGCCGATCCTGGTCACGCAGTCGAACATGGCGGGCCTACTCGGGCCGATCCTGTTCGTGGTGGTGGTCGTCGGCGGTCTCGGCTCGCTCGGCGGCGCGTTCGTCGCGTCGCTGATGATCGGCCTCGTGCAGACGTTTGCCGTCGCGTTCAACATCTCGCTTGCGGACGTGTTCGGCGACTCGGCTGTCGCCGGCGCACTGTCGGTGTGGCTGAGCGACATCTGGCGGGTGACCGTGGCGCAGGTCGCGCCGATCCTGCCCTACCTTCTTCTGGTTCTCATCCTGATCTTCCGGCCGCGTGGCCTCATGGGGACGCGGGACACATGAGCCGGGCGCACACCATCGATCGTCCGGGCCAGATGGCCGGCGGCCGGTCCGGCCCGTTGGCCCGCCGTGCGATCTGGATCGCGCTGGCGGTCGTCCTGCTCCTGCTGCCATACCTGTTCAGCTCGCGGCTGGCGCTGTCCACGATGAGCCTGATGGGGACGATGATCATCTTCGCCCTGTCCTACAACATGCTGCTCGGGCAGACGGGGCTGTTGTCCTTCGGCCACGCCGTGTTCTTCGGGCTCGGCGGCTTCGTCACCGTGCACCTGCTCAACATGGCCGGCGCCGGCGGCTGGCCGGTTCCGCTGCCGCTGTTCCCGGTCATGGGCGGCCTCGGCGGACTGTTCTTCGGCGTGCTGTTCGGCGCGGTGGCGACGAAGCGGGCCGGTACGGCGTTCGCTATGATCACGCTCGGCATTGGCGAACTCGTCGTGTCCAGCGCGCTCATCCTGCGCCGCTTCTTCGGTGGCGAGGAAGGCATCACGACCGATCGCACCGAGGTGGCGAGCTTCTTCGGCTACAGCTTCGGACCGCAAGCGCAGGTCTACTACCTCGTCGCCGCCTGGTGCTTCGTGTCGGTCGCAGCGATGTACGCGATTACGCGCACGCCGTTCGGCCGCATCTGCAATGCCGTGCGCGACAATCCGCAGCGCACCGCCTTCATCGGCTACGACACGGGCACGGTTCGCTTCATCGCCTTCAGCCTGTCGGGCCTGTTTGCGGGAATCGCCGGCGGGCTGTCCGCGATCAACTTCGAGATCATCAACGGCGCGCAGATGGGCGCCGCCGAATCCGGCGCGGTCATCCTGATGACCTACATCGGCGGCGTCGGCAATTTCGCCGGGCCGGTGATCGGCGCGATCCTGATAACCTGGCTGCAACTGACGTTGAGCGACGCCACCAAGATCTGGCCGCTCTATGTCGGGCTCCTGTTCATCGGCATGGTGATGTTCGCGCCCGGCGGCATCGCCGGCCTTTTGGCCATGCAGGCGCCGCTGCTGGCAACGCGCCGGCTGCACCGGGTGCTGCCTTACTATCTCCTGGCGCTGGTTCCGGCTGTGGTCGCCGTGATCGGCCTCTCGATACTCATCGAGACGAGCCACCAGTTCAGCATCCGCGCCGCCTACGGGCCCGACCTGACGCTCTATTCGATCCCGTTCACGGTCACGTCGCCCTTGCCCTGGATCACCGGGTTGGTGCTCGCGGCGGGCGGCCTGTGGCTGTTCCTGCGCGCGGCGCGGCTGGCCCGCAACAGCTACGACGTGGCGACCGCCCGGGGGAGGGACGCTTGAGCGACGGGGCCGCCACTCGCGCCATCGAACTCGCCGGCCTGCGCAAGAGCTTCGGCGTCACGGAGATCATCCGCGGCGTCGACCTCGCGGTGCGCCCCGGCGAACGGCACGCCATCATCGGCCCGAACGGCGCCGGCAAGTCGACGCTGTTTCACCTGATCAGCGGCCATCTGCGCCCGAGCGCCGGGAAGATACGCCTGCACGGCGAAGACATCGCCGGCATGGCGCCGCAGCTCATCAACAGGCGCGGCCTGTCGCGCAGCTTCCAGGTGACCAACATCTTCCCGCGGCTCTCGGTGTGGGAAAACGTGCGCTGCGCGACGCTGTGGGCGCTCGGCCACAGATATTCGTTCTGGCGCGCCGTCGACCGCCTCGACGACGCCAACCGGCGCACGGAGGAGATACTCGCCGAGATCGACCTCATCGACCGCTGGCGCACGCCGGCCGGCGTGCTCACCTATGGCGAGCAGCGCGCGCTGGAGATCGGACTGACAATCGCGGGCAATGCCGACGTGCTGCTGCTCGACGAGCCGACCGCCGGCATGAGTCACGCTGAGACCGAACGCGTCGTGGCGCTGATTCGGAAGGTCAGCGAGAAGCGCACCCTTTTGATGATCGAGCACGACATGCACGTGGTGTTCGACCTCGCTGACCGGATCTCCGTGCTGGTCTATGGCGAGGTGATCGCGACCGATACGCCCGAGGCCATCAAGGCGAAGCTCTTCGGGAGCGCCGAGTGAACGCCCTCGAGAGACCGCCGACCGTGGCGGAGCTGATGAGCCTGGACCAGCACATCTGCGACACCTGCGACGGATGCGGGTGGACCGAGGG
>CAYJMY010000270.1:0-5515 GCA_964371125.1 uncultured Mesorhizobium sp. | reverse complement strand
CTCGGTCAGGCCGAAGCAGCCGATCCACTCGCCGGACGCCAGCTTCGGCAGGTACTTCCGCCGCTGTTCCTCGGAACCGTAGGCTTGGATCGGGTACATGACCAGCGACGACTGCACGCTCATCATCGAGCGGTAGCCGGAATCGACGCGCTCGACCTCGCGCGCCACTAGGCCATAGGTCACGTAGTTGGCGCCGATGCCGCCGTACTCCTCCGCAACCGTCACGCCGAGCAGGCCGGCCGCGCCCATCTCGCGGAAGATCTCCGGATCGGTGGTCTCGTTGAGGTAGGCGTCCTCGACGCGCGGGGCGAGCTTGTCGGCGCAGAATGCTGCAGCGCCGTCCCGGATCATGCGCTCGTCCTCCGAGAGTTGGTCGTCCAGCAGGAAAGGATCGTTCCAGACGAAGGAGGCGGCGCTCTTGGGCGCCCGGTGTTCGACGTTCATTGCGTTTTCCGATGCCGTTTTGGGGATCGGCGGCATTCTAGATCGAGTGGACCGGCGGTTCAAAGCCATTTTCTGAACCTGACCCAATTGCCGACACTTTGAGCGACATCGAAAAGCCGCGGATAACCACACCGGCAAACGCCCCCCTTTTCGGGAGAAGTCGCGCCCCGATCTACCGATCCCGTTAAGGATTCGCGCCAATGCTCGAAGGCGCATACATCGGACTCCGGGCGACGCATTGATGACTCAGCAAACGGTTAGGGCGACCGGATCGGGGCGACTCCTCGTCACCATCAAGAGCGCCTACTGGATCGCCCTCCTGATCGTCGCCGCCATGGCAATGGCCTCCTACATCCTTCTCCAGGAAATGATGACCGCGCAGCAGCGCGACGAGTCGCTGCACCAGCTCGCCAGCACGCAGAAGGCGCTATCGCAGCGCGTCGTCTTCCTGGCCAACGCCGCCGCGGCCGCCGACGCCGAGCAGCGTGCCGAACTCCTGGACGCGCTGAAGAAGGCGACGGCCGAGTTCGAGACCAACTACGATCTGCTCCTGACCCGCACCGGCGCCGATTCCACGACCGACGCCCGATTCGATCCGAAGGCGATCGAGAGCGTCCTGTTCTCGAAGCCCTACCACCTCGACTACTTCACCACCGGACTCGCCGCGAACAGCTGGCGCCTGGTGTCCGCCCTGCAGACGCAACTCGGCCAGGACGGCGGCTATCTCGCCGGCGAGGACCGCGCTCGGCTCGACATGACCGTCGCCAACGCCACGCTCGCCGGCTACACCGCACTAAGCGACCGCATCTCGGACTTCTCCAACGCGCGGCTCACCGCCATGGCGAGCCGCCATCGGATCCTGTTCTTCGCCACGATCGGCGTGATCGTCTTCGTCGCCATGTTCATCTTCCGGCCGATGACCGACGTCATCCTGAGAAAGACCCACGAACTCGTCGACGCGCGCAACTCGATGGCCTTCATCGCCATCCACGACGGCCTGACCGGCCTGTACAACCGTACCTACCTCACCGACCATTTCGATTCGCTGATCAAGGGCGCGCACCGGCGCGGCGAACGGCTGGCCGTCCTCCAGATCGACCTCGACCGCTTCAAGCAGATCAACGACACGCTCGGCCACGCGGCCGGCGACTACGTCCTCGTCGTCACGGCGCAACGCATGCGCGAATCCTGCCGCGCCTCAGACCTCAGCGTCCGCCTCGGCGGCGACGAGTTCGTCATGATCCTGCAGGGCGCCGGCAGCAGCGAAGACATCAACATGGTGACTAAGCGGATTCTCGCGCGCATCAACGAGCCGATCAATTTCCAGGGGGCCACGATCCTTCCCGGGGCCAGTGCCGGCATCGCGGTCTACCCCGTCGACGCCGACAATTCGGCGGATCTGCTCGTCCACGCCGATCTCGCGCTCTACTCGGCAAAGAAGCTCGGCGGCGGCGTGCTGTCCTTCTTCTCGGAGGAGCTGCGCCGCGAACTGGAACACCGCAAGCAGCTGGAGCGCGACCTGAAGATCGCCATCGCCGAGCAGTCGTTCAGTATCTACTACCAGCCGCAGGTCTCGCTCACCAACGGCGCCATCGCCGGGGTCGAGGCGCTGGTCCGGTGGAAGCATCCATCGCGCGGCATGATTTCGCCCGGCGAGTTCATACCGGTCGCGGAAAAATCCGGGCTTATGGCCGAAATCGGCAGGATCATCGTCGCCAAGGCGATCGCAGAGGCGGCGGAGTGGCACAAGGCCGGCGTCAATTTCGGCCGGCTTGCCATCAACGTCTCGGGGACCGAGCTGCGCGAGCCGGACTTCGACGAGTTCCTGTTCTCGACGCTGGAGCGTACCGGCCTGCCGCCGCAGAAGCTGTCGCTCGAGATCGTGGAATCGGTCATTCTCGACGACGAGAAGACGGGCATCGCCTCCAAGCTTCGCCACATCCGCGCCGCCGGAGTTCATCTCGAGCTAGACGATTTCGGCACCGGCTATGCCTCGCTGAGCCACGTCAATCCCAACGAGATCGACCGCCTGAAGATCGACCGGCGCTTCGTCCAGAACATCAACGAGAATGGCGATAACTCGAAAATCGTCAAGGCGATCACCGAACTCGCCCGCGGCCTCGGCATTTCGATCATCGCCGAGGGCGCCGAGACCGAGGCCGAGCTGGATTCGCTGCAGCGCATCGGCTGCGACCAGGTGCAGGGCTTCTCGATCGCCTTCCCGATGCCCGACCAGGAGGCGCGCGAGTGGCTCGCCTCGCGGACGCCGAAGCGGCCGGTGCTGACCGTTCTCAAGGGCGACCGGGCGTAGGCTTCATCCCGGTTCACGGATCATCCCACCGTCAGGAGAGGTGGCCCGTCCACCACGCCGTCTCGCCGGTGAAGCGGATCAGCAACGAGCCGATGCCGGCGCCCAGTGCGCACCAGAACAGGATCGTGGCGAATGTGGCCCGCGACGGATTCTCGCCGAGATATTCGGAAAGCCTGAAGCGGAGCACGAACACGACGGCGACGAGGACGACGTCGAGACCCATCGACACATAGTGCATCGGCGGCTGGGGCCACTCGCCGCCGGGCAACAGGATGCGCCAGAAGAACAGGAAGACGAGATAGCAGGCGGCGAGCACGAAAATCGCCCATGTCGAATCGCCCGTCCGCACCTCTTTCGCCATCCGCCGTCTTCCTCCACTTTTTCCGCCGGCCCATTATGACCCGGTCGCGCCGATTTACCAAAAGGGGAAGCGCTTTCTTCTCCCCTGCCGGCCCGCGCTGGACCCGCACGAGCCGTCTCGGCAGACGGCGCGGACCGGCGTAGACTTTCCCCGAATCAACCACACCAGGTCGGCGAAAACGCGTGACTGAGTGCTGCGGCGGGTCCGACCCGCTCGACGACATCCGGCAACGCCTGCGCGTGGCCCAGGCCCCCGGCCTGCCCGGACTCCGCCTCTACTGCGCCCACCCCGGCAGCGGCCTCGGACAGATCGCCAGCGGCGGCGCATCGCCCTACTGGGCCTATCCGTGGGCGGGCGGCCTGGTGCTCGCACGATACCTTGCGGACCATTCATCGACGGTAGCGGGCCTGCGCGTCGTCGACCTCGGCGCCGGCTCGGGCCTCGTCGCCATCGCCGCGGCGAAGGCCGGCGCGCGCTCGGTCGTCGCCGCCGACGTCGACCGCCATGCCGTGGCGGCGGTCGGGTTGAACGCGGCGCTGAACGGCGTCGCCGTTTCGACCTGCCGTGCAGACCTGACGGACGGGCCACCGCCGGACGCCGATGTGGTGCTCGCCGGCGATGTCTTCTACGCCGCCGACGTCGCGGCGAAGGCCGGGGCGTTTCTCGCGCGCTGCGCGGCGGCGGGGCTCGAGGTGCTGATTGGCGATCCCGGCCGGGCGTTCCTGCCGAGGGATCGGCTCTTCCTGATCGCGGAGTACGACGTCAGCGACTTCGGCGACGGCCGGGCGACGACGCGCGCCGCCGTCTATCGGCTGGCTCGCTCCCCGGGTTGACCCACCTACCTTGGCGGCGATCGCCGCGCCGTACTCAGTGGCCGTGTACCGTCCCTCCCTGGGGATGGCCGAATGTCTGCGCTTCCTGGCAGGCATGGCGCGAACACTCCAGTTCGATCAGCGAATGGCTGATGCCGAATTCCCTGGCGAGCAGCGCCTTGACGTCCGCTTTGATGGCGTCGGCGCGGCTCCACGCGCCTTCCTCGACCACCACATGGGCGTCCAGCGCGCTCTCGTGTTCCTGCATCTGCCAAAAGTGGGCGTGGTGCACTTCGCGCACGCCATCGACCGAGCGCATTCGCGCGACGACATCGGCTGCGGCGACATCTGCGGGGCTACCGTTCATGAGGATGCGGATGACCGGACCGATCTCGGCGAAGGATTGCCACAGGATGTAGGCGGCGATCATCAGGGTCACCAGCGGGTCGACCAGGCGCCAGTCGTAGAGCAGGATCAGCGTCCCGGCCATGATCACCGCCACCGAGCCGAGCGCGTCGGCGACATTGTGCAGGAACGCGGCGCGGATGTTTACGCTCTCCCTGGACAGCGACCAGGTAAGGAGCGCGGTGACGACGTCGACCAGCAGCGCGATGCCCGCGATCACGACCACGATCCACCCGTCGACGCCCTGCGGATCGAGGAAGCGGGCAACCGCCTCGAAGACGAGATAGAGACCGATGATGATCAGCGACGTGTAGTTGACCAGCGCCGCGACCACCTCGACGCGGCCGTAGCCGAAGGTCATGGAAGCATCGGTCGGGCGCCGCGCAATCCTGCGTGCGGCGAAGGCGATGATCAGCGATACGGCGTCGGAGAAATTGTGGACGGCATCGGCGACGAGCGCCAGGCTGCCCGAGACCAGGCCGCCGACGATCTGGACGAGCGTCAGGCCGAGATTGACGGTGATCGCGAGGGCGACGCGCCGGTCACCCGCTTGCGGATCGACGTGATGATGATGGTGATGGTGCGAAGTCATTCTAAGCCTTTCCGTCGCGACCGGCCCTTCGCCGGTCCGTGGCGGCGATGCCTGAACGTCTAACCTTTTGACGGACGCCGTGCTACATCCTCCAGCGACTAGAGGAGCAAGCGGAAAAATGCGCGACCGCGGATTTCCGATCGGCGAGGCGGCACGGGCGACGGGAGTCAAGGTTCCGACCATTCGCTACTACGAGGACATCGGGCTGATGCCGCCGGTACCGCGCAACGCGGGAAACCGCCGCCTCTACGACGCTGCCGGTTTGCGCCGGCTGGCCTTTATCCGCCACGCGCGCGAACTCGGCTTCGACGTCGAGGCGATCCGAACGCTGCTTTCCCTTCAGGACCGGCCGGGGCAATCCTGCGCCACCGCCGACGCCATCGCCAAGGCGCGCCTCGGCGAAGTCGACGAACGCATCGCGCGCCTGACTGCGCTGAGGACGGAACTGGAAAGGATGGTGGCGCAATGCGCCCGCGGACGCATCGACGACTGCCGCGTGATCGAGACCCTCGCCGACAGCGGCCACGTCCACGGCCGCCTCGCAGACGCCTAACCGGGTCCCGGCGCCCTCCTTCCCCCCTTGCGGGGGC
>CAYJMY010000269.1:5275-5655 GCA_964371125.1 uncultured Mesorhizobium sp. | reverse complement strand
CCGTTGGCGAAGTCGCCGAACTGCGCTTCCCACAGCGTCAGTGCCTTCGGCTCGGCGAGCGAGAAGCCGTATTCGAAGCCGAGCACGGCCTCTTCCGAGAGCATCGAGTTGATGACCTCGTAATGCGCCTGGGCCGCCGACAGGTTGTTCAACGGGATGTAGCGGTTTTCGTCGCGCTGGTCGTAGAGCACCGTATGGCGCTGCGAGAAGGTGCCGCGCTCGGAATCCTGGCCGGACAGGCGGATCGGATTGCCTTCCAGCAGGATCGAGCCGAAGGCCAGCGACTCGGCGGTGGCCCAGTCGATGCCTTCGCCGGACTCGATCGACTGTCGGCGGTTGTCGAGGAAGCGCCCGATGGTCTTGTGGACCTCGAAGTCCTT
>CAYJMY010000269.1:1652-5265 GCA_964371125.1 uncultured Mesorhizobium sp. | reverse complement strand
CAGCTTCTTGCCGATCTCCTTCAGCGTCTTGACCGGCACGGCGGTCTTGCCGCGGCGCTGTTCGTCCTGGTTGTCGGCGGTGCGCAGACCGGACCAGGCGCCGTCGAGCCAGTCGGCCTTGTTGGGCTTGTAGCTCTGGCCGGTCTCGAACTCCGCTTCGAGGTGAGCGCGCCAGTCGGCCTTCATCTTCTCGAACTCGCCCTCGCTGATGAGGCCTTCGGCGATCAGCTTCCGGGCGTAGATCTGCGTCGTCGTCGGGTGCGAGCGGATGCTGCGGTACATGATCGGCTGGGTGAACGCCGGCTCGTCACCCTCATTGTGGCCGAAGCGGCGGTAGCAGAGCATGTCGATGACGACCGGCTTGTGGAACTTCATCCGGAACTCGGTCGCGATCTTGGCGGCGTAGACCACGGCTTCGGGATCGTCGCCGTTCACGTGGAAGATCGGCGCCTCGATCATCTTGGCGACGTCCGACGGATAGGGCGACGAGCGCGAGAAGCGCGGGTTCGTCGTGAAGCCGATCTGGTTGTTGATGATGAAATGGACCGTGCCGGCGACGCGGTGCCCGCGCAGGCCCGACAGGCCGAGGATCTCGGCGACGACGCCCTGGCCGGCGAAGGCCGCATCGCCGTGCAGCAGCAGCGGCATGACCTTGGCGCGCTCGTCGAGCGGCACGAAATCCTCGCGCTTGCGGCCGAAGATCTGGTCCTGCTTGGCACGGGCCTTGCCCATGACCACAGGGTTGACGATCTCGAGGTGCGAAGGATTGGCCGTCAGCGACAGGTGGACCTTGTTGCCGTCGAACTCGCGGTCCGACGATGCGCCGAGATGGTACTTGACGTCGCCCGAGCCCTCGACGTCGTCGGGGGTAAAGGAGCCGCCCTTGAATTCGTGGAAGATGGCGCGATGCGGCTTTGCCATCACCTGGCTGAGCACGTTGAGGCGGCCGCGATGGGCCATGCCCAGCACGATCTCCTTGAGGCCCAGCGCGCCGCCGCGCTTGATGATCTGCTCCAGCGCGGGAATGAGCGATTCGCCGCCGTCGAGGCCGAAACGCTTGGTGCCCTTGTACTTGACGTCGATGAACTGCTCGAAACCCTCGGCCTCGACCAGCTTGTGCAGGATCGCCATCTTGCCGTTCTTGGTGAAGGCGATGCCCTTGTCTGGTCCCTCGATGCGCTCCTGGATCCAGGCCTTCTCCTCGGGATGGGAGATGTGCATGAACTCAACGCCGAGCGTCGAACAATAGGTGCGCTTCAGGATCTCGATCATCTCGCGGATCGTCGCGAACTCGAGGCCGAGCACGTGGTCGATGAAGATCTTGCGATCGTAGTCGGCCTCCGAGAAGCCGTAGGCGGTCGGCGAAAGCTCGTCGTAGTCCTCGAAGGGCTTGGCGATGCCGAGCGGATCGAGATTGGCGTGGAGGTGACCGCGCATGCGGTAGGCGCGGATCATCATGATGGCGCGCACCGAATCGCGCGTCGCCCGGGTCAGGTCTTCCTCGGACAGCGCCGTGCCCTTCGCCGCGGCCTTGTCCTTCACCTTCTTCTCGATCTGCTTCTCCAGCGCCCCCCAGTTGCCGTCGAGCGCCGAGACGAGCTCGCCGTTGGCGGCGACCGGCCAGTTGGGCCTGGTCCAGGAAGCGCCCTGCGCATTGCGGCGGACGTCGCCGGAATCGTCCTTGAGCGCGGCGAAGAAGGCCTGCCACTCGGCGTCGACGGAAGAGGGATCGTCCTGGTAGCTGGCGTAGAGTTCCTCGATATAGTCGGCGTTGCCGCCATAGAGGAACGAAGTCAGGGAAAACTGGTCGTTGGCCTGATCCTGCCGTGCCATCGCATCTCCGGAGCCGAACGCTCCGTCTCCTTTTGTGCGTCGGTCGTCAGTCGTCGTTCGTCGGTCGGAAGGGGGTCACGACCGACGACCCACGACCGACCCCTAACCCTTGATCGCCTCGACCAGCGTCGTGCCGAGCCTGGCCGGCGACGGCGAGACGCGGATGCCCGCCGCCTCCATGGCCGCGATCTTGTCCTCGGCGCCGCCCTTGCCGCCCGAGATCACCGCGCCCGCGTGGCCCATGGTGCGGCCCGCCGGCGCCGTGCGCCCGGCGATGAAGCCGGCCATCGGCTTCTTGCGGCCGCGCCTGGCTTCATCCCGGAGGAACTGCGCTGCGTCTTCCTCGGCCGAGCCGCCGATCTCGCCGATCATGATGATCGACTTGGTCGCTTCGTCGGCGAGGAACATCTCGAGCATGTCGATGAATTCGGTGCCTTTCACGGGGTCGCCGCCGATGCCGACGGCCGTGGTCTGGCCGAGGCCGACATTGGTGGTCTGGAACACCGCCTCATATGTAAGCGTGCCGGACCGCGAGACAACGCCGACCGAGCCCTTCTTGAAGATGTTGCCCGGCATGATGCCGATCTTGCATTCCTCGGGCGTGAGCACGCCGGGGCAGTTCGGGCCGATCAGCCGCGACGTCGACTTGTCGAGCCTGGCCTTGACCTTGACCATGTCCATGACCGGGATGCCCTCGGTGATGCAGACGATCAGCGGAATCTCCGCCTCGATGGCCTCGACGATCGCCTCGCCGGCGCCTGCCGGCGGCACGTAGATGACCGAGGCGTTGGCGCCGGTGCGCTCCCTGGCTTCGGCGACCGAGGCGAAGATCGGCAAGGTCTCGCCCTTCGATCCGGTCCACGTCTCTCCGCCCTTCTTGGGGTGGATGCCGCCGACCATCTTGGTGCCGTAATATGCGAGCGCCTGCTCGGTGTGGAAGGTGCCGGTTTTGCCGGTCAGGCCCTGGACGAGGACCTTGGTGTTCTTGTCGACGAGAATGGACATTGGGCAGGAGGTCCCTTCAGTGTTCTAGAAACGGATTGACGGCGCGAACCGAGCCGTAGAGCTGATTGTGATTGAGGTCTTCGGTGTAGAAGACCGGCGCGCCGAGGCGCTCCGCCGCGCCGAGAAGCGCGGCGTCGTAGTAGTGAATCCCGTAACGTCGGGCGAGTGCGAAGCCGGCGCGAACGTACGCCTCGTCGACCGGCACAACAGGGAAAGTCCCGAGGAACATGAGCCACTGATCGATCGATTCATCGGCAAGAAGTTTCTTTCGGCGCGCAACCCCGACGAATTCGGCCATGACCTGACCGGCCGTTCCGAACAAAGTTTCATGCACGAGGCGTTCCGCGATTGTGGTCCATCGTTCGTCACGACTCTTCTTCTCCGAAGCCGCGTAGATCAGGACGTTCGTGTCGAGAAAGCAGTCGATCCTCTCGCTCGTCATACGCGTCCCTTCGATTCCAGACATAGGGCGCGCCGTCATCGAGCGCTGCTTTGGCCCTCGCCTCTTCCATCAATCTCTTCATGCCCGCCTTCGCCCAAGCGATCCTGTCATCCTGCTCGACCTCGTGGGCGAGTAGGGACCGGATCAGCGCGTTGAGCGACGTCTTGCGCCGCTCGGCGAGCGCGCGCGCCCGCTCGATCAGCTGTTCGTCGATGGCGAGGGTGACGTTCTTCATGGCCGCCTCCACATAATCACACAGGATAGATATGTGTGATTATGTGCAACACCTCAACCCTTCACGGCGGCGACGATCTTCTTCGCCGCGTCGTCGAG
>CAYJMY010000269.1:0-1642 GCA_964371125.1 uncultured Mesorhizobium sp. | reverse complement strand
AGATGACGTTCAGGCCGCTCTCGTTGATGATCTTCTTGCCCAGTTCGACGTTGGTGCCCTCTAGGCGCACCACCAGCGGTACCTTGAGGCCGACTTCCTTGACGGCCGCGATCACGCCCTCGGCGATGACGTCGCACTTCATGATGCCGCCGAAGATGTTGACGAGGATGCCCTTCACCGCCGGATCGGCGGTGATGATCTTGAACGCCGCGGTGACCTTCTCCTTGCTCGCGCCGCCGCCGACATCGAGGAAGTTGGCCGGCTCGCCGCCGTAGAGCTTGATGATGTCCATGGTCGACATGGCGAGGCCGGCACCGTTGACCATGCAGCCGATGTTGCCGTCGAGGGCCACGTAGGCGAGGTCGTATTTCGACGCCTCGATCTCCTTCTCGTCCTCCTCGGTCGTGTCGCGCAGCTCGACGATTTCGGGGTGGCGGAAGAGCGCGTTGTTGTCGAACGAGATCTTGGCGTCGAGGACGCGCAGCCGGCCGTTCTTCATGACGATCAGCGGGTTGATCTCGAGCAGGCTCATGTCCTTCTCGACGAAGGCCTTGTAGAGGAGCGGGAACAGCGTCCCGGCGTCCTTCGCCGCATCGCCGGAGAGCTTCAGCGCCTCGGCGAGCGTCGCCACGTCGGCCGCCGTCACGCCCGTGTCGGGGTCGATGGCCAGCGTGATGATCTTCTCAGGCGTGTCATGGGCCACGGCCTCGATGTCCATGCCGCCCTCCGTCGAGACGACGAAGGCGACGCGGCCGACCGAGCGGTCGACGAGGATCGACAGGTAAAGCTCGCGCTCGATGTCGGCGCCGTCTTCGATGTAGAGGCGGTTGACCTGCTTGCCGGCCGGGCCGGTCTGCTTGGTCACCAGCGTGTTGCCGAGCATTTCCCCGGCGTTGGCGACGACCTCGGCGACCGACTTCGCCAGGCGGACACCGCCCTTGGCATCGGGGGAAAGCTCCTTGAACTTGCCCTTGCCGCGGCCGCCGGCGTGGATCTGGCTCTTCACCACGTAGAGCGGGCCCGGCAGCGCCTTGGCCGCGGCTTCCGCCTCATCGATCCTGAAGACGGGCACGCCGGACGCGACCGGCGCGCCGTAGGACTTCAGCAGCTGCTTGCCCTGGTATTCGTGGATGTTCATCGCGATCCGCCCCTTACTTCTTGCCGAGAGCCGGCGCGATACCGATGCAGGCCTCGCAGAGGCCCTGGACCGCGGCGATCGACTTGTCGAACATCTTCTGCTCGGCCTTGTTGAAGTCGATCTCGATGACGCGCTCGACGCCGGCGGCGCCGATCACGACCGGCACGCCGACATACATGTCCTTGACGCCGTACTGGCCCGACAGGTGCGCCGCGCAGGGCAGGACACGCTTCTTGTCGCGCAGGTAGGCCTCGGCCATGGAAATCGCCGACGAGGCCGGCGCATAGTAGGCCGAGCCGGTCTTGAGCAGGCCGACGATCTCGCCGCCGCCCTTGCGCGTGCGCTCGACAATGGCGTCGAGCTTCTCCTTCGAGGTCCATCCCATCTTGACCAGATCCGGCAGCGGGATGCCGGCGACGGTCGAGTAACGCACCAGCGGCACCATGTCGTCGCCATGGCCGCCGAGCGTCATGGCGGTGACGTCCTCGACCGAGACCTTGAACT
>CAYJMY010000268.1:0-5659 GCA_964371125.1 uncultured Mesorhizobium sp. | reverse complement strand
GCGCGTCCGCTACATGCACTCCGACATCGAGACGCTGGAGCGCATCGAGATCATCCGCGACCTTCGCCTCGGCGCGTTCGACGTGCTCGTCGGCATCAACCTGCTGCGCGAGGGCCTCGACATTCCCGAGTGCGCGCTGGTGGCGATCCTCGACGCCGACAAGGAAGGTTTCCTGCGTTCGGAGACATCGCTCATCCAGACGATCGGCCGCGCCGCGCGCAACGTCGACGGTCGCGTCATCCTCTATGCCGACCAGGTCACCGGTTCGATGGAGCGGGCCATAGCCGAGACCCAGCGCCGTCGCGAGAAGCAGATGGCGTGGAACGAGGCCAACGGCATCACGCCCGAAAGCGTCAAGTCGCGCATCGCCGACATCCTCGACAGCGTCTACGAACGCGATCACGTCCGCGCCGACATCTCCGGTTTCGCCGAGAACCAGGGCGCCTTGATGGGCAGCAACCTCAAGGCGCACCTCGAATACCTGCAGAAGAAGATGCGCGACGCGGCGGCCGACCTGAACTTCGAGGAGGCGGCGCGGCTGCGCGACGAGATCAAGCGGCTGACCGAGATGGAGCTCGCCGTCTCCGACGACCCGCTGGCGCGCGATGTCGAGAGCCTCAGTCCGGTGTCGGGCCGCGAGAAGGGCAAGCACAACAAGGGGCGGGCGCTGCACCGCGCCGTCGACGACGGCGAGCGGTCGAAATCGCTCTTCGCCAAGCCCGGCCTGGACGAGATGGGCACCTCCGGCGACCACGCGACGCCGGCGGACGCGGTGCCGCGCTCGCTGTTCAAGAAGCAGTCGCACCGCGAGGCGCACGCCTCCGACCTCGGCATCCGCGGCGAGGACGAGCGTTCGCTGTTCCGCAAGAACAGCCTCGACGAGATGACGGTGCGCCGCACCGAGAAGCCGATGGAAGGGTATCGTCCGGCGAAACCCGTGTCCGCGGAGTCCCACGGAACCGGCAGCGGGCGCGCCGGCGAAAACGACGCGGCGCCCGTACGCCGCGAACGCGCCGGCATCGGCTCCTACGAGGACCCGATGGACGAGCGGAAACGGAAGGGTCGCCCGAAGAAAAGCGGCCGGCCGGGGCGGTAGGCACGGAATCGCATGGCGCCACCTTGGCGCTTCACAGGTGACCGTTGGCGGCTTCGGCGGGCGCCTCGATCAGAGGCAGGCGGCGTCGAAACCGGCGCTGACGAGATCGAGGGGCAGGCGGTGGCCCTGTCTCCAGCTGCTGCCGACATGCGCCTTGACGGCGGCGCGGCGCGCGTCGCCCGCGGCATAGCCCGCAGCCGCGCTGACCGCGTCGGCCACCGAGACGATCGCGACCCTCGCGTCCTCGTCGAGGTCGCGGAAGTCCTTTTCGGACATGACGGGGATTCTCGTGTTTGTACCCATGGCCGATCCTCCGCGCGCCGGTGCATGCACTCGGTCGTGCGGGGCATTCGCCCGGCGCTCCTCTATATGCGGCGCGCCGATTGTGGAGAATTGGTGGCCAAGGCTTTCACGGATGGCGACAAAGGCTGCAGCAAAGTGAACGGGCCGCGCCTCTCCCCTCAGCAGGGGCCGTTCTGCACGACCCTGTATCCGGCGGCGTCCGCTAGGCATTCATTGCCGAAGGTCCGGAAATCAGGGCCGCGGCGGGCGCAGACCGGATCGTAGATCCTCGGGCAGAACGTGTCTTCTCCCGGCTTGGGACCCTCCGGGCGATATCGGCATTCGCCGCGTCGGATGATGCGGTAGCCGGCGGTTTCCGCCAGGCAGGCGTTGGAGAAGGTTTGGCGCTCGCCGAAACGTTCTGCGCAGACGGGATCGTACTCGCGCGTGCACATCGGTCCCGGCCGGTCCGGGCGCGGTGGCCGGCTTTCCTCGACGACGAGCGTACAGGAGGAAAGGGTCAGCAGGGCGACGAACAGCCCAGCAGCGCGGCGCGCCGATGGATTCCGGAACACGCTCACACTCCTCCCAGAAGCCCTGATTACCTTATGGGGCGATCTTCGGCCGATCCACCGGCAAATGCAAGCGACGACGAAGGGCCGATCCATCCGTGCCTCAGCGAAGCGGCGCCGGCGAGAACGGGGCCGGCGCCCGGCAGTCGTCGCCAACGCAGAGGCCGATACGTCGGCCGTTTCCGCCGTCACAGGTTCCGTGTCGAGAGACCTGCCAGCCCGCGGCGTCGGCAGAGCAGGCGTTGGCGAAGGTGCGGCTGTCGCCGCCCTTGATGGCGCAGACCGGCATCCACACCGTCGCGCATATCGGTCCGGGCTCTAGGCGTTGCTCGGCGCCGGCGAAGGCGGCGGCGGCGAAGAAGGCGAGGATGGCGGTCACGGCGAGGATACGCATGGTGCGGCTCCGGATGGATCGACTACCGGAGTTTCCGTCGCAAGATCGGCGGCAATGCGGCGTCGCTCCCTTGATGCGGTTCACGAATTTCGACGCAGCGTAACGAAGGGCGGGAGTGCGGCGCACACTTCGGCGAAGCGCCGCCGCCTCGCGGGAGGAAAAGCCCGTTGCGGGGTGACGCCGGCCCATCCGGCGTCTTGTCCCTGACGGGCAAGACCGAGGGTATCGCCTTGCTGATACCGATCCCCCGGTCTCGCGGTAGCGCAATCTTCATGCGCCGGAGCCGCTTTCCCTCCCGCCAGGCGGCCTTGCCTTGCGGGCAGCTTTCGTGCCGGCCGGCATTGGTTGATGCCTGACCTTTCCGCGTCGATATCTAGCGCGGCCAGACTGAACGCGGCGTGGCCGCTCCGTTCAATCGCGGTTCATCCGGTAACGGTCCGCAAACCGCTGCAGGCGCGTGATGCTTGCCGCAGGTCCGCGGTTTGCCTACGGAATCCGCTCGGTGTGGATGAACGGCACGGAGACGACGCATGAGCGCAAACGGACGCCCCGAGGTTTTCGGCTTCTTCGACAAGAGGACGTTCTCGATCCAGTACGTAATCGTCGACCCGGAGACGAAATCCTGCGCCATCGTCGATCCCGTCCTCGATTTCGACGAGAAGTCGGGTGCGACGGCGACCCGCAATGCCGACCGGTTGCTCGGCTTCGTTCGCGAACAGGGGCTTTCCGTCGCCTGGATCCTCGACACGCATCCGCATGCCGACCATTTCTCCGCCGCGCGCTACCTCAAGGGGCGGATCGGAGCGCCGACCGCGATCGGCGAAAGGGTGGTCGACGTGCAGCGCCTGTGGAAGGGAATCTACAACCTTCCCGACTTCCCGGCGGACGGCTCGCAATGGGATCGCCTGTTCGCCCACGGCGACACCTTCGCCATCGGCAATCTCGAAACGCGGGTCATGTTCTCGCCCGGCCATACGCTTGCGTCTGTCACCTATGTCGCCGGCGACGCGGCCTTCATCCACGACACGATGTTCATGCCCGACAGCGGCACCGCCCGCGCCGACTTTCCCGGCGGCAGCGCCGCGCGGCTGTGGAATTCGATCCAGGAGATCCTCGCGCTTTCCGACGAGACGCGGCTGTTCACCGGCCACGACTACCAGCCGGGCGGCCGCGAGCCGCGCTGGGAGAGCACGGTCGCCGAGCAGAAGCGGTCGAACACGCATACTTCGACGTGCCGGACCGAGGCGGAATACGTCACCCTGCGCGAGGCGCGCGACAGGACCCTGCCCATGCCGAAGCTCATCCTGCATGCGCTCCAGGTGAACATCAACGGCGGGCGGCTGCCGGAGCCCGAGGCGAACGGCAAGCGCTACCTGAAGTTTCCCCTCGATGCACTCGAAAGCGCCGCGTGGGACTAGACGCGACACGCTCCAGACGGCGGCGATTGGCGCGCGACTGCGATCGGGGTTGAGGCTATCATACGATTCCGCGCAACGGGTGGGAGGTGCAGCCGATGAACGCTGAGGACTTCATGCCGGGTCCCGAGACGCTGGCGCGGATCCGCAAGGAGATCGACGGCTACGAGGCGGGGCGGATCGAGGCCGCGGGCCGCGTTCGCTGGCGTGTGCCGCTGTTCCTCGGGCTGCTCCTCGTCGGCGTCGCCGCGATCGCCTACCTCTTCAATGCCTTCGCCGACCCGCGCGAGCAGTGGTTCTCGGCCCCGCACGTCTTCCTCTACGTCGTCGGCTTCGTCGCTTCGTTCTTCGTCTACGGCATGGCGATGAAGCCGGCCACGGAACTGCAGCAGTCGTTCCGCGACAAGGTGCTTCCGGCGATCTTCGGCTTCATCGCCGACATGCGCTATGCGCGCGCCACCACGCCTGCCTCGTTCGACCGCCTGCCGCGGGCTGCTGCCGGGTCGTTCAACCGCCAGACCTTCGACGACGTCATCTCGGGACGATACGAGGATTTCTCGTTCGAACTCTACGAAGCGTCGCTGTCGCAGAAGGCCGGCAAGTCGACCCAGACGGTCTTCAAGGGGATCATCCTTGCCTTCGAGACCGAAGCGGCCTTCCCGGGGCTGCTCGTGGCGACGAGGCGCTCCGGAAGCGTGGCGCGCTTCTTCCGCGACATGTTCGGGTCGGGCGGCCTCGAAGAGTTGCACAGCGGCGTGCCGCATCTCGACGAGCAGTACGAGTTCCGCTCCGACAATCTCTCTGCCGCGCGGCCGCTGGTCACCGGACGTCTGGCGCGGGCGCTCGACTGGCTGCGCGAGAGCTGGCCGCACGATCCCGCCCGGGTCGCGTTGCAGGGCCACGACGGCTTCCTGCTCCTGCCGCACACGAAGAACTTCTTCGAACTCCCGGGCGTCGGCACGCCGCTCGACTACGACAAGCACATCAAGCCTATCATCGCCGACATGGTCTCGCTGCTCGCCACCGGTGCCCTGGTCAGGAAGGTCGGCGCGCGGGACGACGCGCCTGGGCAGTCGTAGCGGCAGGCGAACCCGGATCCGGTCTTTCTCGGACGCTCACAAATCGTGATCCGCGCAGGCGGACCGCGCGTGTTTCGTGATCGCCAGGCGGGGATGGCGCCGCGAATACGGGCGGAGCAGAGGCCGAAGCGCGACCGTCGCATGCCGCCATTCCCTTGCATGTTATGAACGATCCGGTCGCCGGCACCCGCGAACTGTGACGCCAGACCGCAATGCGGCGGAATTAAGTCAATGATTCTGCTGACGAATATTCACTCATCGTGATTTGCGATCCGGCGGCTGGCGGTCCTAACTCCGCCACGTCAGGCAGCGGTTCGGCACCTTCCGCCAGCCGCCGCCGGGCGAAAGACAAGAACGGAGAAGACAAGATGAAGACCATTCTCGCCACCGCCATCGCCTCGCTCGCCTTCCTCGGCGCCGCCTATGCCGCAACGGTCGAAGGTGTCGTCCAGGCCATCGATCCCGCGACGCGGACCGTCACGCTGCAGGACGGCAACAGTTTCGTCTTGCCAGACAGCACGGCGATCGAATCGATCGCCATCGGTGCGAAGATCAAGGTCACCGTCGACGATTCCAACGGTGCCGTCACCGCCGTCGAGACGGCGTCCTGACGTAGTTCGCGACGGGCGAGCGAATCGCCCCCCGCCCCGCCGCCCGTCGTGTAGGAGCCGGTCTTCGGACCGGCTCCTTTTGCGTTTGGCGGCCGCTGGCGTTTCGCCCCGCGCCGCGCTAACGCTAGGGCAACTGCGTTGGGGGAAGGGTATGGGCTGTCTCTTATACACATCTCCGAGCCCACGAGACAAGAGGCAATCTCGTATGCC
>CAYJMY010000267.1:0-5730 GCA_964371125.1 uncultured Mesorhizobium sp. | reverse complement strand
GGGTGGGGGCGGCGGCGCGGGTGGCGGGGGCGGCGGCCAGCCGGCCACGGCGGGCGACGGGGGCGGGACGCCGGCGCCCTTCGCCGGCCTGCCGCCGGTGGCGTCGCCGCGGGCGATCGCCGGCGAATTCGTGCCGGACGAGGTACTGGTCACCGTCGACGGCGATGCCCAAACGGTCGGCGCCATCGCCGCCGATTTTGGCCTCGAAATCCGTTCGCAGCGCGTCTCCGGCCTGCTCGGCGCGACCATCGTCCGCTACGGCATCCCCGACGGGCGCGCCGTCGCGACCGTGCTTGCGCAACTCGAGACCGACGGGCGCACCCGCCGGCGCGCGCCCAACCACGTCTATTCTCTGCAGCAGGCGGCGGGCATCGCCAACTACGCCTTCGAGCGTATCGCCCTCGATCCGCGCTTCGCCGACGGCGCCGGCGTCGCCGTCGCGGTGATCGACACGGCGCTGGACGTGGAGCATCCGGCGCTCGCCGGCGCCATCGCCGAGAGCCAGGACTTCATGCCCGGCGTCGCGGTGAACGACCGCGACCACGCCACCTCGATCGCCGGCCTGATCGCCGGCGCCGGACCGTTCCGTGGCGTCGCGCCCGGCGCGCGCATCTTCCACGCCCGCGCCTTCGAGGGCGGCCGCTCGACCATGGACATCATCATCGAGGCGGTCGACTGGGCCGCCGAGCAGGACGTACGCATCGTCAACATGAGCTTCGTCGGGCCGAAGAACGAGATGCTGGAACTCGCCTGCGCCGCGGCGAGGGCGCGCGACATGGTGCTGGTCGCCGCCGCCGGCAACAACGGGCCCGGCGCGCCGTGGGGCTATCCCGCCGCCTATGACGAAGTGATCGCGGTGACGGCTACAGACGCCGACGACCGGCTGATGCCGCAAGCGAATCGCGGCGCATACGTCTACGTCGCCGCGCCCGGCGTCGACATGGTAGCGCCGGTCGGCGGCGGCACCGATCTCGTCACGGGCACGTCGTTCGCCGCCGCGATCGTCAGCGGCGCCATCGCCAATCTGGTCAACGTCAAGCCCGGCGTCTCGGCGGAGTGGATCGAGGCCAATCTCGCCGCGACTGCGGGCGACCTGGGCGCGGCGGGCCGTGACAGCGAGTTCGGCTACGGGCTGCTCGACTACCGCGGCCTCGCCGAAGCCAAGTAGCAGCGTTTGCGCAGCGTACTTCCCGGCCCGGCGCACCGCCGGGGCGGGCGTCCATGCCGGTGGAACAAGCATCGGCGTCGCCGGCCGCGGCCGAAAGGACGTCGAGCACGGCGGCGAGCATGCGCAGGCGCAGCGCCAGCAATTCGGCATCGGCGGCGCTGCCGCGGACGGCGGGCGCTTCGTCGAGGCCCGGCCAGTCCGGGCTCCACCAGTCAGGGGAGGGGCAGTCGGCGGGGAGAGCCCCGGCGACGAAAGCCCGCGCGATCGCCTCGGCCCGCCACAGGATGCAAAGGACGAGAAAGCGCACCGGGAAAGAGCGGCCGGCGGCGCGCTCGGCAAGCAGCGCCAGCGCCAGCAGCGTCGCCGCGATGCGCTCGAACGTCCGCCTGTCCCGCAAATTTCCCTCCTTCTCAGGCCTTCATCGGCCTTTCAAAGGTTACGCGGGGATTTCGGCAGGGGGATAAAACGGTGCCGGATCGCGGCGGAATTCGCGTAAGCCGTTGAATTCGTTGAAGTGGGTGGGGGATTTTATCCCCGCATTTTCCGACATCACGGGCCGGTGTCGCGTCTTTCCGGGTTGACATCCATCCGATGCTCACATACGCATTTCCTACATTCTAGATTATATAGAATGTAGGGTAGGAGCTGACGTGACGTCCGCGGCGGAGGGGTTTCCGCCGGCGGAGATGGCACGCAAGGGAGGATTGCATGGTTCGATTTTACAGAGCAGCAAGTTCGGTATCGCGCCGCGCCCTGATGGCCGGTGCTGCATCGGCGTTCGCCATGGCGGCGCTCGCCGGCACGGCGGCGCGCGCAGAGGACGCCGGCCTCGGCACGCCGGAAGCGCCGGTCGAGGTTCGCATGATCGCCAACGAGGCGTTTGCCAACCAGTGGCAGACCCTGATGGTGCCGGAATTCAACAAGCACTATCCCAACATCAAGGTCGTCATCGACGGCGTGCCCTATGTCGAACTGCTCGCCAAGAGCATGCTCGACGCCACCGGCCCCAGCCCGACCTACGACATCATCATCGCCGACGATCCGTGGGTGCCGCAGCTTGCCGAGGTCGGCGCGCTGCTCGACCTGAAGAGCGCCGAGGTCGCCGGCTGGACCGCCGCCGACTTCGATTGGTCCGACTTCAACGCCGCGCCGCTCGCCGCCGGCGAGTGGAAGGGCGTGCAGTACGGCGTGCCGCTGCGCTCCAACATGCTGATGATGTTCGTCAACAAGGCGCATTACGAGAAGGCTGGTGTGCCGCTGCCGACGCCGGCGATCACCTGGCAGGAGTATCTCGCGCAGGCGCCGAAGCTGGTGCAGGACATGGACGGCGACGGCAAGATCGATGCCTGGGCGATCGACACCTATTTCGTCCGCGAGCCGCTGACGCCGACCATCTGGCAGACGATCATGAACTCGAACGGCGGCCGCCTGCTCGACGACAACGGCAAGCCCGCCTTCAACAACGAGATCGGCGTCGCCGCACTCGAGACGCACAAGAAACTGCTCGAATTCGCGCCGACCGGTGCGGTGAGCCATGGCTTCTCGGAATCGCTGCAGGCGTTCCGCCAGGGCCTGGTGGCGACGATGTTCCAGTGGGGCAGCGTGTTCAAGGGCTCGGCGATCGACCCGAAGACGACGACGCTGAAGCCGGAGCAGGTCGGCATCCAGGTCATGCCGGTCGGCTCCACAGGTCCCGGCGCCCACCGCGGCATCTGGAACGGCACCGTGTCGTCGAAGAGCGAGAAGAAGCAGGCCGCCTGGACGGTGATCCAGTGGCTCTCCTCGAAGCAGGGCGAAGCCTGGCATTCGGCCAATCTCGGCGTGTTCCCGGCGCGCAAGTCGACGCTTTCGTCGACGCCGGCCGAGCCGTGGCTGGTGCCGGTGTTCGACGCCCTCCAGCAGGCCTACAACGCGGCCGAGAAGGGCCAGATGTGGCGCATCCGCCATCCGCGCTCGGACGCCGCGCAGCAGATCCTCGCCGACGAGGTGGCGCGCGCCATGGCGGGCCAGATCAGTGCGGCGGAGGCCTTGCAGGTCGCTGCCGAGAAGATCGAGAAGGTGCTCAACTGAGTTGATCCCCTTGGGAGGAGCATCGCGATGAGCATGACGACGGCAACAGGGGCGCGCGCAGCGCGCCCCCGCGCCCCGGCGAAACTGGCGGATGCCGTGTCGCGCTGGGCGTTCATGGCGCCGTCGGCCATCATCCTCGCCGCGATGCTCGCCTACCCGATCTTCTACACGATCCAGATCAGCTTCGCCCGCTTCGACCTGATGACCTTCAGCGCCGTCGAATGGGTCGGCTGGGACAACTACCGGCACGTCCTCGACGACTACCGCTTCTGGTCGTCGATGAAGGTGACGCTGATCTACCTCGCTTTCGCCCTGCCGCTGCAGATCGTGCTGGGTTTCGGCATTGCCTTCCTCATCAATGCCGATTGGCGCGGACGCGGCACCGTCCGCGCCCTTTTCATCATCCCGATGGTCGTCGCCCCGGTCGTCGCCGGCGGTATCTGGCGCATGATCCTCGATCCGTTGTGGGGCATCGCGAACTGGCTGATCGGCCTCCTCGGCTTCGCCCCGCTCGACTGGTTCGGCGATCCGAACCTTGCCATGGCGGCGATCGTCATCATCGACACCTGGCGCTGGACGCCGTTCGTCGTGCTCATCGCCACGGCCGCCCTGCTCGCCCTGCCGCGCGACATCTTCGAGGCGGCCGAGATCGACGGCGCCAACTGGTGGTCGATGCTTTGGTCGATCACGCTGCCGCTGCTCGTGCCGATCATCGCCGCGACCTTCGTCGTGCGCTGGCTCGGCGCGGTGAAGATGTTCGACATCGCGCTGGCCGCCACCTATGGCGGGCCGGGGGGCGCCACCAACGTCATCAACCTGTTCATCTACGAGGAGGCGTTCCGCTCGCTGCGCTTCGCCGAATCGGCGGCGATGGCCGTCATCGTCCTCGTCCTCACCATGATCCTGACCGGTATCTTCCTCGTCGGCTCGCGCGCCCTGGAGCAACGCAATTGACCGCGGCCGCACTTCCTCCGCTGCGGCGCCGGTCGCGGCTCGGCCACCGCGTGCGCATCGCCGCCGGCCTCGCCGCCTGCGTCGTCTTCCTGTTCCCGGTCTTCTGGATGGTGCTGTCCTCGTTCAAGGACCAGCGCGACATCTTCACCATGCCGCCGACGCTGTTCTTCACGCCGACGCTCGAGACCTACTTCAGCTACATGCAGCGCGCCGACATCAACCGGCGGCTGATCAACACGATCATCGTCGCCACGGGTTCCGGGGCGCTCTCCATCGCCGCCGGCGCCATGGCCGGCTACGCGCTCGCCCGGATCAAGCTGCGCGGCGCCGGCACGATCGGCGTCATCATCCTCCTGTCGCGCGGCGTGCCGCCGATCGCGCTCGCCGTGCCGATGTTCCTCGTTGCACGCTCGCTCGGCGTGACCGACAAGCACATCACCCTGATCCTCGCCTACTGCACCTTCCTCATCCCCTACGTGATGTGGCTGATGCGCGGCTTCTTCCTCGCTTTGCCGCGCGAGCTGGAGGAATCGGCGATGATCGACGGCTGCAGCCGGTTCGGCGCCTTCTTCAAGATCATCGTGCCGATCTCGCTGCCGGGCCTGCTGTCGACCCTGATCTTCAGCATGATCCTCGCCTGGGAGGAACTGCTCTTCGCCCTGGTGCTGACCAACCGCCATGCCTCGACCATCCCCGTCTCGATCGCCGGCATCGCCGGGGACACGGTGAACGGTGCGAACTGGGGGGCATTGACCGCCGTCGGCACGATCACGGTAATCCCTGTGGTGGTCTTCGCCCTGCTGGTCCAGAAATGGCTCATCCAGGGCCTGGCCGACGGCGCGACGAAGGGATGAAAACCATGGCGAACCAAAGACAACAGCAGCAGAGGCGGGCCGTGTGATGTCGGAGCCACCCATCTACCTGTCGAAGGCCGATCTGGCGCGGCGGCACATCGAGGGGCTGATCCTCTCCAGGAAGGTCAAGCCGGGCGATCGCATCACGACGCGCGAGGTCTCCGAGGCGCTCGGCATCAGCGAGACGCCGATCCGCGAGGCGATCCGCAGCCTGGCGTCGGAAGGCTGGCTCGACGTGCAGACCCATGTCGGCGCGGTCGTCGCCAGCGCCGGTAGCGAGCAGCTGCGCGAGATCTACGCCCTGCGCGGCCTGATCGGCGCGCTGGCGCTCGAACTGGGCGCGGCGAGCTACGACACCGAGCGCTACGCGGAGATCGACGCCAACCTGGAGGAATCGACCGCGGCCGTCGCGGCGCAGGACGTGCGCCGTTACACGCGGCTCAACCACGAGTTCCACATCCTGCTCTACGACACGCCGCATTCGCAGTGGTGCCTGCGGCTCCTCGTCAACCTGAGCGCGATGACGGCGGCCCATTTCGGCTTCGCGGTGAAGCCGCAGCGCATGGCGGAATCGCTGCGCGAGCACAAGGGCATCCGCGACGCGCTGTGCGCCGGCCAGTACGGCCAAGCCGCGGCGCTGATCAAGGCTCACGAGCAGGCGGGCTATGTAGCGCTGGCCAAGGA
>CAYJMY010000266.1:0-5736 GCA_964371125.1 uncultured Mesorhizobium sp. | reverse complement strand
TGGGGGAGATGGCCGGCAGGCCAGAGGGGGGCAACGTCGAGCGTCGGCCTTCGCTGTTCGTCCTCGTTGAGGCGCCGAGGCAGCTCCGGTGAACCTCGCCTACTCCCCCGCCGAGACCGCCTTCCGCGCCGAGGTGCGCGGCTGGATGGAGGCCAACGTGCCGCCGGCCCGGCTGCCGTCCTTCGACGCTTCGCGCGAGGGCTTCGAGGCGCACCGCGCCTGGGAAAAGAAGCTCGCCGAGGGCCGCTGGGGCATGGTCACCTGGCCGGAAACCTATGGAGGGCGAGGGCTCGACCTCATCCGCTGGCTGGTCTTCGAGGAGGAGTACTGGCGCGCCGGGGCGCCGCTGCGCGTCAACCAGAACGGCATCTTCCTGCTCGGCCCCACCCTGATGGAGTTCGGCTCGGCCGAGCAAAAGGCCCGCTTCCTCCCCGCCATGGCCAATGGCGACGAGATCTGGGCGCAAGCCTGGTCGGAACCGCAGGCCGGATCCGACCTCGCCGCGGTGCGCTCGACCGCGCGGCGCGACGGCGACGGCTACGTGCTGTCGGGCCACAAGATCTGGTCGTCGCGCGCCGTCTTCGCCGACTGGGCCTTCGGCCTGTTCCGCTCGGAACCCGGCTCGGAGCGCCACAAGGGCCTGTCGCTGGTCTTCTTCCCGCTCGATGCGCCAGGCGTTCGCGTCCAGCCGATCGCGCAGATCGACGGCGAGACCGGCTTCGCCGATATCTTCCTCGACGAGGTGCGCGTGCCCGCCTTCAACCGGCTGGGCGCCGACGGCCAGGGCTGGGCGATCTCAATGGCCACCGCCGGCTTCGAGCGCGGCCTGATGTTGCGTTCGCCGGCGCGCTTCCAGGAGGCGGCGAAGCGCCTTGTCGCGCTCTACCGGGCGCATGCGGCCGACTGCGCCGACGGTACGCGCGCCGCGGTCATGCAGGCGGTCATGGACGCCGACGCCTATGCGCTGTCGATCTACAGCACCGCGTCGCGGCTGATGGCCGGCGGCTCGATCGGCGCGGAAGCCTCCACCAACAAGATTTTCTGGTCGGAGATGGACATCGCCATGCACCGCACGGCGCTCTCCATCCTCGGCGCCCGCGCCGAGCTGCTCGCCGCCGCGCCGGGAGCCGGCGACGCCGGGCGCTGGCTCGACGGCTGGTTCTTCTCGCTCGCCGGGCCGATCTACGCCGGCTCGAACGAGATCCAGAAGAACATCATCGCCGAGCGCATGCTCGGCCTGCCGCGCGGGTGATCGCCATGGATTTCCGCTTCGGCGACGAGCAGCAGATGATGGCCGAGACCGTGCGCGGCCTGCTCGCCGAGACGTGCCGGCCGGCCGACCTGCGCCGGCTGATGGGCTCGGGCGAGGCGCGCGACGCGGCACGCTGGGCAGCACTCGTCGAGCTCGGCCTCGAGGGCGTGCTTGTCCCCGAGAGCGGCGGCGGCCTCGGCCTGACCGCCGCCGATTTCGTCCTGGTCGCCGAGGCCTGCGGCCACGCCGCACTCCCGGAGCCGCTGGTGGAGAACGCCGGCGTGGCGCTGCCGCTGCTCGCCGCGCTCGCCCACGACCGCCGTTCGGCGGCGATCCTCGACCGGGCGCTCGCCGGCGACATCACCATCGCCGTCGCCCACCCGGCCAATCCCTTCGTCGCCGATGCCGACATGGCCGGCGCCGTGCTGTGCGTGCGCGGCGGCGATGTGCATCTGTGCGACGCCGACGCCGTATCGCTGGTGCCACAGCCCTCGGTCGACCCGTTCCGCCGCCTGTTCAGCCTCGCCGACCGGCCCTGCCCGACGACCGCGATCGCCACCGTCGCCGAAGCGTCCGCCGCCCTCGACGCAGCCCTCGACCACGGCGCGCTGTTCGCGGCCGCCCAGCTCGTCGGCATCGCCCAGCGCGCCGTCGAGCTCGCCGTCGCCTATGCCGGCGAGCGCAGCCAGTTCGGCAAACCGATCGGCTCCTACCAGGCGGTGAAGCACCTGCTCGCCACGGCGCAGGTCAGGATCGAGTTCGCCCGCCCGGTGGTCTACGCGGCGGCGGCCGAAGCCGGTCACGGCGACGCCGTGTCGCGCGCCCGCATCTCGCACGCGAAGCTCGCCGCGGCCGAGGCCGCCGACCTCGCCTGCCGCACCGCCGTCCAGGTGCACGGCGCCATGGGCTATTCCTGGGAGGTCGACGTCCATTTCTTCCTCAAGCGCGCGCTGGCGCTGGCCTCCTGGTGGGGCGACCGGCGCTTCCACCTTGACCGCGTCGGCCGCCGCGTCTTCGACCTGCCGCTCGGCGCCGACCGCACTTTCGCACGGGAGCACGACCATGCCTGAGGCCTACATTGTCGACGCGGTGCGCACGCCCGTCGGCCGCAAGAAGGGGGCGCTAGCCGGCATGCACTCCGCCGACCTCGGCGCCCATTCGATCAGGGCGCTGGTCGAACGCACCGGCATCGACCCGGCCGCCGTCGACGACGTCGTCTTCGGCTGCGTCGAGACGCTCGGCCCGCAGGCCGGCGACATCGCCCGCACCTGCTGGCTGGTCGCCGGCATGCCCGAGCACGTGCCCGGCGTCACGATAGACCGCCAGTGCGGCTCGGCGCAGCAGGCCGTGCACTTCGCCGCCATGGGCGTCATGAGTGGCCAGCAGGACCTGGTCGTCGCCGGCGGCGTGCAGAACCTCAACCTGATCCCGATCTCAGGCGCCATGCTCGCCGGCCAGCAATACGGCTTCCCCGATCCGTTCCGCACCTCGCCCGGCTGGCTCGCCCGTTACGGCGACCAGGAGGTCGGCCAGTTCCGCTCCGCCGAGATGATCGCCGAGCGCTGGGAGGTCACCCGCGAGGAGATGGAGGCTTTCGCCCTGGAGTCGCACCGCCGGGCGATCGCGGCGATCGACACGGGCCGCTTCGCCGGCGAGATCGCGCCGATCGGTGACTTTGCCGCCGACGAGACGCCGCGCCGCGACACGACACTGGAAAAGATGGCGGCGCTGAAGCCGCTCACCGAGGGCGGTCGCGTCACCGCCGGCGTGTCGAGCCAGAACGCCGACGCCTCGGCGGCGCTGCTGATCGCCTCGGAGAAGGGCCTGAAGGAGCACGGGCTGAAGCCGCGCGCCCGCATCCACCACATGAGCGTGCGCGCCGCCGATCCGGTGTGGATGCTGACCGCGCCGATCCCGGCGACGCGCCACGCGCTCGACAAGGCCGGAATGAAGATCGAGGACATCGACCTGTTCGAATGCAACGAGGCCTTCGCCTCGGTCGTCATGGCCTGGATGAAGGACCTCGGCATCCCGCACGACAGGGTCAACGTCAACGGCGGCGCCATCGCACTCGGCCACCCGCTCGGCGCCACCGGCGCACGCATCATGACCACCATGCTCGCCGAGCTCGAGCGCCGCGGCGGCCGCTACGCGCTGCAGACCATGTGCGAGGGCGGCGGCCAGGCCAACGTCACCATCATCGAGCGGTTGTAGGGCATGATCCCGGGACGTGGAAACCGGCTCCTGGACGGGATCATGCTCGAGCAAAGGATCTAGCCATGCCCTGCTACGCCTTCGAAGGCATCCGCCCGGTGGTCCACCCGACCAGCTTCGTCCACCCGACCGCGTCGCTGATCGGCGACGTCATCGTCGGCCCGGGCTGCTACATCGGCGCCGGCGCCTCGCTCAGGGGCGATTTCGGCCGCATCGTGGTGGAGGGCGATTCCTCCGTGCAGGACAATTGCACGCTGCACACCGGCGCCGGCTCCGACTGCGTCATCGGCCGCGGCGCGACTGTCGGCCACGGCTCCATCGTCCACGGCGCCAGCATCGGCGAGAACGCGCTGGTCGGCATGAACGCGGTGGTGCTCGACGAGGCGGTGATCGGCGCGGAAAGCCTGGTCGGGGCGCTCAGCCTGGTGAAGTCCGACATGCGCGCGCCGGAGCGCAGCCTGATCGCCGGCAACCCGGCGAAGGTGATCCGCCAGATGCCGGCCGAGGCGATCGTCTGGAAGAACGACGGCGACGGCGAATACCAGCGCCTGGCGCGCCAGTCGCTCGCCGATTTCGAGGAATGCGCGCCGCTGGCGGAGGCCGAGCCCGGCCGCCGCCGCGTCTCGGGCGAGGCGCGCGCCGTCCGCCTGAAGCTGGGGAGCAACTGACATGACGGGAATCTGCGAGGGCCGCGTCGCCATCGTCACCGGCGCCGGCCGCGGGCTGGGCCGCGCCTATGCGCTCGGCCTCGCCGCCGAGGGCGCAAAGGTGGTCGTCAACGACCTCGGCGTCGGCACGCATGGCGACGCCACCGCCGAACGGCCCGCCGACGAGGTGGTCGCCGAGATCCGCAGGGCGGGCGGCGAGGCCGTCGCCAGCTTCGACGACGTCGCCGACTGGGAGGGCGGAGGGCGCATCGTCGGGACGGCGATCGACGCCTTCGGCCGCCTCGACGCCGTGGTCAACAATGCGGGCTTCGTCCGCGACCGCATGTTCGTCTCGTGCACGCCGGAGGAATGGGACGCCGTCATCCGCGTCCATCTGCGCGGCCATTTCTGCGTCTCGCGCCACGCCGTCGACTTCTGGCGCGCCGAGGCCAAGGCCGGCCGCCCGGTCGCCGCGCGCATTATCAACACCTCGTCCGGCGCCGGCCTGCAGGGTTCCATCGGCCAGAGCGCTTATTCGGCGGCCAAGGCCGGCATCGCCACGCTCACCCTGGTCCAGGCGGCCGAGCTCGCGCGCTACGGCATCATGGTCAACGGGCTCGCCCCCAACGCCCGCACGCGCATGACCGAGACCGCCTTCGCCGAGGCGATGAAGGCCGAGGCCGGCGCCTTCGACGTCTTCGCCCCGGAAAATACGGCGCCGCTCGTCGCCTTCCTGGTCAGCGAGCGCTCGGCCGACGTCACCGGGCAGATCTTCGAGCTGATCGGCGGCAAGATCCGCCTGGCGCTCGGCTGGACCGACGGCCCCGAGCACGACATCGGCCGCCGCTGGGACGCTGCCGCGCTGGGCGACGCAATCCACGAATTGCTCGCGATCCGCCCTGCGCCGAAGAAGGTCTACGGCAGCTGAGGTTCGCCTCGCGCGAGCGCAGCTTGGTCGCTCCGCCTGCGCGAGATGACGACGTACGATAGACGAGCGCCCCTCCTCGCCCCCGCTTGCGGGCAGGGGAATCGCATATGGATTCGTGGGGGTCGACTACGCCATATGCAATTGCCCTGCGCTTGTGGGTGAGAGTTTGCGCCGTGCAGTGGCGACGGCGTGGGGGAACTTGGCGACGCCCGCCTTCGGCGCCTACGTTGATGAGAGAGGCGCCGACGGCGACGCGGCTGATCTCCCCCCGTGTGGGGGAGATGGCCGGCAGGCCAGAGGGGGGCAACGTCGAGCGCCTTCCTCGACGACCGGATATGCCGGCGGGACAGCGCCCCCTCTGTCGGCTTCGCCGACATCTCCCCCACGAGGGGGGAGATCAGCCGCCGCGCCTTCGCCGCCGCTGCCGCGCAGGAAATGCGAGGACAGAATCCTGCGCGTCATTCAACGAAATCAATATCTTATGAAATTCCGGGGGTGCCGGACCGAGTGCTACGCTCGCCACGCCGGGTGTTAAGATCCGCGGGGACAAAACCGCGCCCTTTCGCCCTCCCGCGAAGAAAAATCCCCGCAAAATCAATCACCTGTCTTTTCCCCGCGTCGATTTTATCCTCCTGCGCGAAAACCCGCGTAGGCTTTGTCGCAGTTCCTCCCATGGGAACACCGGTCGCGACGGT
>CAYJMY010000265.1:0-5831 GCA_964371125.1 uncultured Mesorhizobium sp. | reverse complement strand
GCGCAGCGCATCGCCATCGCCCGGGCGCTGAGCTGCAATCCTTCGCTCTTGATCGCCGACGAGCCGACGACTGCGCTCGGCGTCACCGTGCAGCAGGAGATCCTCGACCTCTTTCGCCATCTTCAGGACGAGTTCGGCATGGCGATCCTGTTCGTCACCCACGACCTCGCCGTGGCGGCCGACATCTGCGACCGCATCAGCGTCATGTATGCGGGCGAGATGGTCGAGATGGCGGGCGTCGACCCGCTCTTCGCCAGCCCGCGCCATCCCTATACGCGTGGACTGCTCACGGCCACGCCGCACGCGTCGGACCGCAATCCGCCGCTGCCGACCATTCGCGGCAGTGTACCGCGGCCGGGCTCGTGGGCGACCGGCTGCCGCTTCTCAAACCGTTGCGACTTCAGGACCGCCGCCTGCGACAGGCGCATCCCGCTGACGGGAACGGAGCGGCTGGTGCGCTGCATCCGCGCCGACGAACTCGTCCTGGAGGCCGCGCAGTGAGTGATGAGGCGCTGCTGAAGATCCGCGACCTCGACGTCACCTATTGGGGGCGGTCGCTCCTCGGATTGAAGGGCAAGGCCTTCCACGCGGTGAAGGGGGCGAACCTGTCGATCCGGGCGGGCGAGACGCTGGGGCTTGTGGGCGAGTCGGGCTCGGGGAAATCCTCGATCGCCAACACCGTGCTCGGCCTCGTGCCGGCGAGCGGCGGTTCAATCCGGTTCGGCGGTGTCGAGCTGACCGGGATGACGCGGTATCCTTCGGACATACGCGGCCAGATTCAGGCGGTGTTCCAGGATCCGTATTCGTCGCTCAACCCGTCGATGACGGTGGAGGAGATCGTCACCGAGCCGCTTCGCGTCCACACCACGATGACCAAGGACGAGCGGAGAGCCCGCGCTCTTGAGTTGCTGAAACTGGTCTCGCTGTCGGAGGAGCATTTCGGCCGACATCCGCACCAGTTCTCCGGCGGCCAGCGGCAGCGCATCGCCATCGCCTCGGCGCTGGCGCTGACGCCGAAGCTGATCGTGCTGGACGAACCGGTCAGCGCGCTCGACGTGTCGACGCAGAACCAGATCATCAACCTGCTCTACGAGCGTCGCGACGCGCTGGGCATCGCCTATCTGCTCATCGCCCACGACCTCGCGCTGGTGCATCACATCTCGGACCGCATCGCGGTGATGTATCTCGGCCATATCGTCGAGGAAGGTCCCGCGGATCGCGTCTACCAGGCGCCGGCGCACCCCTACACGAAGGCCCTGCTCGACGCCGTGCCGCTTCTCGACCCGGACGCGCAACGCCGTCGTCGCGCCGACCGCAAGGCCGCCCCGGCGCAGGAACGGCCGCGCGTCGCCACGACCGGCTGCCCCTACAAGAACCGCTGCCCCTTCGCCATGCCACGCTGCCAGTCGGAGATGCCCCCTCCCTATCCTGTCGCCGGCGGCGGTACGGCAAGCTGCTTCCTCCTTGACGGCGCGACCGTGACGGCTGCTGCCGGCATCCCCGCCGAGGCGTCGTCGTGAGCGGGTCTCCCTACCTCTCCGACTTCGGCGACCACGGGGTGGCGGAGGCCGACGACGTCCTTGCCGCTCATCCGGACTTCGCCGGGCGACCGTTCACCTGCCGCTGGCCGGAGGGCAGGGAAGCGGAAGCCTTCGTCGTCTTCTGCCACGGGCTCGGTTCGAACGGCGGCGAGTATGCCGCGCTTTCCCAGCACTGGGCGCGGAACGGCTATCTGGTGATCCATCCGACCTTTCGCGACGCGATCGGGACGGTCGCGCGGGAGGAACCCGGACTCGGGCTCGATCCGGGGTCCGACCTCACCGGATGGATGTCGCTGCCCAATGTCCGCGCGCGGATGCACGAGATCCTGCACGCGCCGGAACGCTGGACCGGGCGGGTGAAACGCGTCGGCGAGGTCATGGGCCGTATCGAGGAGATCGTCGCGGCGACCTGCGGAGGGCAGTCGGCACGGATGCCCGGCGCCATCGCCGGGCATTCCTTCGGCGCCTATACGGCGCAGCTTCTCGCCGGTGTCGAGATCGACATGCCGGATGGTCCGGCCGGCCGGTTCGGCGACGAAAGGTTCAAGGCCGCCGTGCTGCTGAGCGCCCAGGGGCGGGACCAGCAGGGCCTGCGCGACGGTTCCTGGGACACGATAGACCGGCCGGTGCTGACCGTGACCGGCACGCTCGACCGTGGCGCCAAGGGTGGCGACTGGCGCTGGAAGTCCGAGCCATACGAGCTTGCGCCGGCGGGCGGCAAGTACCTCGCCGTGCTCGAAGACGGGGACCACTATCTCGGCGGCTTCGCCGACAACGCTCTCCAGCCGCAGGCTCCCGCGCAGCAGGAGGCGGTCAGGCAGATCACACTGGCCTTCCTCGACTCACATGTTCGCGATCGCCAGGCGGCGCGCGACTGGCTCGGCTCGGTCGAGGATCACGTCGGCGAGTGCCGGCTCCTGTTCAAGCGGAAGTAGCGGCCATGCTCCCGAAGAAGTCCATGCCATCCGGAGGAGCAGACTGATGTTCCAACCCCTTGTCGGCGTTCGCGTCATCGACCTCACCCAGGTGCTCGCCGGGCCCTATGCCGCCTATCAGCTCGGCCTGATGGGCGCCGAGGTCCTGAAGATCGAGACACCCGGCATCGGCGACTGGTCCCGCGACAAGGGCCACGTGCCGGGGCTGAACGCCGAGGGCATGGGCCTGACCTATCTGACCCAGAACGCCAACAAGAAGTCGGTCACGCTGAACCTCAAGTCGGAGGAAGGCCTCGCCATCATGAAGCGGCTGATCGAGGGGGCGGACGTCTTCATCGAGAATTTCCGGCCGGGAACGATCGCCCGGCTCGGCCTGTCGTTCGACGTCGTCCGCGCCCTAAATCCGCGGATCGTCTACTGCTCGATCTCGGCTTTCGGGCAGGACGGGGAACTGAGTCGCCGGCCCGCCTACGACCATGTCATCCAGGGCATGTGCGGGATCATGAAAACCACGGGGACGGCCGAGACCGGCCCGCAGAAGGTCGGCGCGCCGTACATCGACTACGCCACCGGCCTCAATGCGGCCTTCGCCATAGTCTCGGCACTGCACGAGACCAAGCGGACCGGCGAGGCGATCCATCTCGACGTGGCGATGCTCGACACCTCGATGCTGCTGATGGCGTCGCTCGTCACCAGCCACCTCACCGGCGGCTGGATGCCGAAACCCTCCGGCAACGAGGCCTGGAGCCAGAGCCCATCGTCCGGCGCCTTCGAGACCGGGGACGGCCTGCTGATGGTCGCCGCCAACAACGACAGGCAATTCAGGGCGCTTTGTGCCGGCCTGGGGCGGCCGGATATCCTCGAGGACGAGCGCTGGAGCGATCCGGCAGCGCGCCAGGCGAACGCGGCGTCGCTACGGGACGAACTGGTGAAGATCTTCCGTTCGGGACGCGCGCTCGACTGGGAAAAGGCCCTCGACGCGGCGGGTGTTCCCGCCGCGAAGGTGCGATCGCTCGACGAGGTGCTGGCCGAAAGCCATGCAGCAACCCGGGCCTTCGTCCAGACGATGCGCTGGACGCGCGAACCGCTCGAGATCCATCTGCCGACGCTCGGCTTCAAGGTCGACGGCGAGGCGATCGCGCCGACAAAGGCTCCGCCCGAGCTCGGCGGCGACACGCATGAGGTGCTTCGCGGCCTGGGCTATACCGACGAGGACCTGGCGCGCCTGGCGACCGAAGCCGTCATCTGATCCGGCGGGCTCTCGACGTCGCCTCGACTAACGGGAAGGCCGCGCGACGTCGCGCGGCGAGATCCCGTACTTGCGGCGGAACATGGTGCTGAAATGCGCCGAGCTGTTGAAGCCGTGGTCGAAGGCGATCGCCGTGATCGAGCGGCCGTCGCCGCGGGCGAGACTGTCGTAGGCGAGTTGCAGGCGGCGGTGCCAGATCCATTCCGACACCGACATCTCGCATTGCTCGAAAAGGTGATGCAGCGAGCGCAGCGACATGCCGTTGGCGGCAGCTACCTTCTCGAGGGAAAGGTCGGGATCGGCCACGTGCTGTTCGATCCAGTGTTGCACCGCGCGCAGGCGGGCATGCTGTATCGAGCGTTCCATGCCCGACGCTTCGCCTTCGGCGTTGAGGAAGGTGAGGGCGAGCATGTCCATCAGCTGGTCGCCGAGCTTCACGCGGTTTTCGTCCCCGAGCTTGGTGCCTTCGGTCGCCAGCGAGGCGCAGAAGTCGGCCGTGATGCGTCCCAGGCCCTGCGTCGTGTTGATGGAGCCGACGACGGGGATGCGCTCGCGCGGAAATCTCTGCGCGAAGGCGTCGCGCGGCAGTTCGAGATAGAGCGAGCGGACTTCGCCGTGGCCGTAAAGCTCGTACTGCTCGCTGGCGCAGAAGATCGCGCCGCGCGCCGCGTTCGAGCGATGCGTCTCGCCGCGCTGGACGACGCTGACGCTGCCGCTCTGGATGAGCTGGATGTAGTAGCACTCCTTGTCGAGGCGGGAGATGTGGGTGCGGTTGCGGCGGATGCGCTGCTCGGACAGCAGGATGTCGGTCATCGCCACGTCGCCGAACTTGGTCTCGCGGATGAAGCCGCGATAGCGGTCGGGATCCGTCGCCTTGACATCGACGTGGACGTAGACGTCGCAGATCGCATCGCGCCACGCATTGTAGCGGTCGAGCTGCTCGTACTGGTTCGAGTCGAAGACGAGGTCCATGGGCTCCTCCCACCCGTGGCCGAGACGTTCCCGTCGAGCCCAGATCTGAGCCTGGTGCCTAGGGGCCGTCACGCAGTTTTTACACTAGTCCCCGCCATTCGGGACGTCCAGCCGGCGGCCGGCGGATTGCGCGCTCACGCAAGAACGCTGCGCTGTCACGGAAGAGCCGCTCGCCCGGCGTCGATATCGTCCTGCCGCGATCGATCGTCTCGAAGCGGTCCGATCGCGCCGCGGGAGGGCGACAATGCAGGTCTTCGGCAAGCTCAGCCAGGAGCAGATCGTCTTCGGTCTGGCTTTGCTGCTCTGCATTGCCTTCTCCATCGCGCTTCCGGGCTTCCTGACGACGAGCAACGTCCTCAACCTCGTCCGCAGCGTCTCCATCCTCGGCATCCTGGGCGTGGCGATGGGCCTTGTGGTCATCGGCCGCGGCATCGACCTCTCCCTCGTCGCGCTGATGGCCGTATCGGTGGCCTGGACGCTGAACCTGGTCGTGGACGGCATGCCGCTGCCGCAGGCGCTTCTCGTCGGACTGGCGTTCAGCCTGCTCGTCGGCGCCGTCAACGGCTGGCTCGTCGCCTATGCCGAGGTGCCGGCGATCTTCGCCACGCTCGCCATGGGCACGCTGATCTACGGCTTCGGCCGCTACTTCCTCTTCGCGCTCGACGTCGCCTACGTGCCGGAGGCCGCGAAACCGCTCCTCTGGCTCGGGCAGGGCAGGCTGTTCGGTGTCCCGGTGCCGATCTTCGTCTTCGCCGCGGTCTGCCTCGCCGGATACCTCTTCCTGCGCTACGCGAAGTCGGGCCGCTACCTGCGCGCGGTCGGCGACAACGTCCTCGCGGCGCGGATCACCGGCGTGCCGGCGCGTCCGGTCATCATCCTGCAATACGTATTGTCGTCGCAGATCGGCTTTCTCGCCGGCATCGTCACCGCCGCTTCGGTGGCGAGCATGAACACCCGTCTCGCCCTGTCGACCTATGTCTACGACGTGATCCTGGTGGTCGTGCTCGGCGGCATCGGGCTGTCGGGCGGCAAGGGCGGGGTGCGCAACGTCATCGTCGGCACGCTGCTCATCGGCGTCCTGCTCAACGGTATGACGATCATGGACATCCAGTACACCGTCCAGAACGTCATCAA
>CAYJMY010000264.1:0-5910 GCA_964371125.1 uncultured Mesorhizobium sp. | reverse complement strand
GCGACGATTCAGGCTTCGTCTGCGAGCGCGACTGACTTCTTCAACAGCCTGCTAAACGCACTGCGCGCGCTGATCGAAGGGGCGCCACCGCCCAAGGAGTGATAGAAGCGATGCGTGCTACCTTGAATGATTTCGAATGGGAACTTGCCACCCTTATCGGCCGGCCAACTGACCTCCACGCGTTCCAGTCTTGAGGCTAGCCGCTCGGTCGCGCCGTTCCTGGCTACAGAGCTGTTGGCCGCGTCTAAGGCGAACCCTCCCTCGCTCAAGGTGGTCGCGCCGGTTGAAGCTACCGTCAGGTCCTCAGCGGTAGATCATTGAGCATCTGTCTTACGCTTCGCCACTGAGGCAGCGCGTGATCCAGCAACGAGTAAAATTCTGGAGAATGAGTCCGCTCCCGCAGATGAGCTAATTCGTGCAACACTACGTAGTCGAGACATTCGGGCGGCTTTTTTGCCAAATCAGTATTTAGGCGGATGTTCCCGGTTGTAGGGTAGCAGCTTCCCCACTTGGTTCTCATGTGCTGCACAAAAATCTGCCGGACGGCAACGCCAAGGTAGCTTTCCCACTTTGACCGTAGAGGCACGGCCGCACGGCGAACCTCTTCGCGATACCACTTCTCCATAACGGCGTGCTTGTCTTCCCAAGTCGCCCCCGGGCGGACCTGAAGCGTAAGTGTGCGATGCCCCTTGGTGACGGCGGGCGGCGCATCCATTTGAACGACATGGAGCATGGCGCGCTCGCCCCAAATGAAATGGCTTTCACGAGCTATGTATTCGCGCGCCGGCTCGCGCGCTTGCATATTGATCTTTCGCTGGTTGCGCCTGATCCAAGTCATATGCGCCGCTGCGAAGGCTCTGATCGTGTCGATGCTGGTCCGCTCCGGGGCTGCGATGCGAACACGGCCAGTGGGCGGATGGACACTCAAATGCAGGTTCTTAATGTCCTTGCGAATGACGTCCACGCTGACATCACCAAGGTTCAACACGGTCTCCATCAGTACTCCTTCTGATGGTAGATAATCGCGAAGAGGCGTTCCGTATCAGCCTCGTCTTTCACGATATCGTAGATGGCTGCCTTCACCTCCTGTTCCCGTGCGGGAACGCCCCGCCAATCTGCGGGCCGAGCCTGTTTGATCCTCGCGTCTATGCGAATGGCCAAGTCGGCGTCATTGGCGAGGTTGCTGTAAAGCGCCCGCTGTCCTTCAGTCTGGATCGCGGCGGGTCGATCGCCCTCCTGGCCGGCGTTGACCATGTGCACAACCCTAGCGATCCGCTTCAGGTATTCCTCGTAAGCGACCGCCTTTGCCTTCCTCGCGACGATGATCTCGTCCAACAGCGCAGACATCTTGTCGTAGAAGGCGGGGTCCGCCAGACGTTCCTTGATGATTTTGGCGCGAACGTTGTTCTCGATCGTCTCGGCTACAGCGTCTTTGGTGCCTTTGAGCGTCCCCGGCAGCGTGTCGATCGCGCCCTCAATGCCGAGTGTAGCGATGATCTCCAGAAGCGGCATATCGTCGAATGGCGAGATTTTCCGAGGCTCTTTGGCCTCGATATACGTGTCGATCAGATGCCGCATGTCGGCTTCGTAGGACTTCAGGTCCAACGTCTCGCCGCTGGCATTCCTGATCATCTCACGAAGTTTGACGTAGTCCGAAATAAGACGCTTGATCTCGTCGACCTCAGCGGCGGTGTACCCGGCCATGTCGAGGTCGTCAGCGATGTTCGCGAACGCACGAACAAGGGCCGCGCACGCTTTGTAGAAGGTGGTGCGCAACATTTCCCGGTCGGATAAATCGGTGGGGATCTCGGTGTTGCCGCAGAAGTACCGGCGGAAGGCATCGTCATTGCGCGGGGGCGGCACGGGCTCACAGAGCAGGTAAAGCGCCTCCAGAGCCTCATCCAACCGCTTACGACCCTTCTCAAGCCGTTGCTGGAGAATGACTTCAGAGTCCGCGCCACCGGCGCTGTGGTCGAGTTCGGACGAGTAAACGCTGATCGCTCCCTGCACCTTCTTAAACAGGTCCATGTAGTCGACGATGTAGCCGAACTGCTTGTCTTCTCCGTCCAGCCGGTTGGTTCGGCAGATGGCTTGGAACAAGCCGTGATCCTGCATTGATTTGTCGATGTAGAGGTAGGTGCAGCTCGGCGCGTCGAACCCGGTCAAGAGCTTGTCGACGACGATGAGCAGCTTCATGGTCGCGGGCTCTTTTTTGAAGAGCTGCTTAGCCTGCTCCTCATAGACCTCAGTCTTGGTCATACCCGCCTGGCTGGGCACGTTTTTCAGCATGTCTTGGTAAAGGTTGTAGATGAACTGCTTGTCGGTCTCGCTGCCTGCGCCCGTGTCCTCCAACGTGACGTCCGCCGCCTGCGGATTGTAAGAGGTGATGACGGCGCAGTGGCCCTTGAAGACGGTTTTCTGAAACAGAGCGTGGTACTTGCATGCCTCGAAGATGCTCCGGGCAACCAGCATCGCCGTGCCCCGTCCATTGTTGAGGCGAGGCTTCACTCCGAAATCGAAAACGATGTCGCTGACAATGCGGTCCATCCGCGAGCGCGAGCTGAGCACTCTCTGCATCGTGCCCCATTGCTTGCGCAACTCGTCCTTTTGCCAGTCGTTCAGCCCCTTGGTTTTGGCGTCGAACCATTGGTCAATCTTGTCTTGCGAGCCCAGCACCTGATCGACGTCGCGCGCTTCGTAGACAAGATCGAGCACGACCCCATCGTCCACTGCCTCGCTGTATTTATAGGTGTGGATATAGCTGCCGAAGACCTCCAGGCTGGTCTGCTTGTCCTGCTTGAGCAGTGGCGTACCCGTGAAGCCGATGAAGACTGCGCCCGGCATCATAGCCTTCATGATGCGATTGAGTTTGCCGCTCTGCGTGCGGTGGCATTCGTCCACGAAAACGAAGAGTTCGCCCACCGTCCGCGCGGGACTGGCCTCAAGATCGCGGATAAAGCGGTCGAAATTCCCCACATCCTTTCGCCCGAACTTTTGTACCAGCGAGCAGATCAGGCGCGGGGTAGGAGCCCCGGAGAGCAAGCCCATCAAGTCCGCGCCGCTTGTCGTTCGCCGCATATCCTGCCCGGTGGCAGCAAAATTGCCCTCGATCTGGCCGTCCAACTCATCACGGTCGGTGACGATGATCACGCGCGCATGCGGGTTCGTCTCCAAAATCCAACGGGCGAGAAGCACCATGACAATGCTCTTTCCCGAACCCTGCGTGTGCCAGATAATCCCGCCTTCACGGTGGCCGATACGTTCTTGCGCGGCCTTGATACCGAAATACTGATGCATGCGCGGCAGCTTCTTGCGGCCGGCATCAAAAAGAATGAAGTCGCGGATCAGCTCCAGGCAGCGGCGCTTTTCGCACATCTTGAGAAGGTACTTGTCGAGCTTCAGCTCGGCGTCATCGGCCTCGTCCTCTTTCCAGGCAAGAAATTGCTTCTCCTCGGTGCCGATGCAGCCGTAGCGCAGCCCCTGGCTGTCATTGCCAGCAAAGATGATTTGCACCGTGGAGTAGAACCAGGCATTGAATTCCGGCAACTGGTTCGAGATGCTTTGCCGTATGCCTTCTCCAATCGAGACGCGGCTGTTCTTCAGCTCAAGCGTGCCAATGGCAACGCCGTTGACGTAGAGCACGAGGTCAGGACGCCGGGCATGACCTCCGAAGAGCGTCACCTCCTCGGCAATGGCGAAGTCATTCCGGTCCGGGCTCTCCCAATCAATCAGGTGGATCGTTTCAGACGGCTTGCCCGGCTCCGTCTTGGCCGAATGGCCATAACGCAGCAATTCGTGCACGGCCTTGTTGTTCTGGTAGAGGCTGCGGCTGTGATTGTTGGCCTCGCGCCGCAACCGCTCAAGCGCCGCCACGATCTGTGCATCGCTGTACCTACGCGCTTTCAGGTTCGCAGCAAATAGAGGTTCCTCAATGTTGGAATTGGCGCGGTCTGACCAGTCGCCGAGATAGTGCCAGCCGAGCCTCTCGGTGAAAAGCGCGACAACGCGATCCTGCGTGCTGCGTTCTGGCTCTCCGATCATGCCTTCACCAGCTTGAAGCGGATCTCGTATCGATAAAAGGAAACGTTTGGGACGGCGGCGAGTGCCCAGCGCAGTTTCTTGTCGTCCTCAAAGGCAATGATCGCGCCCTCCACCGTCTGATCGGGTTCGGCGATCTCTTCCTTTACATAGCCCATGTAGCGCAGCACCTGACCCACCACGACATCGGACGCACGACCACGCTTCAGTTCCACGACCAGCAGGCGCTTCTTGTCCTTGCTGATGGCAAGGATGTCGATCTGCCCGGCGTCGGTTTCGTATTGTTGGCCGACCTTCTCACCCTCCTCCTCGAAGATCGAGAAAGTCTTGGCCAATTCGGTTTGATCCCAATTTGCAGCGAGGAAGGCCTCAAGGTGCTGCTCCATGACGAAGGCGCTCGGGTCTTCGATCGTCGGATCAGCACCGATGACGGTCAATGGCGGCGGCGCAGCGTTGAGGAAGGTTTCGATCTCCGCACCGTGGACCGTGACGTTACTGACGGTTCCGATAGAGCCGGTCGAGTTTCGCAACGTCTCGCTCATCGCCGTGCGCGCTATCAGGATGTCGAGCCACTTGACCTTGCGCCGATGGGGCAGGTTGCCGCCCGGTACGTAGTAATAGCCGCCTGCTACCTCACCGACGCGGTAGGACCCTTTACCATCAGGACAAAGCACGATGTCGCCGGTATTTATCCCTTTCGACACGGTCCACAATGCGCCGCAGGCAAGCCCAGCCGTTACTTTCGATTTGTCGGGGCGGTTCGCCAGGAAGATTGGAATGAACTTTTTATTGAAAGTGCGCCATTCCTCAGGAAGTTGCTTCGACAAATCCTGTTCGATGCCGAAGTCGGCACCAATGAACCCGCCTGCAAAGCACTCGGCTGCAAGCACGCTCTTTTTGCCCAGCATGACCCGATAATAGGCTCTCATACGAGACGGACCTCCCCGGTCAGCAACACTTGCATCATGCCCCGCTTGATCGCGCGAGCCTTCACGAGCTTGTTTTCAAGCGCGGTGATTTCGCCGTCCATGTCCGACAGGACAGAGGCGATAGCGCGTTGTTCGTCAATAGTAGGCGGCATTGCCATCGCAAACTCTCTCAACTGCTTTTTCCCTATTTCAAGAAAGGTGCTCCCGCTGCAAAGGGCTATGAAATCAGCCTTTCTCGACGTAAGGGCGTAATAGAGATATTCTGCACTGCTCAATGCGAGCGGCACAAAGTTCTTAAATCCTTGGTTCGTGGTGACAGGAACAAGATTGATGGCGCACTCGCCGATCGTGGCTCGCGACGTCATAATAACAGAGTGAGCTGGGATGACCTCAGCCGAGCTATTTCTCAACCCAAGTTCCGAGATCGTTTGGGTTGTCGTGGATAGATACTTTCCGCCTGCTAGCGCAGTAATATCGGTCGGGGTGCACCACGGCATATCGCCGCCCCAAAAATCGCTGCGAGCGGTACTAGGCGTGCCACCGCTTCGGATGTCAGCCAGAGCTTCAAGTCTCGTCAGAACCCACTCTTCTTTGAACCCCGGCAGTCGCTTCTCCCCGGTCACCAGTTCACGCATCGCACCTTGCTTGATGTCCCGCTTTTTGGCGATCAGCGCTTCCAAAGCTGCGATCAGTTCATCCGCGTCGGACAATGATCCAGCGATGGCTTGCTGCTCAATGAGCGGAGGAACCGGAATTGTTAAGTTCGCAAACCGTCCTGCCCCTAGATGGGCAATCGAGGTCGTCTGTAACGCGATGGAAGCGAAAACGCCCTGGTGCAGATATCGCTCAAAGACCTTCTGGCAGAATTCGACTTCAGCTTTGGGGCCAGCCCTGAAGCGAACTAGCGTGTTCTGAAAACAGCACTCGGCCGGTTGACCACGAT
>CAYJMY010000263.1:0-5926 GCA_964371125.1 uncultured Mesorhizobium sp. | reverse complement strand
CATGGTCGCCGCGCTCGCCGATGCCCGGCTCGCGCCAGAGGACGTCGACTATGTAAACGCCCACGGCACCGGGACAAAGGCCAACGACGAGATCGAGACCCAGGCGATACGCAGAGCCTTCGGCAAGCACGCCGACGCGCTGTCGGTGTCCTCGACCAAGTCCATGCACGGCCACTGCATGGGCGCGTCCGGGGCGATCGAGATGATCGCCTGCGTCAACGCCATCCGCGAGGGTATCGTCCCGCCGACGGCCGGCTATCGCGAGAAGGACCCGGCCTGCGACCTCGACGTCACCCCCAACGAGGCGAAGACGCGCATGGTGCGGGCGGCGATCAGCAACAGCTTCGCCTTCGGCGGCACCAACGCCGTGCTCGTCTTCAAGGCGATGTAGACGGTTTCGACCTCGCGGCGATGTGACATGCCGCGCGTTGATCCCCGCGCCGGGACGGCTTAAGCCTGCGGCCACCCTTCCCCGCAGCGCGCCGCAGCCCGCGCTTGCCCCTTCCCCGCCGAGGACGACGATGGCCGACCTGTCCGCCTTCCCGATCACGTTGCGCTGGCCGGCGACCCGGCCCGACGTGCTGCAGCTCTATTCCTGGCCGACGCCCAACGGCGTGAAGGTGTCGATCGCGCTGGAGGAGACCGGCCTCGCCTACGAGGCGCATGCGGTCGACATCATGAAGAACCAGAGCGCAACGCCGGAATTCCTGTCGCTCAATCCGAACGGCAAGATCCCGGCGATCCTCGACCCGAACGGACCGGGCGGCAAACCGCTGGCGCTTTGGGAATCGGGAGCGATCCTCGTCTACCTCGCAGACAGGACCGGGCAGCTGGTGCCGGCCGATCCGGCACGCCGGTACGAGACGCTGCAGTGGGTGTTCTTCCAGATGGCATCGATCGGCCCGATGTTCGGCCAGGTCGGCTTCTTCCACAAGTTCGCCGGACGCGAGTTCGAGGACAAGCGCCCGCGCGACCGCTACGTCGCTGAGACGAAGCGGCTGCTCGGCGTGCTCGACTGCCGGCTCGACGGCCGCACCTGGATCATGGGCGACGACTACACGATCGCCGACATCTCCATGCTCGGCTGGGCGCGCAACCTGATCGGATTCTACGAGGCGGGCGACCTCGTCGGCTTCGACGCCTTCGCCAACGTCGCCGCCTGGCTGGAGCGCGGCCTGGCGCGGCCCGCGGTGCAGAAGGGGCTCGGCATCCCGCCGCGGGGCTGAGCCGTCGCGACGTTCTGCTTCAGTCCGGTCGGAAACGGCCTCGCCGGCAGTTGTCGCCCGGCGCCGCAGTTGATATGGCTGCCGCGCAATTTCCGAGGGCCCCTCCATGTTCGAGCACGTCGAAGCCTATCCCGGCGACCCCATCTTCGCGATCGTCGACGCCTTCAACAAGGATACGCGGCCGGGCAAGGTCAATGTCAGCATCGGCCTCTATTACGACGGCGACGGGCGCATCCCCGTGCTGCCGTCGGTGCGTAAGGCCGAGGCGCGGCGCGCGCAGAACACCGAGCCGCGCAGCTACCAGCCGATCGAGGGCGCGGCCAACTACCGGCAGGCCGTCCAGGAGCTGGTCTTCGGCGCCGGGCACGAGGCGGTGCGCGGCAAGCGCATCGCCACGATCCAGACCATCGGCGGCTCCGGCGCACTGAAGGTCGGCGGCGACTTCCTCAAGCGCTACTTCCCCGACAGCGAGGTCTTCGTCAGCGATCCCACCTGGGACAACCACCGCTCGCTGTTCCAGTTCGCCGGCTTCCGCATCCGCGACTATCCCTATTACGACGCGGCGACGGGCGGCGTGCGCTTCGACGCGATGCTTCAGGCGCTGAAGACGATGCCGGAGAAGGGCATCGTGCTGCTGCATCCGTGCTGCCACAACCCGACCGGCGTCGACCTGACGCGCGAGCAGTGGGCCGAGATCATCCCGGTCGTCGCGGCGCGCAAGCTCATTCCGTTCATGGACATGGCCTACCAGGGCTTCGGCGACGGCATCGAGGAGGACGCTCATGCGGTGCGCGCCATGGCCGACGCCGGCGTTTCCTTCTTCGTCTCCAACTCGTTTTCCAAGAACCTGTCCTGGTACGGCGAGCGCTGCGGCGGTCTTTCGGTCGTCTGCGCCAGCGCCGAGGAGGCCGAGCGCGTGCTCGGCCAGCTCAAGTTCACCATCCGCGCCAACTATTCGAGCCCGCCGACCTATGGCGGCCAGGTCGCGGCGATGGTGATGAGCGATCCGGCGCTGCGCCAGGAGTGGGAGAACGAGGTCGCCGGCATGCGCACGCGCATCAAGGCGATGCGCCAGCGCCTCCATGACGTGCTGACGGCGCGCATCCAGGATCGCGACTTCGGCTACCTGCTTAGCCAACGGGGCATGTTCAGCTACACCGGTCTGACGGCGGCGCAGGTCGACCGCCTGCGCGAGGAGTTCGCCGTCTACCTGGTGCGTTCGGGCCGCATGTGCGTGGCCGGCGTCAACGAGCATAACGTCGCCGCCGTCGCCGAGGCGATGGCCGCGGTGATGTCGCGCACCTGAAAACGACGGGCGTTGTTGGACGGGGCGCGGCGGCGAGCGCTCGCCCGCCGAACCGCGGCGCTACTGAACGGCGCCGACCAGCGTCGTCTGGCCTTCGCGGATGGAGACCCAGCGGCCGGTGTGTTCGCTCGACTGGCGCTTCAGGTAGCGATAGCCGGTATCGCCCCACAGCTTCACCCTGTCGGTGAGGTTATCGAGGACGAAGTCGCCCTTGTTGGTGCGCACCGTCAGAACGGCATGGCCCTCGCCGTCCGGCTTGCGCACGACGGTGATCAGCAGGTCGGAAAGCGAGATGCCCTGCGCGGCCAGATGCCGCCTCTTCTCCAGTACGTAATCCTCGCAGTCGCCGACGCCGTTCGGGTAGGCCCAGACCTCGTCCTTGCCGTAGATGTCGTAGTCGTTCATCGGCTTGACGGACTTGTTGACGGTCCGGTTGATCCTGATGATCTGCGCCCAGACGCCGCCAGTCACGTGCAACGGGCCGGCGTCCACCATGCGGATGTCGCATTCGGCCGGGTTGGCCTTGCAGAACTCGTAGTGGCCGATCGGCTGCGAGGTGAGGTCGCCGGTGGTCATCGGCTCCGCCGCGCCCGCGGCAAAGGCGGTCGCCGTCAGCGCCAGCCCCACCCGGAGCGCGGCATTCAGCGTCGCCAGTCCCTTTGCGAGAAAGGAAGACATTCCCCAGGCCCCGTTAGCCCCATGTGTCGTCGGTTAATAAAACGTTAAGGGCGGCGCGGCCGGCATGTCAATCGTGCGCGCGCAGGGATCGCGGCGATGGTTACCGTTGCGACGGAACCGCGGCGGAATTGCAACAGACGTCGGGTGGGAAGCGAAGGAGGCCGCCTCAGGCGGCCGGGCCCTTCGACGTGCGCACCAGCCGCGGCTTCGCCGCCGCGCGGCGGTTGGCGAGGCCGTAGCTGGTCATGAAGTCGACGATCCGCGGGACGATCTCCGAGCGGAACCGCGAGCCGTTGAAGACGCCGTAGTGGCCGACCTTGGGCTGCATGTAGTGGGCGCGCATCTCGGCCGGGATGTTGACGCACAAATCGTGCGCCGCCTGGGTCTGGCCGATGCCAGAAATGTCGTCGTTCTCGCCTTCGACCGTGAACAGCGCGACGTTGCGGATGGCGCCCGGATCGACCGGCTCGCCGCGATGCTTCATCTCGCCCTTCGGCAGGGCGTGGCGGACGAACACGGTCTCGACGGTCTGCAGGTAGAACTCGGCGGTGAGGTCCATGACCGCGAGGTATTCGTCGTAGAAGTCGCGGTGCTTCACGGCGTTGTCGCCGTCGTTCTTCACAAGATGCAGGAAGAAGTCCTTGTGCGCGATGATGTGGCGATCGAGGTTCATGCTCATGAAGCCCGACAGCTGCAGGAAGCCCGGATAGACCGAGCGGCCGAAGCCCGGATCCGGCCACGGCACCTGCATGATCACGTTGTCGCGGAACCAGTCGATACCCTTTTCCTCGGCGAGCAGGTTGACCGCGGTCGGGTTGCGCCGCGTGTCGATCGGACCGCCCATCAGTGTCATCGTCGCCGGGGCGAAGCGGTCGCCGCGCCCTTCCATCACCGATACCGCCGCCAGAACCGGCACCGACGGCTGACACACGCCCATGACGTGGGTGCCGGGCCCCAGCGTGTGCAGCATGTCGATCACGTAGTCGATGTAGTCGTCGAGGTCGAAGCGGCCTTCCACGAGCGGCACCATGCGCGCGTCGGCCCAGTCGGTGATGTAGACCTCGGCATGCGGCAGCATCGCCTCGACCGTGCCACGCAGCAGCGTCGCGTAGTGACCCGACATCGGCGCCACGATCAGCAGCTTCGGATCGGCCTTGCGCTCCGGCGGCAGCGAACGCTCGAAGTGGATCAGGTTGCAGAACGGCCGCGACCAGACGATCTTCTCGTCGACGTCGATGGTCTTCCAGTCGACGGTCGTCTTGTCGAGGCCGAACGCCGGCTTGCCGTAACGGCGCGTGGTGCGCTCGAACAGTTCCGCCGCGGCGGCGACCGAACGGCCCCAGGACGTGTGCGAAAACGGATTGAGGGGGTTGGAGTAGAACAGCTTCACCGCATCGGCGTAGGCCCGGAAGGGCTGCACCGCGGCGTGATTGAATTCGTAAAGCTGATAAAACATCCGGCGCCCCTGCGACGCCAAGGCCGACAGCGGCGGTGTCGCGCCGGTCCGGGCGATATTGTTATGCAGCAAAAGTAACACCCTTTTGCTGCGATGCAATAGCTGCGTCACCGAACCGTCACGTAACCTTGGGTCAAAGAGATGAACGAAGCGTTCGCGCCGAAATCGCGCGCTTCAGAGGCGGCGAAGCATCAGCACACGCGTCCCGGCGTCCACCTGCGGCGGGATTTCCGCGAAAAACAGCCGTCGTAGCGCGTCCGGCGCTTCGGCCAGCGTCATCTCGGCGAACCCGAGCCCGGCGTAGAACGGCGCATTGAAGGGCACGTCGCGGAAGGTCGTCAGGGTAACGCCGGCCAGTCCGCGCCGGCGCGCAAGGGCAGCGACGGCTTCGATCAGCGCCCGGCCGACGCCAATGCGCCCGTGATTCGGATCGACGGACAGTTCGGCCAGATGGAGAAATGCGTCGAGCGGCGCCGCCGCGGCGAAGCCGACCGGCCGGTCGTCCGGGCCGGCGGCGACGAGGATGTCGTGTTCCGCCCAGGTCGCAGCAAAGGTGTCGGGAGAAGCCGCGGGCATGTCGGCGATCGCGGAATGGCCATGCGCCCGGAAGCGCTCCGCCGCGCGTTTTTCGACGCCGACCAATTCGCCGTCGTCCGCGGGCGACCGCGGCCGGATCCGGTAGCCGTCGGGCAGGCCGTGCGCGCTCAGCCCTCGTAGCCCTCGACGATGACCATCTCGGCCTCGGCGTATTTCTGCCGGATCGCCTTCGCCGCCTGGTATTCGGGTGAGTTGTAGCAGTCCTTCGCAGCCTCGAGGGACGGGAACTCGATCACCACGTTGCGGCCGCGGGCGCGGCCTTCCATGGCCTCGTAGGCGCCGCCGCGGGCGAGGAACTTCGCGCCATAGCGCTCGAAGGCAGGTTTCGCCGTCGCGACGTATCCCTTGTATCCCTCGGGGTCACGGACATCGACATGCGCGATCCAGTAAGCCTTGGCCATCATTTCTCCTCCCGTCAGATTCCGACCGTTTCCATTTCCGCCAGAATTGCCTGGGCGGCCGCTTTCCTGTCAACCGCGCCGACGATCGGGCGTGCGACCACGAGATGGCTGGCGCCGGCGCGCAGTGCGTCGGCCGGCGTCATCACCCGCTTCTGGTCGCCGCGGTCGGCGCCGGCCCGGCGGATGGCCGGCGTGACGAAGGCGCGTTTCGCCCCGCCGCCCGCCCCCGCCGCCGCGGCATCCCCGGCCCCGCACACCAAGC
>CAYJMY010000262.1:2840-5941 GCA_964371125.1 uncultured Mesorhizobium sp. | reverse complement strand
ACCAGTGCGGCCTGCCGAAGAAGATGGCGCTCGAGCTGTTCAAGCCGTTCATCTATGCCCGCCTCGACGCCAAGGGCTTCTCGTCCACCGTCAAGCAGGCGAAGAAGCTGGTCGAGAAGGAGAAGCCGGAGGTCTGGGACATCCTCGACGAGGTGATCCGCGAACATCCGGTCCTTCTGAACCGCGCCCCGACGCTTCACCGCCTCGGCATCCAGGCGTTCGAACCGATCCTCATCGAGGGCAAGGCGATCCAGCTCCACCCGCTGGTCTGCACGGCCTTCAACGCCGACTTCGACGGTGACCAGATGGCGGTCCACGTGCCGCTGTCACTGGAAGCGCAGCTCGAAGCCCGCGTGCTGATGATGTCGACCAACAACATCCTGCACCCGGCCTCCGGCGCACCGATCATCGTGCCGTCGCAGGACATGGTGCTCGGTCTCTACTACCTGTCGATCGTCAACCAGAACGAGCCCGGCGAAGGCATGGCATTCGCCGACATGGGCGAGCTCCAGCACGCGCTGGAGACCAAGGCGGTGACGCTGCACTCCAAGATCAAGGGCCGCTTCAGGAGCGTCGATGCCGACGGCAAGGTCGTGTCGAAGATCTACGACACGACGCCCGGCCGCATGATCATCGGCGAACTCCTGCCGAAGAACGTCAACGTGCCCTACGAGACGGCCAACCAGGAGATGACCAAGAAGAACATCTCCAAGATGATCGACACGGTCTACCGCCACTGCGGCCAGAAGGAGACGGTGATCTTCTGCGACCGCATCATGGCGCTCGGCTTCAGCCATGCGTGCAGGGCCGGCATCTCGTTCGGCAAGGACGACATGCTGATCCCGGATGACAAGCCCCAGCTCATCGCCGAGACGGACTCGCTCGCGAAGGAATACGAGCAGCAGTACAATGACGGCCTGATCACCCAGGGCGAGAAGTACAACAAGGTGGTCGACGCCTGGGCGAAGTGCTCGGAAAAGGTCGCCGACAAGATGATGGCGCGCATCAAGGCGGTCGAGTTCGACGACAACGGCCGCCAGAAGCCGATGAACTCGATCTACATGATGAGCCACTCGGGCGCCCGCGGCTCGCCGACCCAGATGCGCCAGCTCGCCGGCATGCGCGGCCTGATGGCCAAGCCGTCGGGCGAGATCATCGAGACGCCGATCATCTCGAACTTCAAGGAAGGCCTGACCGTGCTCGAGTATTTCAACTCGACCCACGGCGCGCGCAAGGGCCTCGCCGACACCGCGCTGAAGACGGCCAACTCCGGCTATCTGACGCGCCGTCTCGTCGACGTGGCGCAGGACTGCATCGTCACGGTGCCGGACTGCGGCACCGACAAGGGCCTGACCATGCAGCCGATCGTCGATGCCGGCCAGGTCGTCGCCTCGCTCGGCATGCGCGTGCTCGGCCGCACGGCGCTCGACGACATCAGCCACCCGCTGACCGGCGACCTCCTGGTCAAGAGCGGCAAGCTGATCGACGAACGCGACGTCGACGCCATCGAGAAGGCCGGCATCCAGTCGATCCGTATCCGCTCGGCGCTGACCTGCGAGGTCAGGACCGGCGTCTGCGCGGTCTGCTACGGTCGCGATCTGGCGCGCGGCACTCCGGTCAACATCGGCGAGGCTGTCGGCGTCATCGCCGCGCAGTCGATCGGCGAGCCGGGTACCCAGCTCACCATGCGCACCTTCCACATGGGCGGCACGGCGCAGGTCGTCGACCAGTCGTTCCTGGAAGCCTCGTATGAGGGCATCGTGCAGATCCGTAACCGTAACGTGGTCCGCAATTCCGACGGCCACCTCGTGGTGATGGGCCGCAACATGGCGGTTCTGATCCTCGACGAAGCCGGCAAGGAGCGCGCCACGCACCGCGTCACCTACGGCAGCCGCATCTATGTGGACGACGGCGACAAGGTGAAGCGCGGCCAGCGGATCGCCGAGTGGGATCCCTACACCCGTCCGATCCTCACCGAGGTCGAGGGCCGGGTCTCGTTCGAGGATCTGGTCGACGGCATCTCCGTCCAGGAGACGGCCGACGAATCGACCGGCATCACCAAGCGCGAGGTCATCGACTGGCGGTCGACGCCGCGCGGCTCCGACCTCAAGCCGGCGATCACCGTCCAGGACGCCAAGGGCAAGGTGGCCAAGCTGTCGAAGGGCGGCGACGCCCGCTTCCTGCTCTCGGTCGAGGCGATCCTCTCGGTCGAGCCGGGCAGCCAGGTTCGGCCGGGCGACGTGCTCGCGCGTATCCCGATGGAAAGCGCCAAGACCAAGGACATCACCGGCGGTCTGCCGCGGGTGGCCGAGCTGTTCGAGGCGCGTCGGCCGAAGGATCACGCCATCATCGCCGAGATCGACGGCACGGTACGGTTCGGGCGCGACTACAAGAACAAGCGCCGCATCATCATCGAGCCGCACGACTCGACGCTCGAGCCGGTCGAGTACCTCATCCCGAAGGGCAAGCCGTTCCATCTCCAGGACGGCGACGCCATCGAGAAGGGCGACTACATCCTCGACGGCAACCCGGCGCCGCACGACATCCTGGCGATCAAGGGCGTGGAGGCGCTGGCCTCCTACCTCGTCAACGAGATCCAGGAGGTCTACCGCCTGCAGGGCGTGTCGATCAACGACAAGCACATCGAGGTGATCGTCCGGCAGATGCTGCAGAAGGTCGAGATCACCGACCAGGGCGATTCGACCTACATCCCGGGCGACCACGTCGACGTGATCGAGCTGGACGAGGTGAACGATCGGCTGGTCGAGGACGGCAAGAAGCCGGCTTCGGGCGAACCGGTCCTGCTCGGCATCACCAAGGCCTCGCTGCAGACGCCGTCCTTCATCTCGGCGGCGTCGTTCCAGGAGACCACCCGCGTCCTCACCGAGGCGGCGGTGGCCGGCAAGACCGACATGCTGCAGGGCCTCAAGGAGAACGTCATCGTCGGCCGCCTCATCCCGGCCGGCACCGGCGGCACGATGAGCCAGATCCGGCGCATCGCCACGGCCCGCGACGAGCTGATCCTCGACGAACGCCGCAAGCAGTCGGGCGTCGAGATCGCCGAGCCGATGTTGACCGACATGTCGACGGCCGCCCAGTAG
>CAYJMY010000262.1:0-2830 GCA_964371125.1 uncultured Mesorhizobium sp. | reverse complement strand
TTTGGCCCGGCCGCCCCTGTGGGGGCCCGCGACGGACCGATCGGAAAGGCCGCCGGGCGATCCGGCGGCCTTTTTCGTCTTGCTGGCCCGCCATTGCGGGTCGACGTCTCGGCGCTCGCGCGAGACGTACGGCGACAGCGATTCGTTGGACTATGCGACTTATTTCACGGACGCCATCGCGCGGATTCCGCCATGTTACGCCACGGCACCCAAGTGGGTTTCATCTCCCATCGCCGTTCCTTCGGCCGTTCGGGAAATGCCCGCGGACGCCCTCCCTGTATCCACCCTCCCGCGGCGGTTTTCGCGCCCCTCCACGGCGGATGCCGCGGAATCGAGGCGCCGCACCATCCTTACGACTCCGCGCCGCGTGTGGATTCCGTCTATATTATTGACAAAGAACGGTTTTCAGCCCGAACGCGTGCCGGTCGACAAGTTGCCCACGACGTGGACGCGTCGCGTTGTTTCCGATTTACCGTTCGCGCGGAAGACTCTAACATTGTTGGTAACGTGCAGTGCAGTGCAGCGAAAGGAACAGTCGATAGCGCGGGGCATCGCGTCATTTTGGGGGGAGGCATATTATGGTACCTCGTACGGCAACGCTTGTCGTTACGGCATTCACTTTGTTCGGCGCATGGCCGGCCCTTGCCGATCCCGACGATGACGACGATCCCCCTCCAGGGTATGTACGCATCTGCGATACCTACGGCGCCGGCTACTTCTACATCCCCGGCACCGAAACCTGCCTCAGGCTATCCGGATCGGTGACACATTCCACCTTGCAGAACGGTTCCGATCTGGGCCTCGGAACAGCGGTTCGCGCCGACCTGTCGGAACGTTTCGGCGTGCAACTCAAAAACACCGTGTCGCGGTGGGGTGGCGAAATCGAATTCGACTACGGCCTCGGCGGCACCGGGTTCAACCGCAAGTCTTACGGCTTCGTGTTCGGCAATTTCCAATTCGCGCGGGGCTCCAGCACGGCGAGCGGCGCGCAGGAAATCGGCACCGCTGGCGTTACCCGCGTCGGTTTCACCTATCTCTTCCCGGACATCGGCGGCACGGGCGTCATAGCCAACGCAGCCGGATTCGGCTTGGCCGGCAACGCTCGGATGGAGAACAGCTGGCAACTCGGCTTCGCCGGCTATGGTCTGACACTCCCGGTCGAGGACGACGACGACAAAGGCTCGGCATTCGTCATCAAGACCGGGCTCTACATCGACAGGATCAGCTTCGATGCCTGGGGAGCCAGCGACCTGACGTTCGGCGGCGTGCCGTTCGGCGGCTACTATCAGAATTTCGACTACAGCTCGTCCGACCTATATGTCGGCGTCAAGTCGGAACTCAACTATCTCTGGCAATGCAGTCCGGAGCTGCAGTTCAGCATCGGCGCCAACCTCTTCGCCGGCTACCACCGGGGAAGCGGCGATATCCGTCAGGAGACCGGCGTCGGCGGTCCGGTGATCGTGCAGACCGACAGCTACCGCAAGTCGAACATGTTCATAGGGGCAGGCCTCAGCACCGGCGTCGAATGGCGGCCGTTTCCGAACGTGTCGTTGGGCTCGACCGTTGCCGTCGACCTCGTGCCCGACCTGACGACATTTCGGGCGCCGCAGAATCCAGGCGAACAGCCGGGAAGTTGGGACTCCGACACGTCGGTGCGGCTGAAGGCGGAAATCATACGACTGCGCTACACCTTCTGAGGTTGGCCCAGCTGGGACAGCCCCGGTCGCTGGGACTCAGAGCGCCTCGTCGAAGGTGATGATCGACACTTCCCCTTCGAGCGCGCCCTGGTAGGCCGACAGGTGCGGCTCGTCCTCGGGTACGCCGTCCAGATCGCCGATCTGGTCGAGCTCGGCCTCGGCAAAACCCTCCGCCGCGAGCGATTCGAGCGCCCGGCGGACGGCCGAATCATCGTCCGGCGCCACCAACATCAGGTGCACGCCCTCGGCCTTGCCGCCCTTCCGGCGCCACACCCGGCCGGTGATGATGGTGACCGGCCGTTCCTCGTTGTCGTTCATGCGCGTGATTCCCGTGGATTCGGCGCTCGCGGCCTCCGCCCGGCGCTCCCGGCGCGATCTTCGCACAACGGCCCGGTGGCCGACAGGCACAACCGGCTCACAATGTTCCGCCTGTGGATGAACTGGCGCAACAAAATTGCGCCGCGTTCCGGTTGGGTCTATCGTCGTCCGGCAAGCCCCGGTTCCGGCGAGATAAACCCCTCGCCGGGGTTGACGCGTCGCGGTGTTGCGAGTATTACCCGCCGCGTCTGAGCCGATGTGAGGTCTGGCCTTCGGAGACGCCGCGTCTTCGAGTTCACCTCAAACAGGGTTCGTTTTACGAGCGAAAAGACATTTCCGGCGCGCAAGAAGCGGAAACGCTTCCTCTGCCATTTGTTCGGGCAAGACCGCGAGACGCGGTTTGTGGCCCGAATTTGCGTATGGAAACGACGTTCGAAACGGCCTTGAAAAGGGCTTGCGACACGCGATTGAGAGACAAGAGGAAGGTTTAATGCCTACCGTAAACCAGCTGATCCGCAAACCGCGCATTGCGCCGGTGAAGCGCAACAAGGTTCCGGCGATGCAGCAGAACCCGCAGAAGCGGGGCGTTTGCACGCGCGTCTACACGACGACGCCGAAGAAGCCGAACTCGGCCCTGCGCAAGGTGGCGAAGATCCGCCTGACCAACGGTTTCGAGGTTATCGGCTACATCCCGGGCGAAGGCCACAACCTTCAGGAGCACTCGGTCGTCATGATCCGCGGCGGCCGCGTGAAGGACCTTCCGGGCGTCCGCTACCACATCCTGCGCGGCGTGCTCGACACGCAGGGCGTCAAGA
>CAYJMY010000261.1:0-5944 GCA_964371125.1 uncultured Mesorhizobium sp. | reverse complement strand
CCATAGACCTGATCATCCATGCGGCGGACAAGGTTCTGCAGGCTCAGCGACCGCGTCACGAGATCACGGAACGCTTCCGGTAGATCGGTCCAGCCTTCGGCCTGCTCGCTCGCAGACGCCGTGTCGAGCCGGACCTTGGCCTTCTCGGCGGCGACCTGCTCGCGGGTCATCTCGCCGGAGTTGGCGGCGCGCTGAAGAAGCAGCCAGGAGGCCACCTGCATGAGCCGGGTGGTGAGACGCATCGATTCCGCCGCGTAAAGCGTCGCCGTCAGCCGCGACAGCTTCTTGGCCTCGGCGCGCCCCTTGCCGTCGAGGTACTCGGCGGCCTGTTCAACCAGGCTCATGCCTTCGTTGTAGAGCGGCTTGAAGGAGTCGGAAAAAACCCGGCGTTCGGCCAGGCTGATCGTGACGGCGCCTTCCGTGGAAGCCTCGTTCATGTCTCACGTTCCTGCACATACCGCGATGGCCACGGTCATTTCGCCCTTCTAGGCCCCGCACACTAGAGGATGGCGATATGAAAATGCTTCACCTCCACAGGCAAGGCAAGCCTATGTTTAACAGAAGGTTAACGGACCGGAATTGCCATCCGAAAAGCCCCTTCCGGGCGCCGGACGAAAAAAAGAGCCGCGGAAGGCGGCTCTCAGGAGTTAACAGGGAGGCGTCAAACGAAGTGGCTCCAACCACTCGGTAAGAATCCAGATCACTGGATATCCATAGTAAACGCCCGTAAAGCTTAACAGGCGGTTAACAATCGCCTCCCCGGCGCGGAAAACTTGTACCGGAACGAAACGTCCCTGCCTCAGGCCGGCCGCCACAACGCCGAAAGTGCGATGTAGGAAAACAGGAACATGCCCGCATAGAAGGCCATAGACGAGACCGCGACCAGCGGCTCGATCGCCCGATTTCCCGCCAGCAGGACGAACAGACCGACCAGAAGCCCAATGCCGCTGACCGCCGTCAGCCAGAAGTGGACCTTGGCCAGCGCGCTCGCCGCCGCGACGGGGAACAGGTGGTAGAAATAGGCGAAGACGGCCGACATCAGCCAGCCCGCCGCCATGGTGTGCGCGTGGACCGGCGTCTGCAGGTGGTTGCCGCTGATCGACATGTGCAGGCCGAGTGCCATGCCACACAGGGCATAGACGATGGCCAGGGTAAAGAAGTTGCGCGAGACCCCTTGCATTGCATTCTCTCCGTTTCCCCCCTCACAGGGAATAAAGGTTGCAGTGCGCGAGCGGCGACGCCGCCTGCGCCGGCGGTATCGTAGCGGAATGCCGGCCCATTGCGATGGGCCGAATGCGACAAACGTCTATGACAGGTGGCCGTTTCTTTCAGCCGGCCTTCGCCATCTGGCGCAGCACGAACTTCTGGATCTTGCCGGTCGACGTCTTCGGAATCTCGGCGAAGATCACCGCCTTCGGGCACTTGAAGCGGGCGAGCAGTGTCCGGCAGTGCTCGATGATCTCGGCTTCGGTCGCCGTCCTGCCGGGCCTCAGCTCGACATAGGCCACGGGAACCTCGCCCCACTTCTCGTCCTGGCGCGCCACGACGCCGCACGAGGCGACGGCGGGATGCTTGTAGAGCGCATCCTCGACCTCGATCGAGGAGATGTTCTCGCCGCCGGAGATGATGATGTCCTTCGACCGGTCCTTGAGCTGGATGTAGCCATCCGGGTGCATGACGCCGAGATCGCCGGAATGGAACCAGCCACCGGCGAACGCCTCGTCGGTCGCCGCCTTGTTCTTCAGATAGCCCTTCATGACGATGTTGCCGCGGAACATCACCTCGCCGATGGTCTCGCCGTCGGCGGGCGTCTCCTGCATCGTCTCCGGATCCATCACCGTCAGCCCTTCCAGCGCCGCGTAGCGGACGCCCTGGCGGGCCTTCTTCGCCGTGCGCGCGCCGCGGTCGAGGTCGTCCCAGCCGGAATGCCACTCGTTGACCACCGCCGGACCGTAGGACTCGGTCAGCCCGTAGAGATGCGTGACGGCGAAGCCGGCGTCGGCCATGCCGGCGAGCACCGCCTCGGGCGGCGGCGCCGCGGCGGTGTTGAACGTCACCGTCTGCGGGAACTCGCGCTTGTCCTCTTCCGCCGCGTTGATAAGCGTCGACATGACGATCGGTGCGCCGCACAGATGGGTGACGCCGTCATCGGCGATCGCCTCGTACATGGCCTTGGCGCGCACCCAGCGCAGGCACACATGTGTGCCCGCCTGGACGGCTAACGTCCACGGAAAGCACCAGCCGTTGCAGTGAAACATCGGCAGCGTCCACAGATAGACGGGATGCTTGCCCATGCCGGCATGGATCGTGTTGGCATAGGCCATCAGCGCGGCGCCGCGATGGTGGTAGACGACGCCCTTCGGGTTGCCGGTGGTCCCCGACGTGTAGTTGAGGGAGATGGCGTCCCACTCGTCGTCGGGCATCGACCAGGCGAAGGCCGGATCACCCGACGCGACGAATTCCTCGTAGTCGAGCGTGCCGATGCGGGGCCCCTTCGCATGGGGCGCGTCCGCCGCGTACTCGGGATCGTCGAAGTCGATGACCAGCGGCCGCACCTTGGCGATGGCGAGCGCCTCCCTGACGATGCCGGAGAACTCGCGGTCGACGATCAGCACCTTCGAATCCGCGTGGTCGAGCTGGAAGGCGACGATCGCCGCGTCGAGCCGCGTGTTGAGCGAATGCAGCACCGCCTTGACCATCGGCACGCCGAAATGCGCTTCCAGCATCGGCGGCGTGTTGGACAGCATGACGCTGACCGTGTCGCCCTTGGCGATTCCTTTCGCCGCCAGCGCCGAAGCGAGCTGGAGCGAGCGCCGCCAGAAGGTCGCGTAGGAAATGCGCTGTCGCCCGTGCGCGATGGCGGTGTGGTCGGGATACACCTTCGCCGCGCGCTCGAGATAGGTCAGCGGCGTCAGCGGTTGGTGGTTGGCGGGATTCTTGCCGAGATGCTCGTCATACGGATTGGTCATCATTGCCTCCACCGACGACTAATAAGCACAGCCGCGCGGCTAAGCACAGGGATGGTTTTCCGTCACGCCGCGATGATGTCGGCGATGCCGTCATAGACCAGCTTCAGCGCGATCAGTCCGACCGTCCCGTAGGAGAAGGCATAGAAGGCCTCGGCGTTCATCCGGCGGACGATCCAGGCGCCGGCGAGCGTGGCCAGCGGCGCGGCCGGCATCAGCAGGAACGAGGTGGTCAGGTTCGTCGCGTCGAACTGGCCGAGCGCGAAGTACGGCACCAGCTTGATGGCGTTGACGATGGCGAAGAAAATGACGCTGGTGCCGGTGAAGATGCGCTGTTCCATCCGCAGCGGCAGGGCGTACATCTGGAAGGGCGGGCCGCCGACATGGGCGACGAAGCTGGTGAAGCCGGACACGGCGCCCCAGAAGGCCGCTGCGAATTCATTCGGCGAGGCCGTGTGCGCCGTCCCGTGGCGCAGGCTCTGGTAGAGCCACCGCCCGACGAAGGCGATCGCCACGACGCCGACGATCAGGCGCACGGCGCCGACGGTGACGAGTGCGGCGGTCGCCCAGCCGACGGCGATGCCGACCAGCGCTCCCGGCAGCATCGCGACCAGCGTCGGCCGGTGGTAGTTGCCCCGCCAGGTCCACAGCGAGACGATGTCCATGAGAACCAGGATGGGCAGCAGGATCGCGGCGGCCTGCACCGGCGACATGACCAGCGCCATCATCGGCACGCCGACGAAACCCATGGCGCCGCCAAGCCCGCCCTTCGACAGGCCGACGAGGATCACCGCAAGGACGGTGACGGTCAGGAAGGACGGATCCGAGAACTGGGAAAGCATGAGGTATCCGCGATGGGGCGCGCGGCCTTAGCCATATCGGCAGGGAGGCGCGACCGCAACCGACGCGGCCCTGTTCAAACCGAAGCCGGTCGACTATGCCGCAATCAAACCAAGATCGACGGTCATAGGCCGCGAGAAACGGATTCCGACATGAACGCGCCAAACCCGCCCGACCGCTGCCGACTGGTGCTGATCGCGCCCGAGAACGCCGCGGCGGCGGAATTCGAGACGGCCTTGCAAGCCGCCCTTGCCGGAGGCGACGTCGCCTCCGTCATCCTGCCGCAATACGGCGCCGACGAGGCGTCGTTCCAGGCGCTCGCCGAACGCGCCGTCGCAGTCGCCCAGGAGCACGGGGCCGCGGCCATCATCGCCGGCGACACCCGCGTCGCCGGCAGGGTCCAGGCCGACGGCCTGCATGTCGAGGGCGGCAAGAAGGACGTCGCCGAGGCGATCGCCCGGCTGCAGGGGCGGATGATCGTCGGGGCGGACGCGGGAAAGACCCGCGACGAGGCGCTCGGCATCGGCGAGGAACGGCCCGACTACGTGTTCTTCGGCCGCTTCGGCTACGACAGGACGCCGGAGCCGCATTCGCGCAACCTCGGCCTCGGCCGCTGGTGGGCCGAGATGATCGAGGTCCCGTGCATCGTGCTCGGCGGAGCCGACCTGGAGTCGGTCGGGACCGTCGCGGCGACCGGCGTCGAATTCGTCGCCCTGTCGGCCGCGGTCTTCGCCCCCGGCACCGATCCGCGCGAGGCGGTGGCGAAGGCCAACGAGATCCTCGACCGGACCGCGCCACGACTGGGGAACTGACGCCGTGAAGCCCCTTGCCGTGACCGCCCTTTCCGCTCTCGCGCTTCTGGCCGCGGCCGGCGGCGCGCTGGCGACGGACGGCGACCGGCCGGGCGCCGGGGCGGCCGAGATCGATCCGGCGCGCTTCACCAAGAAACTCGACGCGGCCTACGGCGCTTACCAGCGCGGGCTCTACCGCACGGCCTTCAACCTGGCGCTCGCACGCGCCGAGCAGGGCGACGTGCCGGCGCAGACGCTCGCCGCCGAGATCCTTGCGCGCGGTCTCGGCGTACCGCGCGACGAGCGCGAGGCGGCGAAATGGTACGAACGCGCCGCCGAGGGCGGCGATCCCGAGGCGCAGTTCCAGTACGCGCTGCTGCTTCTCGACGGGCGCTTCGTCGAGAAGGACGAACGCCAGGCCTACGCCCTGATGGAGGCCGCGGCGGAAGCCGGAAACGTGCTCGCCCAGTTCAATTTCGCCCAGTTGGCCATCGACCTCGATCCCGGCCCCAAGGGCATGGAACGGGCGATCTCCTATTACGAGCGCGCGGCAAAGGCGGGTCTGCCCGACGCCCAGTACGCCATGGCGCGCATCAACGCCGAGGGTCTCGGCGGGCGTCCGCGCGACGACGCGGAAGCGAGGCGCTGGCTCGGCCTCGCCGCACAGCAGAACTTCGATACCGCGCAGCTCGACCTCGGCGCCTGGCTGATCGAGGGTCGCGGCGGCGAGCGTGACGAGAAGCGCGGTTTCCGCATCTTGAAGCAGGTCGCCGAGGCCGGCAACGTCGCCGCCCAGGCGCGCATCGCCAAGCTCTACCTGAACGGCATCGGCACGGAGCCGGACACGATCTTCGCTGCGGCCTGGTACATCCTCGCCCGCCGCGCCGGACTCACCGACCCGCAGCTCGAGGACTTCATGAACGGCTTGACCGACGAGGAGATCCGCACCGCGCTGCAGCGGGCCAACCGGCTGCGTTAGAGCACGACTTGCGCGAAAGACCCGGCTCTCTTGCCTCTGCGGGCGATTTGTGGTCTTGGAGGCCGCGAATTCGCCGCTCCGGCGAACAATCTCTTCCGGAAGACATATCCATGGCCAAGATCAACGGCAACGAAATCCGTCCCGGCAACGTCATCGAGCATGACGGCGGACTGTGGGTGGCGGTGCGGACCAACGCGGTGAAGCCCGGCAAGGGCGGCGCCTACAACCAGGTCGAGCTGAAGAACCTGATCGACGGGACCAAGCTCAACGAGCGCTTCCGGTCGGCCGAGACGGTCGAGAAGGTCCGCCTCGAACAGAAGGACTTCTCCTTCCTCTACGAGCAGGGCGACTCGCTGGTCTTCATGGAT
>CAYJMY010000260.1:0-5956 GCA_964371125.1 uncultured Mesorhizobium sp. | reverse complement strand
GCGTTGGGCAGTCCGACCAGGCCCGCGTCGGCGATCAGCTTGAGGCGCAGCCAGATCGTCAGCTCCTGCCCCGGCAGGCCGGGGTTGGCGCGGCGCGGCGCCTGGTTGGTCGACGTCTTGAAATGCTGGTTGCCGAAGCCGCCATTGCCGCCCTTGGCGAGCAGGAAACGCTGGCCGACCACCGTCAGGTCGCAAATCAGCGTCTCGTTGTCCTCCTCGTAGACCTGCGTGCCGGCCGGTACTTTCAGCAGCACGTCGCCGCCCTTCGCGCCGGTGCGGTTGCGGCCCATGCCGTGGATGCCGGTCTGCGCCTTGAAATGCTGCTGGTAGCGGTAGTCGATCAGCGTATTCAACCCGTCGACGGCTTCGATCCAGACGTCGCCGCCGCGACCTCCGTCGCCGCCGTCCGGTCCGCCGAACTCGATGAACTTCTCGCGGCGGAACGAGACCGAACCGGCGCCGCCGTCGCCAGAACGGATATAGACCTTGGCTTGATCGAGAAACTTCATGTTGGCGACATCAATCCGGTGTAGTCGTGGCGGCCCGACGGCCGGTTGCCGCGTTCGACCGAGCCTGCTCTAACGCATGCGAGGCGTCCGCGCGAGAGCGGATTCGTCGCCTGCGCGCTTCGACGGAGAACGAACCGCCATGAAATGTGTCACGTACAACGTCCAGTATGGTATCGGTCTCGACGGCCGTTACGACGTTGCCCGCATTGCCGAGGCGGTACGCGGCGCCGATGTGATCGCGCTCCAGGAGGTCTCGCGCAACAATCCGAACAACGGCGGCCGCGACATGGTCGCCGAACTCGGCGAACTCCTGCCGGAGTACTTTGCCGTATTCGGCGCGCCGTTCCGCATCGAGATGGGCTCGTCGCTCGAAGGCAGCCGCGCCGTGACCCGGCATTTCGAGTTCGGCAACATGGTCTTGTCGAAGACGCCGATCCTGGCCTCGCGCAACCTGCTCCTCCCCAGGACGCGCACCTTCGATCGGCTCAACCTGCAACGCGGGGCACTGGAGGCGCTGGTCGCCACGCCGTTCGGGCCGGTCCGCTTTTACTCCTTACATCTCGACCACACCAGCCCGACCGAACGTATCGCCCAGATCCGCTTTCTGTTGGAGAAGGTGCTCGCCTACGCAACCGAGGGCGGCGCGGTCACCGGCGTGTCGGAGATGGGATTCCCGGAACCGCCGCACCCGGAGGAGTTCGTGCTGATGGGCGACTTCAACCTGCAGCCGGGCTCTCCCGAATACGTTGCCATGACGGGCCTGCGCGACGTCGAGTTCGGCATCGCCCGCCGCGCCGGTCATCCCGTCGATGCGTCGCCGGCCGCCGAAGCCGACCGGATCACCTGGATCGATCCGAAGCGGCCCGACGACCCGAAGCGCCGGCGTTGTCTCGACTACTGCTTCGTCTATGCCGGCCTTGCACCGAAAGTGAAGGCGTGCACGGTCGATACGGACGCCGTCGGGTCCGACCATCGTCCGGTGTGGACGGAAATCGGCTGATCCCCGACGGCGCTTGCGTTTCATGAACGGCCCCAACTGCGCAGGCTGATCCACGTCCTGCGGTCGAGACGGTAGCGCTCGACCGGTACCTGGCCGGCGACGATCGAGTTCAGCATGCCCTGCCCAGCATACTGAAAACCGCACTTGTGGATGACCCGGCGCGACGCCGGATTGATGACCCGGCACGATACGCTCAGCGCGCTGATCGCGGTGACGCGGAAGGCAAGGTCGACGAGGGCGTGCGCGGCCTCGGTGGCGAAGCCCTGCTTCCAGTAGGGCTCGGCGATCCAGTAGCCCATCTCCAGGCCGCGGTCGGTGGCGTTGAGCCCGGCGCAGCCGACGAAGGCGCCGGTCTCGGCGAGCGTCACGGCATAGGTGGCGCCTGGGCGGCCTTTCCGGTGCGTCATGGAGATGAAGGCGCGGGCCTCGGCCTCGCCATAGGGGTGCGGCATACGCGCCAGCATCTCGGCGACACGTCGGTTGTTTGCCAGCCGGGTGAGGTCGGGCACGTCGTCCTCATGCGGCGGGCGCAGCACCAACCGCTCGGTGAGCAGCACCGGGCAGTCAATGACAAGGCTTTCGTCTTCGGCGTCTTCCGTTTCGGCGACCATTTTCAGTCCTCCAGGCAAAGAAAAAGGGGAGATGGAAACCCATCTCCCCTGATCCTTTTTCCGGATTCTGCCGGACACCGGTTCCCGAGATGGGCGCCGGTGTTCTGGTGCGGAACCGGCTACTCCGCGGCTTCTGCGATCGGATTTACCGACACGTAGGTTCGGCCGTTGGCTTTCTTGTTGAAGGTCACGGCGCCTTCGGCGACGGCGAAAAGGGTATGGTCCTTGCCCATGCCGACATTGGCGCCGGGGTGCCAGGTGGTGCCGCGTTGGCGAATGATGATGTTGCCGGCCACGACCTTCTCGCCGCCGAACTTCTTCACGCCAAGGCGCTTGGACTCGGAATCGCGACCGTTGCGCGACGAACCGCCAGCTTTCTTGTGTGCCATTTCAGTGCTCCTTTGCGCCGTCGGAGGCGCCTCAACTGCCTTATGGGACTGTTCGCGCCCCGATTCAAGTCCGCAAGACTACTTCGCCAGTTCCTTGGCCTGCTCGCGCCAGTCCCGGATCTGGTCGGCGCTGAAGGGCATGTTGGCGTCGATCGTCGCGACGTCGTCGTCGGTCAACGACGCCAGCTGGGCGAAGGTGGTGATGCCCTGCTCCTTGAGCTGGCCGGCCGCGACCGGGCCGATGCCCTTGATCACGACGAGGTCGTCGCCTTCGCCGGCGGGAGCAGAAAACAGCGGCGCGGCGACAGCGGCTGCCGGCGCTTCGGCCTTGGCTTCCTTCTTCGCCGCGGCCTTCTTGGCCGGCTTGGCGCCGCCCGTCAGGATCTCGGCAATGCGCACCGTGGTCAGCAGCTGGCGATGGCCGCGCGTGCGGCGCGAGTTCTGCCGGCGGCGCTTCTTGAAGGCGATGACCGTCTTGGCCTTGCCCTGCTCGACGACCTCGGCGGTGACCACCGCGCCGGCGACGAAGGGCACGCCGATCTCGGCGCCATCGCCCTCGCCGACGGCGAGAACCTGCGTGAATTCAACGATATCGCCGGCATTTCCGGCGAGCTTCTCGACCTTCAGGAGGTCGTTGGCGGCGACGCGGTACTGCTTGCCACCGGTCTTTATGACTGCGAACATTTCTTACCTTTCGCTGTTCGGTCGGCCTTGTTGGATCGTCTGAAACGGTCCGGCCGTCTTTTTGTCAGTCTTTTCCAGGCTCAAAGAACAACCGGCGCAGGGGAAGCCCCACGCCGGATGCGGGCGGTCCTTACTCCACGGCCATCGCAGAGTCAAGGAAACCGTCCGGATCGCGCCGCGGGAGCGGCCCAATCGCTGCCCGCCGGTGTCGTCGTCAGCCGACGAGCGTCGCGACGACCTGCCGGGCGACCGCCTCGCCCGACAGCCGGGCGCCGGCGCAGGTCTGGATGAGCGGGCCGGCGAGATGCTCGCCGGCGAAAAAGATCTTCTCCGCGACCGGTTGGGCGAGCACCGTGCGCGCCGCCGCCTGTCCCGGGCGGGCCGCGGCGTAGGCGCCGCGCACCCAGCGCTCGCCGGCCCAATTGGTCATGGTCGACCGGCCGATCTGCTTGCGCAGGTCGTTGCCGAAGATGTCGCAGAGACGGTCGGAGACAAAGTCGATGCCGGCCTCGACGCCAGCCGCCGACATCTCCCAGGCGAAGTCGCCGCCGACGAAGCCGACCATCAGGTCGAGTTCGAAGGGAAAGCACAGGAAATAGACGTCGTGCTCGGCCCGTCGCTCGATGAGCAGATCGTCGAAGGGCTTGAGGCCCAACCGTGTGCCGCGGATCTCGACCGGCAGTTTCGTCAACATGCCCATCGGCAGGTCGAAGAAGGCTTCGACATGAGCGTGCGGCAGGTCGGGGGTGAAGTCGATCTCCTCGAAGGCCAGCACCGCCGGCGATGCGGTAACGATCGCGGCCCTGGCGCGTACCGTGCCGCGGTCGGTCTCGCAGGCGACGCCCGGGGCGTCCCAGCGGATCCTGCGCACCGGCGTGGACAGTTCGACCGGCACACCGGCGCCGAAGCGTGCGACGAGCGCGCCGAAGCCTTCCTTGGTAAAGTAGTTGGGGTCGAGGTCGGCGGCGGACTTGAAGTCGGCCACCGAGATCTCGTCGTAGTCCTTGCCGAAATCCATGGGCCCGGCGAAGGTCGCTGCGGCGCGGGCCAGATGGCCCTTGGCGAGCAGCGACGAGACCCTGTCGTCGTCGCCGGTGTGCTTTTCGAGAAGGTCGGAGAGGTGCAGGTCCGCCATCTTCATCGCGGCCTCCTCGTCCTCGTTGGCCTTGCGTCTGCCGAAATAAAGATGGTCGACGTTCATGTCGTGGTGCTGGAGCGTCCAGCCGGCGGCCTTGGCGTCGTCGAAATAGGGATTGCGGTCCGCGGCGTGGAGCCAGGCGCAGCCGATGTCGAACGGCACGCCGAAATGTTCGCTGGACGTCCATGCCCGCCCGCCGATGCGGTCCATGGCTTCGAGGACGACGAACGACTTCCCCTCCGCCTGGAGCGTCTTGGCCGCCGCCAGACCGGCCGACCCTGCGCCCACGATCACCACATCGACGTCGTTCATTCCGACCCTCCGTTGCAGCGCCATCAACACATTGATCCTAGGGGAGTTTTGACCTTCACACCAGTGTGACTTCCTTCTGCCGCAAACCTGTTCTTAACCGTGTCGTGGGCAGCTAGTCTTGATTGAGGCGGTGTCAGAGACCGTTCGGGCAACAAGGAGATCGGAATGGCGTTTTCGGCCAAGGTGAAATTTTTGGGTGCGGCGGCGTTGGCGTTGACGTTTTGGGTCGGAGCGGCCCAAGCGGCAAGTTGCGGCAAGGACGCCAGCGGCTTCGAAGCCTGGAAACAGGAGTTCGCCCAGGAGGCCAAGGCGGCCGGCGTCAAGAACAAGGGGCTCCAGGCGCTAGCCGGCGCGACATACGCCACCGCCACCATCAAGGTCGACCGCGCGGTGAAGAAGGCGTTCAGCGGCGACGTCGAGGCCTTCATGAAGCGGCGCGGCGGCGCGGCGATCATTTCGAAAGGCAGGTCTCTCAAGAAGTCGAACGCGGCACTGTTCGCGGACATCGAGCGCCGCTATGGCGTCCCCGCCGGCCCGCTGATCGCCATTTGGGGCATGGAGACCGGTTTCGGCGCCGGCATGGGCAAACAGAACACGATCTCGGCGATCGTCACGCTCGCCTATGACTGCCGCCGGCCGGCCTTCTTCACCCCGCACGCCCTGGCGGCGCTCAAGCTCGTCGACCGCGGCGTACTTAGTGCCAGCACGGTTGGCGCGGCGCACGGAGAATACGGCCACACGCAGTTCCTGCCAGGCAACATCCTCAACTACGGCGTCGGCAATATGAACCTGAAGGACAAGGCGACGGCGCTTGCATCGACGGCCAACTTCCTGCGCGCACATGGCTATCGCGGCGGCCGGGCAAGCGCCAATCTAGGCGCGATCGCCGGCTGGAACTCGGCCTCGGTCTACCAGAAGGCGATCGTCATCATGGCGGATGCCATCGACGGGGGGTGAGTTCCTTCTCCCCGCGAACGGCAAGTGACGACGGCCTCAGCGCTGGCGGTGGCGCGCCGCCAGCGTGCGCAGCCTCAGTCCGTTCAGGCGGATGAAGCCCTCGGCGTCCTTCTGGTCGTAGGCTCCGCGGTCGTCCTCGAAGGTGACGAGGTCGTTGCGGTAGAGCGACTTCGGCGAGCGGCGGCCGGAGACGATGACGTTGCCCTTGTAGAGCTTCAGCCGGACCTCGCCTTCGACTTCCTCCTGACTCTTGTCGATGAGCGCCTGCAGCATCTCGCGCTCGGGCGAGAACCAGAAGCCGTTGTAGATCAGTTCCGCGTAACGCGGCATGACGTCGTCCTTGAGATGGCCGGCAC
>CAYJMY010000259.1:0-5958 GCA_964371125.1 uncultured Mesorhizobium sp. | reverse complement strand
AGACCTGGATGCCGTGCATCTGCGAGAAGAACTGCTGGGTCAGCCGCCAGTATTTCGTCGCGATCCTGAGCCGCCTGCCGTGGCGCTGGCGGAAGTCGGCGGCGACGTCGTCGAGGTCAGCCATGCTGTCGACGTCGAGCCAGGCATCCGGCACGGCGACGACCACGTCGGCTTGGCCGAAGCCGAGCCGCGCCTCGATCTTCAGCCGGGCGTCCCAGTGAGGCACTGTCTCGCGCACCAGATCCTCGCCGGTGACGCCGAGGTCGATCGTGCCCTGGCCGAGTTCGCCGGCGATCTCCGACGCCGACAGGAAGGCGACGTCGACCTCCGCGCTGCCGACCGCGACGCGGGCGCGGTAGGTGCGGTCGTCCTGCGGCAGCGAAACCGCGAGGCCGGCCCTGGCCAGCGCCTCCAGCGCCTGTTCCTTCAGCCGGCCTTTCGAGGGGAGCGCCAGAGTCACGCTCATGAAGAAGCTCCCCTCAGGGCCTCGACGCGGTCGAGCCAGACCGAGAAGCCGACGCCGGGGATGGTTTTCTTCGCGCCGAGCAGGGTGAGCAGGCGGTCGTAGCGGCCGCCGCCGGCAAGCGGGCGCGTCGCTTCCGCCGCGCCGATCTCGAAGACGAGGCCGGTGTAATAGTCGAGCGGCCGGCCGAAGGCGGCATCGTAGTGGATCGTTTCGCCGTCGAGGCCTTCGGCGGAAATCGCGTCGGCGCGCGCGGCAAAGGCGGCCAGCGCCCCGTCGAGTGTCAGCCCGGCGGAACGGGCGAAGGTTTCGAGCGTCGCCGTCGCCTGCGAAAGCAGAACGCGAATGGCGAGAAAGGCCTTCAGCGCATCGAACGCCTCGCGCGACAGCCTGACGCTGCGCAGTTCGGCCTTTTCGAGAAGCCGGCGGGCGATTTCGGCCGGCGTGCGGCCGGCGGCCGCCGACAGGGCTGCGGCCTCCATGCGCGCGGAAATGTGCGCGGCGAGCGCGTCGCTGTCGCCCACCGCCACCAGCGAAGCGACCTCGGCCGGCAGCGCGTTGGCGCGCGGCGGGTTGGCGAGGTCGGCAAGGGCCGCTTCGAGCAGTTCGGCCGAACCGAACGCCCGCGCCAGCCGCATGCGCCAGCCGCGCGGCAGGCCGAGCGCGGCGAGCACGGCCTCGAACACGCCCTGGTCGCCGAGCACGACCGACAGCGGGCGGCCGGGCAGGGCGGTCGCCAGCAGCGCGTGGGCGTCCGCGACCGAGCGCGCGTCGGCGCGTGCCGTATCGGTGTCGCCGAGATCCTCGATGCCGGCCTGGAAGAACTCGTTGCCGCCCTCGCGGCGCTGGCGGAACACCTCTCCGAGATAGGAATAGCGGCGCGGCGTGCCCGCCTGGCTGGCGATGTGGTCGAGGCAGACCGGAATGGTGAATTCGGGCCGGAGACACAGCGTCTCGCCGGTCTCGCTCTCGGTCAGGAAGATGCGCCGGCGCAGGTCTTCGCCGGCCATGTCGAGGAACGGGTCGGCCGGTTGCAGCACGGCGACCTCGGCCGGCGTGCAGCCGCGCTCGGCGAAGACATCGAGGATGGAGGAGGCGAGGGCTTTCATGACAGGACGCTGGTCGTTCTCCCCTTGCGGGAGAAGGTGGATCGGCGCGCAGCGCCGAGACGGATGAGGGGTGCTGGACGGAACGAGGCGTCGGCGCTCTGGCCAACACCCCTCATCCGGCCTCGCTTCGCTCGGCCACCTTCTCCCGCAAGGTGAGAAGGCAGAGACGCCCCTTCCGTCATCCCCGCTCCGCCTTCTGCGCCGCGATGATGGCCTTCACCGTCGCGACGATGTCCGCCTCGGCGACCTCGACCTGCGCCGGGCGGCCTTCGCGCCATGCGGCATTGTCGGTGATCTTTTCCGCCATCCGGGCGCCCTCGACGAGGTCCTTGATCTGCACCACGCCCCTGACGCGCTCGTCGCCGCCCTGGATGACGACGCAAGGGGCGCCGCGGCGGTCGGCGTATTTCATCTGCGCCTTCATGCCGGCGCCGCCGAGATACATCTCGGCGCGTATGCCGGCGCGGCGAAGGTCGCCGACCATCCGCTGGTAGCGGCCGAGGCTGTCGGTGTCCCGGTCCATGGCGAGCACGACGACCGGGCCGACCACGTCGGACGTGTCCAGCTTGCCGAGGTTCTTCAGCGCCGTCACCAGGCGCGAGACGCCGATGGAAAAACCGGTTGCCGGAACCGGCTCGCCGCGGAAGCGCGAGACGAGGCCGTCGTAGCGCCCGCCGCCGCCGACCGAGCCGAACCGCACGATCTGGCCTTCGTCGTTGGGGATTTCTGCCAGGAGTTCCGCCTCGTAGACCGGGCCGGTGTAGTATTCGAGCCCGCGGACGACGGAGGGGTCGAACCGAATTCGCTGGGAACCATATCCCGCTGCGGCGGTGATCTCGAACATCTGCCGCAATTCCAGCAGGGCCGCGTGGCCGACCTTCGTCTCAGTGATACCTGAAACGGCGAGGTCAATGTTCTTGAGATTGTCGACCCACACTTTGCGATCGCCAACTATTTTGGAATAGCCGTCAATGGGCTTGGAGTCAGAATACTCAGCGTCGTCGACGAATGAACTGCCGGAGGTCGCGACAAGGTAGTTTTTGACGACATCTACCTGCCTCTCATCCAGCCCCGCGCCCGTCGTAAAATCCCCTTCCCCTTCCCTACCGCCGTCCCAGCGTCCCGGCCCAAGCAGCAGCTTCACACCTTCGACGCCGAACTTGTCCAGCTTGTCGATGGCGCGAAGCACGATCAGCCGCCTCCCGGCGTTCTCGTCGCCGCCGAGCCCGATCGCCTCGAGCACGCCGTCGAGCACCTTGCGATTGTTCACCCGGATCACGTACTGGCCGCGCGGGATGCCCAGCGCCTCCATCACGTCGGCCATCATCATCGCCATCTCGGCGTCGGCTGCGACGCCCGGCGTGCCCACCGTGTCGGCGTCGAACTGCATGAACTGGCGAAAGCGCCCCGGCCCGGGCTTCTCGTTGCGGAACACCCAGCCCTGGCGGTAGCTGCGATAGGGCTTCGGCAGCTTCTCGTAGTTCTCCGCGACGAAGCGCGCCATCGGCGCGGTCAGGTCGTAGCGCAGCGACAGCCACTGCTCGTCGTCGTCCTGGAAGGAGAACACGCCCTCGTTCGGCCGGTCCTGGTCGGGCAGGAATTTGCCCAGCGCGTCGGTGTATTCGACCATCGGCTGGTCGACGGGCTCGAAGCCGTAGAGTTCGTAGACCTCGCGGATCTTCGCCGTCATCTTCTCGACGGCGCGGATGTCCTCGGCCGAACGGTCGACGAAACCGCGCGGCAGCCGCGCCTTCATTTTCTCCGACTTGTCGGCCATTCTGATCGTCCGCTCGTGCACATCGTCGCACCGCATTGCGCAAAAACGCGCGGCGGCGCCGGTGTCCTAACCGATGCGTGCTGGAGCGGCAAGGGCGGGGAAGGACGCAAGGCCGGCATGCGGAAAGGGCGGCGTCGCCGCCGCCCTTCGCCGTTGGTCAGGAAGCGCCGTCAGAGCGCGTCCTTGACCTTCTCCTTCAGGTCGCCCCAGCCCTTCTGCACCTTGCCTTCGGCCTTGTCGGCCTTGCCTTCGGCCTCGGTGCGCGGATTGCCGGTCAGGCTGCCGGCCGTTTCCTTGACCGAACCCTTCACCTGCTTGGCTGCGCCCTTCACCTGGTCCTTGTTCATGTCGTTCTCCTGTTTCTCGAACACGGAGAAGAAACGGCCTGATGCGGCGCGGGTTCCCGCCGTCACAGCAGCCCGGAATATTGCATCGTCTGCCAGCCTGCGATGAGTACGATCAGCGTGCCGACGAGCCTGAGCAGAAGCGTCTCGTGCAGCGCCTTGACCATCCAGCCCGCCAGCGGGGCGGCGAACAAGCCGCCGGCGATCAGCCCGGCGACGGCGGCGAGGTTGTCGGCGACCTCGCCGGCCTCCTCCCAGTGGCCGCTGAGCACGGCGAAGAGGAAGGTGAGCGAGACGGAAAGCGTGATCAGGAACTCGCTGGCGTTGACCGTGCCGATGACATAGCGCGGCGCGCCGCCGGCGCCGAGCAGGCCGGTTGTGACGATCGGCCCCCAGCCGCCGCCGCCGGCGGCGTCGAGGAAGCCGCCGGCTGCCCCGAGCGGCGCGACGACACGGGCCGAGACCGGCCGCGTCGGCAGCTTGCGGAAAGAGCGGACGATCAGCCAGAGACCGACGATCGCCAGATAGGCGGTCACGTAAGGCCTGACCGTCGCCCCGTCGACCGACGTCAGCACATAGGCGCCGAGGCAGCCGCCGAGGATGCCGAACGGGGCGAGCCGCCAGAACAGGCGCCAGTCGACGTTGCGGTGGTAGAGATGCGCCGAGCCCGACGCCGCGGTCGTGAACAGTTCCGCCGCGTGCACGGCCGCCGACGCATGCGCCGGCGACACGCCGAAGGCGAGCAGCGTCGTCGACGAGATGACGCCGTATGCCATGCCGAGCGCTCCGTCGACGGCCTGGGCAAGGAAGCCGACGGCGGCGAAGAGCAAAAATTCCTCCATTCCGAGTCCCCTGCGTTCTTGCGCAAACTACTGTCCGCGGGACGGGCGACCAAGGAACAGGCGTTCGCGCGATTCCGCGGAAAGCGGAACGCGTTTCCAATTTGCCCGTCCTATGGGGATCGGGGCGCCGCCGGCAAATGCCGGGCGGGCCATTGACAGGCGTTCGGCCCGGTGGCTCGCTCGGCCGTCCTGGAGACGGAGGAGAGGAGCGCCATCATGAGGTTCGCACGGGCAGGGCGCGCGGTCCTCGTCGGCGTCGTGGCGCTGGCCGCGTTGTACGGCGTCGCCTACGGCATTGCCGTCACGCAGACCGACAGCTCCGGCCTCGCACGATCGATCGCCTGGGGAGACGCCGACGTCGACGACCATACGCGCTTCCCGTCGCGTGCCGTGCCCGCGTCGGGCACGGCCTATGTCTACGAAGAGGCCGAAGGCTACTCCGACGGCCTGCCCGCGACGCCTGTCCTACCGGGCGGAAAGAAGCTCGGCGATCTCCTCGCCGGGTCTCAGACGACGGCCTTCTTGGTCATCAAGGACGATCGGCTTCTCTACGAACGGTATTTCAACGGCTCCGGCCACGACGCCGTGCAGACCTCGTTCTCGGTGGCGAAGTCGTTCGATTCGGCAATGCTCGGTGCCGCGCTCGCCGACGGCGCCATATCGAGCATCGACGATCCGGTGACGAAATACATTCCCGAACTTTTGGAGCGCGATCCGCGCTTCGCCGACATCGCCATCCGCCACCTCGTCACCATGTCGTCGGGCTTGCACTACGAGGAGTACGGCGTGCCGTGGTCGGACGACGCACTGACCTACTACGATGCCGACCTGCGCGGCCTCGCCTTGCGCAAGACCCGGGTCGAGGAAGCGCCGGGCAAGCGCTTCCACTACAACAACTACAACCCGCTGCTGTTCGGTATGATCCTCGAGCGCGCCACGGGCCGCAGCGTCGCCGACTACCTGTCGGAGAAGATCTGGAAGCCGGTCGGCGCCGAGGCCGACGCCACCTGGTCGATCGATTCCAAAGAGCAAGGCTTCGAGAAGATGGAGAGCGGCCTCAACGCCCGCGCCATCGATTTCGCCAAGCTGGGCTCGCTCTATCTGCACCGCGGCGAATTCAACGGCCGGCGCATCCTGCCGGCGGAATGGGTCGATGCCTCGACAGCGCCGGCGCTTCCCACCGGCTTCGCCTCCCCGTCCGGCTACGGCCGGTGGTGGTGGACGCACGAGGCGGAAGGCCTCGGCCCCTACTATTCGGCGCGCGGCAACAAGGGGCAGTTCGTGTTCGTGTTCCCGCAGAGGGGACTCGTGATCACCCGCCACGGCCGCGACTTCGCCGCCGTCGACTGGAGCAGCGTCGCCGAGGCGCTGGCGCGGTGGTTCGCAAGCCGTAGGCCCCGCCAAACGAAAAAGGGCGGCCCTC
>CAYJMY010000258.1:3632-5964 GCA_964371125.1 uncultured Mesorhizobium sp. | reverse complement strand
GGGCGGCGCCGGCAGCGTCGTCTCTATCACTTAATAACGGCCTGGACGGATCTGAGGCGGGCGCGGGACACGCTCCCGCGGAACAATCCGGACGGCGGGTGTCGACACCCGCCTTGCGTAAAAACTCTTGAAGCCCGGCCGACGAGCGGATAGAGACGGGCGCGGCGGAGCGAGGCTGTCTTCGGGGCAGTCGTGCAACAGCCGGCCGACCGGTAAAGCGAATGTTGCCGGTATCGCGGCTTAGGGGTATAGCTCAGTTGGTAGAGCGGCGGTCTCCAAAACCGCAGGTCACAGGTTCGAGCCCTGTTGCCCCTGCCATCTTGCGGACGGCGCAAGCCGCCCGGACCGGTCTCGCCCGGTACCATCATGCGAGAGACGCCATAGCCGGGAAGGAACGATTGGATGGTTTCACGCCGGCGTTTGGGAAGTAAAGCGAGAAACCGCCACTTGCATGGGCGGGGAATCGGCTTTATGTAGGCGAAACGGACACGCGGCGCGTGGAGCTGGGAAACCTGCTTTACGCGCCTTAATCGCATGGACGGTTCCCGCGTAACGATTCGCGGGCGGCCGCCGGATGCGACATCTCCCGGACGCGGGATCATCCAGAAGGCCCGGACAACGGGTCCTCGCAATACAGAGCGGCTAAATGGCATCGAAGACGACCAACCCCTTCATCTTTCTTCAGCAGGTGAGGTCGGAAACCGCGAAGGTCACCTGGCCGTCGCGGCGCGAAACCGTGATCTCGACGATGATGGTCCTTGCATTCGCGGTGATCGCTTCGATCTTCTTCTTCGCCGCCGACCAGCTCATGGCGTTCGGGATCGAACTGATCCTCGGCATCGCGCGATAGACCGACTACGGAGAACATCTGAGATGACTGCGCGGTGGTACATCGTCCACGCCTACTCGAATTTCGAGAAGAAGGTAGCCGAGGATATCGAGAAGAAGGCCGAACAGAAAGGCCTGAAGAACCGTATCGAGCAGGTCGTGGTGCCGACCGAGAAGGTCGTCGAGGTCCGTCGCGGCAAGAAGATCGACGCCGAGCGCAAGTTCTTTCCCGGCTACGTGCTGATGAAGGCCGATCTGAACGACGCGGTCATCAGCCTGGTCAAGAATACGCCGCGCGTCACGGGTTTCCTCGGCGAGGACCGTCACACCGCCAAGCCGATGCCGATCACCGACAAGGAGGCCGAGCGCATCCTTCACCAGGTCCAGGAAGGCGTCGAGCGGCCGAAGCCGTCGGTCACCTTCGAGATCGGCGAGGCCGTGCGCGTTTCCGACGGCCCGTTCGCGTCGTTCAACGGCACGGTCCAGGAAGTGGACGAGGAGCGCGCCCGCCTCAAGGTGGAAGTTTCGATCTTCGGGCGCGCCGTGCCCGTCGATCTCGAATTCGGACAGGTCGAGAAGAGCTGATCCGGATGCCCGGCGCTCGATGCGCGCGGGCAGGGCGGGCGGGCAACCGCGCGTCCGGGCGGTGGGAGGACGAGGCGGCTTTGCCGGCCGCATCTCCGGACCACCAACTGCAACCGCCGGTTTGTCCGGCACGATGAAAGGCAGATGAGAGATGGCAAAGAAAGTTGCGGGCCAGCTCAAGCTCCAGGTTTCCGCGGGTTCGGCGACGCCGTCGCCCCCGATCGGCCCGGCGCTCGGTCAGCGTGGCATCAATATCATGGAGTTCTGCAAGGCGTTCAACGCGCAGACCCAGGAGATGGAAAAGGGATCGCCGGTTCCGGTCGTGATCACCTACTACCAGGACAAGTCGTTCACCTTCGTCATGAAGACGCCCCCGGTGAGCTACTTCCTGAAGAAGGCCGCCAACCTTAAGTCGGGCTCCAAGGAGCCGGGCAAGACCAAGGTCGGCCAGATCGACCGCGCCAAGGTGCGCGAGATCGCCGAGAAGAAGATGAAGGACCTGAACGCGAACGACGTCGAGGCGGCCATGCGCATGGTCGAGGGCTCGGCGCGCTCGATGGGCCTGGAAGTGGTGGGCTGAGATCATGGCGAAGATTGCTAAGCGCGTAACGAAGTCCCGCGAGGGCATCGACCGCAACAAGGCCTACGGCCTTTCGGAAGCCGTGAAGATGCTCAAGGATCGGGCTTCGGCCAAGTTCGACGAGACGATCGAAATCGCCATGAACCTCGGCGTCGATCCGCGTCACGCCGACCAGATGGTCCGCGGCGTCGTCAACCTGCCCAACGGCACCGGCCGCAACGTGCGCGTCGCCGTATTCGCCCGCGGCGACAAGGCCGACGAGGCTCGTGCCGCGGGGGGCGCCCAACGCGGGGCCCGGGGGGTGGGGGGGGCCCGGGAGGAAGGCCGCCGCGGTTTTGT
>CAYJMY010000258.1:0-3622 GCA_964371125.1 uncultured Mesorhizobium sp. | reverse complement strand
ACATGATGCCGCTGGTCGGCCGTCTGGGCAAGGTGCTCGGTCCGCGCGGCATGATGCCGAACCCGAAGGTCGGCACCGTGACGCCCGACGTCGCCGCCGCCGTGAAGGCTTCGAAGGGCGGCGCGGTCGAGTTCCGCGTCGAGAAGGCCGGCATCGTGCATGCCGGCGTCGGCAAGGTCTCCTTCGACGCCAAGGCGATCGAAGAGAACATCCGCGCCTTCACCGACGCGGTGACCAGGGCCAAGCCGGCCGGCGCCAAGGGCAACTACGTCAAGAAGGTGTCGCTCACCTCGACCATGGGCCCGGGCCTCAAGCTCGACGTCGCCACGCTGGCAGCGTCCTGACGAATTGCATGAGGATCGGGCGCGAATGGCCTGGTCCGATTAAGAATTCCGGTCCCCGATCATCGGGGATCGGATTTTGGGGCGGACGTTCCGCCCCGGACATCCTGTCCGAGATTGCAGGCGGCTCGCCTTAATTCGTATGGGCCTGCATGAGACGGGTGACGACCGGAAAGCGGAGCAGTGCTCCGATTGAAGGTTCGAACCGTGTTGGCCTTTTGCGCGCGGCTTCCGGGAAACCGGACCGACGGAAAGGGGGCAGGATCCTCGAGCGCCGTTCGGGATCCAGGAATGGACGCCCGCCCGGCAGAAGGCAACCCGATCCCCGGTTCGCGAATGGAGCGGGGGTCAACTGGAGATAGGCAGTGGATAGAGCGGAAAAGCGCGAATTCGTCACGGGCCTGAACGAAGCGTTCCAGAACGCGGGTTCAGTCGTCGTGGCCCACTACGCCGGTATCACCGTGGCGCAAATGAACGACCTGAGGTCGAAGATGCGCGCCGCGGGCGGCACCGTCAAAGTCGCGAAGAACCGTCTCGCCAAAATCGCTCTTCAGGGCACGGGATCCGAAGGCATCGTCGATCTGTTCACCGGACAGACGCTGATCGCCTATTCGGCCGATCCGATTGCGGCGCCGAAGGTCGCCTCCGATTTCGCCAAGGGGAATGACAAGCTCGTCATTCTCGGCGGCGCGATGGGAGCGACCGCACTCAACGCCGACGGGGTGAAGGCTCTCGCCACGCTGCCGTCGCTCGACGAGCTGCGCGCCAGGCTGGTGGGCATGATCGCCACCCCGGCAACCCGGATCGCCCAGGTCGTCAACGCGCCGGCGGCTCAGCTCGCCCGCGTGTTCGGCGCCTACGCCCGGAAGGACGAGGCGGCATGAGGCCGTTCCTCGCTGTCAACAACACCTGTTCGAACCTTTTGAAGGAATACAAAAATGGCTGATCTCGCCAAGATCGTTGAAGACCTGTCGAAGCTGACCGTCCTCGAGGCGGCCGAGCTGTCGAAGTTGCTCGAGGAGAAGTGGGGCGTCTCCGCCGCCGCGCCGGTGGCCGTCGCCGCCGCCGGTGGCGCTGTCGCCGCTGCAGCTCCGGTCGAGGAGAAGACCGAGTTCGACGTCATCCTCGCCGCCGTCGGCGAGAAGAAGATCGAGGTCATCAAGGAAGTCCGCGCCATCACCGGCCTCGGCCTCAAGGAAGCCAAGGACCTGGTCGAGGGCGCTCCGAAGCCGGTCAAGGAAGCCGTTTCCAAGGCCGACGCGGACAAGATCAAGGCCCAGCTGGAAGCAGCCGGCGCCAAGGTCGAACTGAAGTAAGTCTTGCGGTTGTCGGGGGCGCGGGCGCCCCGCCCCCGATGCCCGGGGCTAACTCATTCAGGGCTGGGGGGGGGCGGGGGCGGGGGCCCCCGCCCCCCGATGCCGGCTCGGTCCGGAGCGCCGCGTATCGGAGCCTGGTAGCGGAAACCTCTTTCCAGAGGGCCGGGAGCGGCCCTCTGGAAACGGGTTTTCACCCGTTTTGAACGGACCGCCGAGCGCGGCGGTCGTGACTTTGGCAAGACGAAGCCAAAATGCAGCAAGGAGCGACGATGGCCCAGACCCACACTTTCAACGGTCGCAGGCGCGTACGCAAGTTCTTCGGAAAGATTCCGGAGGTTGCGGAGATGCCGAACCTCATCGAGGTTCAGAAGGCATCCTATGATCAGTTCCTGATGGTGGAGGAGCCCAAGGGCGGCCGCCCCGACGAGGGACTGCAGGCCGTCTTCAAGTCGGTCTTCCCGATCTCCGACTTCTCGCAGACGGCGATGCTCGAATTCGTCAAGTACGAGTTCGAGGCGCCGAAATTCGACGTCGACGAGTGCCGCCAGCGCGACCTGACCTACGCCGCGCCGCTGAAGGTGACGCTGCGCCTGATCGTGTTCGATCTCGACGAGGACACCGGCGCCAAGTCGATCAAGGACATCAAGGAGCAGGACGTCTACATGGGCGACATGCCGCTCATGACGTCGAACGGCACCTTCATCGTCAACGGCACCGAACGCGTCATCGTCAGCCAGATGCACCGTTCGCCGGGCGTGTTCTTCGACCACGATAAGGGCAAGTCGCACTCGAGCGGCAAGCTGCTCTTCGCCGCCCGCGTCATCCCGTATCGCGGCTCCTGGCTCGACATCGAGTTCGATTCCAAGGACGTCGTGCACGCCCGCATCGACCGTCGCCGCAAGATCCCGGTGACGTCGTTGCTGATGGCGCTCGGCATGGACGGCGAGGAGATCCTGTCGACCTTCTACAACAAGATCACCTACAAGCGCGCCGGCGACCACTGGCGCATCCCGTTCTCGGTCGATCGTTTCCGCGGCCTCAAGGCGGTGTCCGACCTCGTCGATGCCGACACCGGCGAGATCGTCGTCGAGAGCGGCAAGAAGATCACCGCGCGCCAGGCCAAGCAGCTTGCCGAAAAGGGCCTCAAGGCGATCAAGGCCACCGACGAGGACCTGTACGGCAGCTACCTCGCCGAGGACATCGTCAACTACGCTACCGGCGAGATCTATCTCGAGGCCGGCGACGAAATCGACGAGAAGACGCTGAAGGTGCTGGTCAGCACCGGCGAGGATGAGATCGAGATCCTCGACATCGACCACGTCAACATCGGCGCCTACATCCGCAACACGCTCAACGTCGACAAGAACGAGAGCCGCCAGGACGCGCTGTTCGACATCTACCGGGTCATGCGCCCGGGCGAGCCGCCGACGATGGACACGGCCGAGGCGATGTTCAACTCGCTCTTCTTCGATTCCGAGCGCTACGACCTGTCGGCCGTCGGCCGCGTCAAGATGAACATGCGCCTCGAACTCGACGCCGCCGACACGGTCCGCGTGCTGCGCAAGGACGACATCCTCGCGGTCGTGAAGACGCTCGTCGAGCTGCGCGACGGCAAGGGCGAGATCGACGACATCGACAATCTCGGCAACCGCCGCGTGCGTTCGGTCGGCGAACTGATGGAGAACCAGTACCGCGTCGGCCTGCTGCGCATGGAGCGCGCCATCAAGGAGCGCATGTCGTCGATCGAGATCGACACGGTCATGCCGCAGGACCTGATCAACGCCAAGCCTGCGGCCGCTGCCGTGCGCGAGTTCTTCGGCTCCTCGCAGCTGTCGCAGTTCATGGACCAGACCAATCCGCTCTCCGAGATCACGCACAAGCGTCGTCTCTCGGCGCTCGGGCCTGGCGGTCTGACCCGCGAGCGCGCCGGCTTCGAGGTGCGCGACGTGCACCCGACGCACTACG
>CAYJMY010000257.1:0-6068 GCA_964371125.1 uncultured Mesorhizobium sp. | reverse complement strand
GGCCTGAAACTGCATCAGGAAGTCGTTGACGGCGGCCCCGCCATCCACCCGCAATTCGCGCAGCGGCTCGCCGGCGTCGGCCTCCATGCACTCCACCAGCTCGCGCGTCTGGTAGGCGATGCTCTCCAGGCCGGCGCGCACCGCCGGCTCCAGCCGCAGCGCCGAAAGCGGAAGCGGCGCCAGGGCCTCCTCCTCCTCGCCCGGGCCGATCGGGGAAAGGCCGAAGCGCGCCGCCGCCCAGGCCGCGCCCGGCGTCGAGGCCAGCCCGGCGCGGACGTCGAAGCCCTGGTGGAAGAGTCGCGCCATGAGGTCGTCCAGCATGGCCCGTTCGCCGCCGAAGAGATGGGCGCAGCCGCTGATGTCGAGGAACAGGCCGTCGCCGCCGTCCACGGCGACCAGCGGCGTGTAGCGGTCGCACCAGTCGGCGAGGCCTTCGAGCAGCCGCCGGTCGGCCTGCGCATCCGCCTCGACGACCTCGATCGAGGGGTGCATGGCCCGGGCGTCGGCGACGCCCATGCCGGGCTTCAGCCCGAGCGCCTCAGCCTGCTCGTCGAGGGCCGCGATCCGTTGGGCGTTCGTGTCGCGGTGGCTGATGACCAGCGCCGCCCGGCTGCCGCCCGGCGGGCGCGAACGCCACGACCGCCCCAGCCGCTGGCGCAGGATCCGTTCGGCGGGCAGATGCGGGAACCACAGCGCCAGCATCCTGCGGCCGTCTTTCGCAAAACGAGAGTTCATTTGGGTTCCACTCCAGAAAAAAGGGTCCGGGGAAGGCGGCGCGACCCTTGCCGATCGTGACCGCGAAGGCCGGATGGCCGAGCGTGCCCGGCAGCGGTCCGGCCAGCGTGGCGCGCAGTGCCGCCGGGGCGGCCGAGACCAGGAGCCTCGCCGGCGCGGCCGTCGGTTCCGCCACCGCGGCCTGGCGCAGCAGCAGCACGGGCCGGCCGGCGATCTGCGCCCGCCGGTGCAGCCGACGGGTCGCCGTCAGGTCGAGCCGGGCGGGATTGCCGCGCACCTCGACCAGCACCAGCGAGAGCGCGTCGAGCCGGGCAGCCTCTTCGGCCACCCACAGCGCATCGGCGAGCCTCGGCGCCGCGCAGAACAGAAGTTCATCCGCGCCGAGGCCGGCGAGACGGGCCGCGCCGGGAGCATGGGGAAAGCCGGCCTCGGTGAAGGCTGGGCCGGCGCCGATCCACAGCACCGGACCGGCCTCGCCGCGCTCCCGGCGCCGCCTTCCGATGCGGCCGGCCACGGCGAGCGCAAAGCCGCTCGCCGCGCCTGCGTCGCGCGCCGCGACCCCGTGGATCTCGGTCAGCGCCGCCATGGGCAGGCCGCCGCCCAGCGCCCGGTCGAGGCGCTCGGCGCCCGTGGCGAGACAGCTTTCGACGACCTCCTGCGCCTCCGCCGCGAAGGCCGGCACGACGCCGCGGCGCAGCACCGTCGCGGTCAACGCCGGCGCGGCAGATACCGGCACCGGCGCCTCCAGGCGCTCGGCTGGCCTGCCCTCGATCTTCGCAATTGTCCGGCGCAAGGACAAAACGGCTTCCCGCGCCACGGCGGATGTCGCCATGTCGGTTTGTCCCGGTCTCTGTTCATGTTATGTTCTTATGGATTCCAGAGCCCACCGGAAGAGTCAAGCGGGATTGGCGAGAATTTATTCCTCGCCGACCCTCCGCTCGCGCGGCCTTGTCGCCGGAAAGGCCTCGAAAGCCGCGCCGGTAAGGGCTATATGCGGTCAAAAGGACGAAGAATGGCCCGCATCTATCAGACCCGTGCCTGGCACGAACAGCTGTCGCCCTCCATGGAGGAGATGGAATTCCTCGCCCTGGAGGCCTATGCCCATCTCCCCGAGGAGTTCCGCAAGCTCACTGGCGACATCGTCATCCAGGTTGCCGAGTTCCCGACCGACGAGATCATGGACGATCTCTCGTTGGAGACGCCGTTCGACCTGCTCGGCCTGTTCGAGGGCCGCGGCATCGCCGAGCGCTGGAACCCGCAGACCGGCGAGGGGCCGAACCGCATCACCCTCTACCGCCGCGCCATCCTCGACTATTGGGCCGAGAACGAGGAATCGCTCGGCGCCATCGTCACCCACGTCCTGATCCATGAGATCGGCCATCATTTCGGCCTTTCCGACGACGACATGGAGCGCATCGAGGAGGCCGCCGACGAGGCCGTCTCCTCGCCCGCCGGCTGATCGCGCCGAACCTGCCGCGGCCGCCCATGTCGCGACGGCCGGCGGCGCCGGCCGCTCAATAGTCGCCGAGCTTCAGCCCCGGTTCGTAGTCGATCCCGTCGACTTCCTTGACCACGGCCTGTCCGCATTTCATCAAATTCGCCGCCGCGTCGAAGGCGTAGGTGGGCGCGCCGTGCAGCAGCCAGCCCTTGTTCAGCGCCGCCGTCACCTTGTGGCAGAAGCTGGCGTCGTCCGGTCCGGTGAGGAATCGGTAAAGCTTCACGTCGCGGTCTCCCTGTCGCCTGTCCTGGAAATGAGTTTTTCGGCCTGCGCCAGATGCAGCCGCTCGACCATCCGCCCGTCGATCGACAGAACGCCCTTGCCGCGGTTCTCCGGAAGGGCGAACGCCGCCACGATGGCGCGGGCGGCTGCCAGCGCCTCGGGCGCCGGCGAAAAGGCGGCGTTGGCGGGCCCGATCTGGGCGGGATGGATCAGCGTCTTGCCGTCGAAGCCCATCGCCGCGCCCTCGGCGCACTCCCTGGCGAAGGCCTCGAGGTCGCGGAAATCGTTGCTCACGCCGTCGAGGGCGTCGAGCGCGCCGCCAGCACGATCTGCATCAGCCAGGCCTGCAGGTAGCGCCGGTCGGGCGTCGCCAGCACGCCGGTCTCCTTGACCAGGTCGTTGGTGCCTGCGACCAGGCAGGAAAGACGCGACGCCGGATCGCGGCCGAGTTCGGCGATGGCGCCGATGTTGAGGATCGCCTTCGGCGTCTCGACCATTGCCCACAGCGCCGTTTCCGCGCCGCCATGCTCGTCGAGGAAATCGCCCGCCTCGAGCACGTCGCGCGGCGTATCGACCTTGGGCAGGAGCACGGCGTCGGGCGCCAGCGCGGCAGCGAGATCGAGGTCGTCGCGGCCCCATTCGCCCGACGAGGCGTTGATGCGTATGACGATCTCGCCGGCCAGCGCCGGCGGCGCGGCGAAGAAAGCGCGCAGATTGTCGCGCGCGCCGGCCTTCTCCTGCGGCCCCACCGCATCCTCGAGGTCGAGGATGACGGCGTCGCAGGCGAGCGAGGCGATCTTGCCCATTGCCTTGGCGTTGGAAGCCGGTACGTAGAGCACCGAGCGGCGGGGAGAATCCTTGCGCTTCATCTGGTCTTCTTGCCGCGCAATGCTGGCCCTTGCAAGCCGACGCACGGCAATGGCTGTAACGCGGACCCCGGCCAGCCGGGCGACGGGACGGACGACATGGCACGGTACGACATCATCATCATCGGCGGCGCGATCGTCGGCAGCTCGGTCGCATACTTCCTGCGCCAGGAGGGTTTTTCCGGCTCGATCGCCGTCGTCGAGCGCGACCCCAACTTCGCCCATTCGGCGACGACTTTGTCCTGCGCCTCGATCCGCCAGCAGTTCTCGATTCCCGAGAACATCCGCCTGTCGCGCTTCACCCTCTCCCTGTTCCGCCGCCTCGAGGAAGAGTTCGGCCTGGGCGCCGACATCGGCTTCCGCGAGAACGGCTACCTCATCCTCGCCACCGACGAGGGCTTTCCCGTGCTCGCCGCCAACCACGGCGTCCAGGCGGAAGAAGGCGCCGACATCGTGCTGGAGGACGCCGCAGCACTGTCCCGCCGCTTCTCCTGGTTGTCGACCGAAGGCATCGCCGCCGGCGCCTATGGCCGCAGCGGCGAGGGCTGGTTCGACGCCCACGCGATGCTGATGCTGTTCCGCAAGGCGCTGCGCGGCATGAACGTCGATCTCCTCACGGCCTCCGTCGCCGGCGTCGAGCGCACCGGCAACCGCATCGACGCCGTGCGCCTCGATTCCGGCGAGCGGCTCGAAGCGGGGCTCGTCGTCAACGCCGCCGGGCCGAACGCCGGGCGCGTCGCCGGGCTGGCTGGCCTTGCCCTTCCCGTCGAGCCGCGCAAGCGCAACGTCTTCGTCTTCGAGGCGCGCGACCGTTTCGCCGACATGCCGCTGCTCGTCGACCCGAGCGGCATCTACGTGCGCCCCGAGGGCAGCGTCTACATCGCCGGCGGCGCCGAGTCCGAAGAAGGCGAGATGGCCGCCGATCCTGCCGATTTCCAGCCGGACTGGCCGCTGTTCGAGGAAATCATCTGGCCGGCGCTGGCCACCCGCATCCCCGCCTTCGAGGCGATCAAGCCGACGCGGGCCTGGGTCGGCCACTACGACTACAACACGCTCGACCAGAACGCCGTCATCGGCCCGCACCCGGAGGTCGGCAACTTCGTCTTCGCCAACGGCTTCTCCGGCCACGGGCTGCAGCAGGCGCCGGCGGTGGGCAAGGCGATCGCCGAACTGGTGGTCCACGGCGGCTGGCGCACCATCGACTGCTCGGTCTTCGGTTACGAACGCATCGCCGCCGGCCGGCCCTATCGCGAGCTCAACGTGATCTGACCGTCAGCACGTCGCAGTCGAGCGCGCCCAGCATCGCCTCGGCGATGGAACCGATCATCGCCGCGACGAAGCCGCTGCGGCCGTGTGTGCCGATCGCGGCGAGCCCGGCGCCGGTCGCCTTCACCACGGACTCCACCGCGTTTTCGGTCTCGCCATAGACGACATGCGTGGAAAGCCGCGCGCCGATCTCGTCGGGCAGCGACAGGCCGGAAAGGAAGGTCGCCATCTCGGCGGCATGCTCCTTCTCGAAGGCGTCGCGGTTCGCCTCCTTGCTGATCAGCCCTTCGAACGGCACATGATAGGCATGGACGAGATGCAGCCGCGCCTTCGGGAACATCGCCGCCACCGTCAGCAGCGCCGCGCCCGAACATGGCGAGAAGTCGGTCGCCACGACGATGTCGTCATAAGCCGAGCGGGCGCGCTTCTTGACGACGAGCACCGGCACGGGGCTGTGCCGCACGAGGCGATCGACCGTAGTGCCGAGCACGAAATCACCGAGTTCGTCGTAGCGGGCGACTCCCGTGACGACGAGGTCGGCGCCGATTTCGCTCGCCGTGGCGACAACCGTGTCGCCGACCGGGCCGCGGGCGATCCGCGTCTCGGTCTCGCCGGCGTGATCGCCGAACTCGGCGCGCAGCAGTCCGTGCAGGCGGACCTCCTCGGCACGGCGCGCATCGTCCGCCATGCCGACGCGGCGCCTTTCGAGCACGTGGAGAAGGATCAGCCTGGCGTTCCATTGCATGGCGAGAAGCATCGCGCGTTCGAGCGAGCGGTCGCAGCGGCTGCTGAAGTCCGTGGCGAACAGGATCGTCTTGGGCGGATTGTTCACGGGAAGTCCTCCTCGTTGTCGTGGCGTCGGACGACGCGTACGCGGGCGGCGCACGCAGCGAAGTGGCAATTTTCATAGGCGCTGGCGAAAGAGGCCGAAATGACCGATGTCAAAGCGCTCCCGGCGTTTCGGCATCATCGCCCGCGAACCGTCACGGCGTGGGTATTGATTGGTCCTCACCACACCGTCGGCGCGCACAAGGCGAGGAAACTAACGCTCGTTTTCGCCCCTGTCTCCCCGCAATGTCGCGGCCGAACGTCGCTCCGTCGCCGACGAACGCCCGGTTCCGCCGAAGGACGTTCCCCTTTTCCCCTTTGATTGCCCGGAAAGACTGTGTAAAGCGTCTGCCGCAAGTCCCGACCGAAGCCCGGAAGACGAAAGCCATGGACAAGTTCACCAAGCTGACCGGCGTTGCCGCGCCGCTGCCGATCGTCAATGTCGACACCGACATGATCATCCCGAAGGACTACCTTAAGACGATCAAGCGCACCGGGCTGGGCACGGGTCTCTTCGCCGAGATGCGCTATCGCGAGGACGGTTCGGAGAACCCGGACTTCGTGCTCAACAAGCCGGCCTACCGCAAGGCGCAGATCCTGGTCGCCGGCGACAATTTCGGCTGCGGATCGAGCCGCGAGCATGCACCCTGGGC
>CAYJMY010000256.1:0-6357 GCA_964371125.1 uncultured Mesorhizobium sp. | reverse complement strand
GCCGGTCATGGGCGCAGGCGGCGTCATTGTCCCGCCGAAGGATTACTTCCCTGCGATCCAGCCGATCCTGGAAGAGCATGAGATCCTGTTCATCGACGACGAAGTGATCAACGGCTTCGGACGTACGGGCAACTGGTGGGGATGTCAGACCCTTGGAATGAAGCCGAATACTATCTCGGCTGCCAAGCAACTGACGGCCGCCTACGCTCCGCTCGGCGCCGTGCTCGTGCCGGAGGATATCTACCAGGCTTGCGTCGACAATTCGGCAGCGGTCGGAACCTTCGGCCACGGCTTCACCTATGGCGGACATCCGCTCGGCTGCGCGCTCGGCGTGAAGGCAATCGAGATCTACCAGAAGAGGGACATCCTCGGCCGAGTCCGCGCCTTGGCCCCGGTGTTCGAGGCCCGTCTGAGGCGGATCGCCGAGCATCCGCTGATCGGCGAAAGCCGGTTCTGCGGTCTCGTCGGCGGCGCCGAACTCGTTGCCGACAAGGCAACGAAACGGCCCTTTGACCCGAAGAAGGGCGTCGCCGCCCAATTGTCGCGATTCCTCGAGAACCACGGGGCGATCCTGCGGGCGATCGGCGATACGATCGCGTTCTGCCCGCCGATGATCATCACCGAGGCGGAACTCAACGAACTGTTCGATCGATTCGAGCTGGCGTTGGCCGATACCGAGGCCTGGGTGCACAAGGAAGGCCTGAAGGCGTAGGGTCGTTCGAAGCTCCGGCGCGAAGCGGACGCTCGGGCGGCATGCCGGAGCGTCCGGCGCCATGCCTTTTCACATGGAAGGCCGGTTTACTCGCCGCAGCGCCTTGCCGTAGGGGCATTCGATTCTTTAAATCGATTTCAGCGTGGGCGATCGGACGGGATTTTGGTGGCAGGACAATACCAAATCGGCGCATCCCCCCTGAGGTGGCACTACCTGTGCGCCGCGATCGCCAGCCTAGCGCTTTCGGCGTGGAGCACGTGGATGGGGTCGATCCCGAATCCGGATGCGTCGCTCTATCTCCGCGCATCCGATTACTTTGCCGCGGGGCGCTTCTACGACGGGCTGGCGGTCTACAAATGGCCGGCCTACAGCGTCGTCGTCGCGCTCACCCAGGTAGCGACGGGCCTGGAGGCATTCCTCGCCGCACAGGTCGTCAACGCGCTGTTCACGGTCGTCACGACGCTCGCTTTCATCGCACTGGCTTCGGAATTCTCCAACAGGGACCGCGCGGTAGTCACGATTGCGACGGTCTTCATCATCTTTCAGCCGCAACTGATGCAGTTGCGGTCCTGGATCATCCGCGACCACGGCTACATCGCCCTGTTCATGACGGCGATGTACCTCGCGGTTGCCGACAACGAACGGCCGTCCGTATGGCGGAAGCTGGGCTTGGCCGCTGCGTTGCTGGGCGCGACCCTCTTCCGGGTCGAAGGGCTCTACCTCGCTCTCCTCGTGGTGGGCTACTACGTGCTGAAAAGGATGCGCACCGTCACGGCGCAGGTGTCGACCGTCGCCGTGCTCATCTCCGGGGCCACGCTCCTGTTGCCCTTTGCCTTCAGCATCTGGATCAACGGAACCCTCGGCAGGTGGATCGCCGGCAAAGCCGCGACGGTCGACATTTCCCTGTTCACCGACGTCATCCAGCATCGCGTCGACGTTCTCGCGACGGAAGTCCTGCAGGGTGGTACGGGCCGGAAATGGTCGGCCTACGCCAGCGTAGTCCTCGGCATGACGGTGATGGACACGATCCGCGCGATCACGCCCGTCTTCGCCATCTTCGGCCTGTTCGCCTTCATTCCCAACCGTCTGGTTCCGAGAAAGGCGGTACTGCCGATCGCGTGGTTCACCCTTGCGCAGATGCCGATGCTTTTCCTCGTCGGCTTCATCAACGCGCTGATGGACTGGCGCTACCCGATGGCGCTGGCCCTGATCGCCATGTTCGGCATCATCTTCTGCGCGACATCGAGTTGGCGGGAACTGTTGATGTTCCGGCCGCGCGCTTTCGTCGTCTTTCCCTCGCTGGTGATCGCGAGCCTAGCGACTTTCGTATTCGATCTGCCGCAGCCAAGCGCTTCAGATCAAGTCAAAGACGCTGGCCGGTGGGTCCAGAAGAACGTTCCCAAGGTGTCGAGAATCTGGATCAACGATGCAAGGGTCGCCTACTTCTCCGGGCGCTCGTACCGCACGACAGGCGGCATCACGCGTCTTCTGGGACTGCCGCCAACCGATTTCGAGAAGAAGAAAGAATTCGACGTACTCGTCGTATTTTCCGAAGGCGACCCGAAGAGGGTTCCGATTCCCATCGACATCAGCGCATTCTCGCCGGTCGCAACGTTCAGTTCGAGCAGCGATAGCATCAACATCTACGTTGTCTGCGCCGAGATGGTCCGTTGCGTCGCGACGCGATAGACCGGCTATGCGAGGGGATGAGCCGCGACCAGTCGCTCCGCCATGTCCGCAGGAAGGTGCGGAGCGAGCAAGTGAACGAGGGCGCTTCGCTTCTCGCCACGAAACGCCGGGTCGTTGCCCCAGCCGACTTCGTGCAGCCATTCGCAACGCCGCTCGAAGCTTGCCTGCGCGACCGTGCGTCCGGGAAGCGCGGGGATCGTGGAGATCGGCCGGTCCGGGAGGCTGGCCGGATCGGTCTTGCAGTAAAGCACTTCCCAGTTGCCCCCGCCCGTATCCAGTCCGACAAACCAATCGAGACCGAAGTCGAGCGGCTCGTCACAGACCGAATCGAACCGATAGAAGCAATAGCCCGCCCACAGGAACCAACGGTCGCCGGCCCATCGCAGATCGCCATAGAAGCGCTGGTTCCCGAGCGGCGCGAAGGGACTCACGGGTGCTATCGCGAACATGTCATCGTCGACAAAACCGAACGCCCTTGGGCGGCCCGGACGGATGACGTTGTGCCACATCCAGTTCAAGGCGATGCCGTGGGACCGGCTGTCATTCCTCTCCGTCCAGGGATTGTCGGGAAGCTGGATATAGAGGACCCCCGCGTTCTCTGCGATCTCGGCATTGCGTGCGCGGTCGGCTGCATTCCGGGAATTGTCGACAACAACATAGACGTCGTGAGCTACATAGCGCCGGACCAACGCCAGATGCATTTCGAGCCCTTCCGGATCTTCGAAAGCGACGGTTACGATCAGGTCTCGGGCGGCGATTTCGCGCTTCAGCTCCGTCTCGTTTCCCGAAACCGAGCGCAACTGCATGTACTTTGCGTCCGTCCGGCGGTATCTGCGCGTCTTGATGGCCTGTGTGAGCGGCCGCAGGTGCCAGTAGTCGGAGAACGTATATTCGGATAGGCGTTTCGGCATAGAGACGTGAACCGCTCCAATCTCGAGCCCTTGTCATCAAGAACGACCCATCTATCCTTTTTAATCCGTCTCGTCGACATTCGGGAAGGAAGTTCGATGGCTTATCGCCAATGCGGATCGCGCTAGCCATACAGAAGCTCCGGCCGCTTGGCGGCCTAGAAGACAACTGTCTGCGCATCGCCGCAGAGCTGGAACGGCGTGGTCACGAGGTGACGCTGTTCACGTCGACAGAAGAGGACATCCCCTTCCGGCACGTCCTCCTGAAGCCGCCGGCCCTCACTATTACCAACCATGGCAAGGCGCGCGCCTTCGCCAGAAGCTTCGTCGCGGCGAGCCGTGGTCATTTCGATCGCACCGTCGCCTTCCAGCCGGTGCCGGGAGCCGACGTATTGTTCATCGCCGACGTTCTCCGCGACAGGGTCGACATCCCGCTGGCGAAGCGGCTTACGCCCCGCTTCCGCAGCCAAACGGCACTCGAGGAAGGTTGCCTTGGGTCGGAGTCGCGCACCCGTATCATCGGGTTGGCCGAACCTCAGATGCGCGCCTTTGCCGCACGCTATCCGTCGAGCCGCGAACGGTCTGCCGTCATCCCGCCGACACTGCCACCGTCGCGACGACAAACCGACCTGCGTAGCACCGAGCGACGCCTGGCGGCCCGGGAGCGCCTCGGCCTCGATAACGGCTCGTTCGTCTGGTTGTGGCTCGGTCTTCAGCCGATCGTAAAGGGACTCGATCGCGTTATCGAGGCGCTGGCGCGCAGTCCGAACGCCGTCCTGCTGGTGGGTGGCCTGACCTCCGCGGACGGCAAGGGACAAAAGGACGCCTCTCACGCCGCCCGTCTTGGCATCGGGGATCGCATCCGCTGGCTTGGCTACATCTCGGAGGACCGATATTTCGATGCAGTCGCTGCCGCCGATCTGCTCGCCCACCCGGCAAGGGTCGATGTCACCGGCGGGGTCATCCTCGAATCGATCGTCAACGGCTTGCCGGTCGTGGCGACGGACGTCTGTGGCTTCGCGCCCCACATCGAGCGGAGCGGCGCGGGACGTGTCGTGCCGTCGCCCTTCGATCCCGAGACGTTCATCGCCGCGCTGAATGCGGTCGGCGAAGAGGACGGCGCGCTGCTATCTGCCCGCGGCATCGCCTATGGCGCCGATCCCGTCCTCTACTCCGGCATCGACGCCGCCTGCGACCTGATCGAAGCCGACGAATGGCCGCCTCTGCGGGACGCGCTCTGAGGTTGCTCGGTCAAGCGCGGCCGCGCACCGCGGCCTGCGCCGCGGCGAGCCGGGCGATTGGCACGCGGAACGGCGAACATGACACGTAGTCGAGGCCGACCTCCTCGCAGAAGCGGATCGAAGCCGGATCGCCGCCGTGCTCGCCGCAGATGCCGAGCTTGATGTCCAGGCGCGTCGTCCTGCCCTTCTCGACCGCGAGGCGCACGAGTTCGCCGACGCCGTCGACGTCGAGCGACACGAACGGATCCTGTTCGATCACGCCCTTCTGGCGATAGGTCTCGAGGAACGTCGCGGCGTCATCGCGCGATATGCCGAACGTCGTCTGGGTGAGGTCGTTGGTGCCGAAGGAGAAGAACTCGGCCGTTTCGGCGATCACATGGGCGCGGATGGCAGCGCGCGGCAGTTCGATCATCGTGCCGACGAGATATTCGATCTCGATACCGGTCTCGGCGGCCACGGCCCTGGCGACGTCGTCGATCCTGGCCTTGACGTAGTCCAGCTCCTTCTTCAGCCCGACCAGCGGCACCATGACCTCAGGCACGATCGGGCTGCCGGTCTTACGCCCGGCCTCGACCGCGGCCTCGAAGATGGCGCGCGCCTGCATCTCGGCGATCTCGGGATAGGACACGGCAAGGCGGCAGCCGCGATGGCCGAGCATAGGGTTGAACTCGTGGAGGGCGTCTGTGCGCTGGCGCAGCTTCTCGGTCGGCACGCCCATCGCGCCAGCGACCTCGGCGATCTCCTCTTCCGACTTCGGCAGGAACTCATGCAGCGGCGGATCGAGCAGGCGGATCGTCACGGGAAGGCCCGCCATGATCTCGAAAAGTTCGACGAAGTCGGAGCGTTGCATGGGCAACAACTTGGCCAGCGCCACGCGGCGGTCCTTCTCCGTGTCGGCGAGAATCATCTCGCGCATCGCGACGATGCGTTCGCCCTCGAAGAACATGTGCTCCGTGCGGCAAAGGCCGATGCCTTCGGCGCCGAAGGAGCGCGCCATGCGGGCGTCCGCGGGCGTCTCGGCGTTGGTGCGCACCTTCATGCGGCGGATGCCGTCTGCCCACTCCATGATCGCGGCGAAATCGCCGGACAGCTCCGGCTGCAGCATCGGCACGGCGCCGCGCAACACCTGGCCGTTGGCGCCGTCGATGGTGATCACTTCCCCCTTGCGGAAGGTGTTGCCGAGCGCGGTCATCGTGCCGGCGCGGTAGTCGATCCTCAGCGACCCGGCGCCGGAGACGCAGGGCTTGCCCATGCCGCGGGCGACGACCGCCGCATGGCTGGTCATGCCGCCACGCGTGGTCAGGATGCCCTCGGCGGCGTTCATGCCGTGGATGTCCTCGGGGCTGGTCTCGATGCGCACCAGGATGACCTTGCGGCCTTGGGCCCTCATATCCTCCGCCTCGTCGGAGGAGAACACGATCTCGCCAGTCGCGGCGCCGGGCGACGCGGGCAGGCCGACGCCGATGACGTCGCGCTTCGCGGCGGGATCAATGGTCGGATGCAGAAGCTGGTCGAGCGAGGCGGGATCGATGCGCGAGACCGCCTGTTCGCGGGTGATCAACCCCTCGGCGGCCATGTCGACGGCGATGCGCAGGGCGGCCTTCGCCGTGCGCTTGCCCGAGCGCGTCTGCAGCATCCACAGCTTGCCGCGCTCGATGGTGAACTCCAGGTCCTGCATGTCGCGGTAGTGCTTTTCCAAGCGATCCGCGATCGCGACGAAGGAGCGGAATGCTTCGGGCATCAGCTTCTGCAGCGACGGCCTGTCGGATCCGGCGGCGATTCTAGCCGCTTCGGTGATGTTCTGCGG
>CAYJMY010000255.1:0-6383 GCA_964371125.1 uncultured Mesorhizobium sp. | reverse complement strand
CTGCAGCACGCGCCCCACGTCGCGCAGCACGGCGCGCGCCTGCAGCGTTCCGAAGGTGATGATCTGGCCGACCTGGTCGCGGCCGTATTTCTGCTGGACGTAGCGGATCACCTCCTCGCGCCGGTCCTGGCAGAAGTCGATGTCGAAGTCGGGCATCGATACGCGGTCCGGATTGAGGAACCGCTCGAACAGCAGCGAGAAGCGCAGCGGATCAACGTCGGTGATGGTCAAGGCGTAGGCGACCAGCGAGCCGGCGCCCGAGCCGCGACCGGGGCCGACGGGGATGTCGTGGGCCTTGGCCCACTTGATGAAGTCCGCGACGATCAGGAAATAGCCCGGATACTTCATGCGCTCGATGATGCCGAGTTCGTATTCGAGCCGTTCCTCGTACTGCTTCCGGTCGTACCCTTCGGCCAACCCCCGCGTCTCCAGGCGCATCGCCAGGCCCTCGCGCGCCTGCCGCGCCAGTTCCGCGGCTTCGGCTTTCACCGCAGCGTCGGCGTCGGCGATGTCGCGGCCGGCGAAGCGCGGCAGGATCGGATTGCGGTTCTTCGGGTAGTATGAGCAGCGGCGCGCGATCTCGACCGTATGCTCGGTCGCCTCCGGCAGGTCGGCGAAGAGCGCCGCCATCTCGTCCTGGCTTTTCAGGAAATTGTCGGGCGTCAGCCGTCGCCGGTTGTCCTCGGCCACCACGGTGCCTTCGGCGATGGCGATCAGCGCGTCGTGCGCCTCAAAGTCCTGGCGCGACGGGAAGAACGCCTCGTTGGTGGCGACCAGCGGCAGATCGTGCCGATAGGCGAGATCGATGGTCTCCGCCTCGATGCGCCGATCGTATCCGGAAAGGCGTTCTATCTCGACGTAAAGCCGGTCGCCGAACAGCGAAGCGAGGCGCAGCAGCCGCGTTTCGGCCAGCGCCGCGTGGTCGCTGGCGATCGCGGCGCCGATCGGGCCGCGCGGTCCGCCGGTCAGGCAGATCAGCCCGGCGGTCGAACCTTCCAGCCAGTCGAGGGGGACATGGACGGCCTCCCCTGCCGGTGTTTCGAGATAGGCGCGGCTGACCAGCCGGACGAGGTTCGTATAACCCGTCTCCGTCGCCGCGATCAGTACGAGCGAAAAGAGGTCGGGACCCTGCCGCCGCGCCGTACCGCGCTGGCTGCCCTCGCCCGCGTCGCCAAAATCGACCGAGAGCAGGCAACCGATGATCGGCTGGATCCCCTCCTTGGTGGCCTTCTGGGCGAATTCGAGGGCGCCGAACAAATTGTTCGTATCGGTGACGGCGATCGCAGGGGCACGATCCCTGGCCGCATGGCCGACGATCTTGCCGATCGGCAGCGCGCCCTCGAGCAGCGAATAGGCCGAATGGACCCGCAGGTGGATGAAGCGGGGCGCCACCTGCTTCGGCTGGGCAGTCGCGGCTTCACGCTGGATGGGATCACGGTGCGGACGTTCGTCGGCCATGGCGACTGCTCGGGGCTCTGTGCTGTCCCGCCAGTTTCAGGGAGTCGGTCCCGCAAGTCCAACCGGAAATGGGCTTGCGCACAGTCCTGGTGGATCCCGCCGCGCCAGCCGATCTGCCCAGTTCAGGCGAATTCCATGATCACCGCGTCGACGGCGAGGCTGTCGCCCTTCTTGGCGTTGATCTTGGCGACGGTGAGATCGCGCTCGGCGCGCAGAACGTTTTCCATCTTCATCGCTTCGACCACGGCCAGCGTCTCGCCCGCCTTGACCTCCTGGCCCTCGGCGACGGAGACGGCCACGACCAGCCCGGGCATCGGGCAGAGCAGCATCTTCGACGTATCCGGCGGCAGCTTGACGGGCATCAGCCGGTCAAGCTTGGCGATCTCGGGCAGCATGGCGCGCGCCGTGACCGCCATTCCCTTCCACGCGATGCGGACGCCGTTGAGGACGGGACGGATCTGCGCCGAGATCCTGCGCCCGCCGATCCGGCCGTGCCAGACGGCCTCGCCCGGCCGCCATTCGGAGGCGACCGTCAGCGGTTGGCCGCCGTCGATCGACAGGTCGAACTCCAGCGGAATGGAGATCATGCCCTCGATGATCGACACCGGCACATATTCATCGCCGATCCTGACCTCCCAGTCGCGCTTCAGGGCGCCGGAATGCGGCGCCAGCCGGCCGGACAACCGGTCGAGGCGGTCGCGACGCAGCAGCTCGACCGCTATGGCTACGGCGGCGAGAATGCCCTTGTCGGCTTCGTTCGGCACGATGGGAGCAAACCCGTCGGGATACTCTTCGGCGATGAAACCGGTCGACAGGCGTCCTTCCCGCCAGCGGGGATGCTGCATCAGTGCGGCGAGGAAGGGGATGTTGTGCTCGATGCCGTCGACGACGAAGCTGTCGAGCGCGTCCGACATGGCGTCGATCGCCGCGATCCGGGTCGGCGCCCAGGTGCAGAGCTTGGCGATCATCGGATCGTAGAACATGGAGATCTCGGAGCCTTCGGTGACGCCGGTATCGTTGCGCAGGACGATGTCGCCGGTCCGACCCTCTTCCGGTGGCCGGTAGCGCGTCAGCCGGCCGATCGAGGGAAGGAAGTTGCGGTACGGATCCTCGGCATAGAGCCGGCTCTCGATCGCCCAGCCGGTGAGTTTCACGTCGTCTTGCCGGATGGCGAGCTTCTCGCCCGCGGCGACCCGGATCATCTGCTCGACGAGGTCTATGCCCGTGACCAGCTCGGTGACCGGGTGCTCGACCTGGAGGCGCGTGTTCATCTCGAGGAAGTAGAAGTTGCGATCCTTGTCGACGATGAACTCGACCGTACCGGCGCTCTGGTAGTCGACCGCCTTCGCCAGCGCCACCGACTGCTCGCCCATGGCCCGCCGCGTCCTTTCGTCGAGGAACGGCGACGGCGCCTCTTCCGCTACCTTCTGGTTTCGGCGCTGGATCGAGCATTCGCGTTCGCCGAGATAGATGACGTTGCCGTGGCCGTCGCCCAGCACCTGGATCTCGATGTGCCGCGGCTCGACGACGAACTTTTCGATAAACACACGGTCGTCGCCGAATGAATTCTTCGCCTCGGAGCGCGCACGGTCGAAGCCGTCCCGCACCTCTTCGCGCGACCAGGCGATGCGCATGCCCTTGCCGCCGCCGCCGGCCGAAGCCTTGATCATCACCGGATAGCCGATCTCATCGGCAATCTTCACAGCATGGTCGCCATCCTCGATCACCCCGAGGTAGCCGGGCACCGTGTTGACCTTCGCCGCGTTGGCGAACTTCTTCGATTCGATCTTGTCGCCCATCGCCTCGATCGCCCTGGGTTTCGGGCCGATGAAGACGATGCCTTCCTTCTCCAGCGCCGCGCAGAAGGACGCGCGCTCGGAAAGGAAGCCGTAGCCGGGATGGACCGCCTCGGCGCCGGTCGCCTTGCAGGCGGCGATGATCCTGTCCTGGACGAGATAGCTCTGCGCTGCGGCCGCGGGGCCGATGTGGACGGCCTCGTCGGCCATTTCCACATGCACCGCGTCGCGGTCTGCGTCGGAATAGACCGCGACGGTCGCAATCCCCATCTTCTTCGCCGTCTTGATGACACGACAGGCGATCTCGCCGCGATTGGCGATCAGTATTTTCTTGAACATGAAGGTTGAAATCCTCCGGCAGCGCGACATCCTTCTACGGAATTGATGCCGTAGCCTCAAGGAGCCCCGTGCACAACCATGGTGCTAGAAATGCTCGCCTGCCCGGAACGGCCCGACCCGCAATCCGGCAGCGGTGAGATAGGCTGTGGACCACCCGATCATCAAGAGCCCGACAACCCCTTCCAGAGCGCTGAAAAGGCGCCACTCGTGGCTCGGGACGAGATCGCCGTAGCCCAGCGTGGAAAAGGTCACCGCGGAGAAGTAGAGCGCCGTCTCCATGTCGTCGACGGTGCCGAGGGCGAGGTAGAAGCACGCCCAGATTGCGACCTGCAGGAAGAGGACGCCGAAGATGCCGATCGCCGTCGTCACCATGGCGATGATGCGGCTGCGGCGGCCATGGACACGCAGCCGCGACGTCACGCGCGACATCGAATGGGTAACCGCGATCAGGCCGAGCGTGTGGACGACCACCGAAATCGCCATCGCCAGCACGCCAAGCGCGAGATTGATCAACATGGACGCTCCCCGGACTGCGGCGCCGGCCGCCGTTCGCTGACTGTTGCCATGATTCCGTCCTCGCCGGGCAGGGTTTAGGTCTTGACGGGCGGGAAAACGACATCGACGTGGACCGGTTCCGCTCGGGAAGGGTCGCGCGACACGGCCAGCGCTGTGATCGGCCTCATCGCGGTCCTGCTTGCGCTGTTTGTCGCGCTGGTCGCCTTCTCGACTATTCAGGCCCGGCGCGACGCCCAGCAACGCGCCCTCGACCGGGCGCTCGCCGCTTCCCAGGTGGTCGCCACCAACGCGCGTTGGATCTCCGAACTCGCACACCAGGCGTTGCGGCGCATCGACGAAGCGCTCGGCGACCAATTTTCGCTTGCCCCGGGCGCGGCCGTCCGGGACATACGACAGGCCGTCGACAACCTTCCCGGCACGGTCAAGGCATACGTCGTCGATGCGAACGGGGATACGCTGTTCTCGACCGATCCCCAGGTCAAGCCGATCAACATCACCGATCGCGAGTACCTCTCCGTGCCGGCATCGGGAGCGGAGTGGTACACCTCGTCGTTGATGATCAGCCGGTTAAACGGGGCGCAGATCTTCGTGTTCAGCCGCAGAATCGAAAGGGACGGAGTCTTCGCCGGCGTCGCGATCATCTCGTTCGACGTGGCGTTGCTCCGCGACATCTGGTCGTCGCTCGGACTCGACACCAACTCGACCGTCAGCCTGATCAAGACGGATGGGATGCTCGTGGCGCGCTATCCGTTTGCCCGCGAAACCCTGGATATGAGCTCCCACGTCCTGTTCACGAAGTATCTGAATGAAAGCGATAGCGGGACCTATCACTCCGCCACGTCACCTGCCGACGGAATCGAGCGTTTCGTCGGCTATCGCCGCGCCGAAGGCACTGACCTCGTCGCCGTCGCCTCGATCAGCGCCGGGTCTGCCTACAGGCCCTTCTGGCGCATGGCAACGATGACGCTACTCGTCGCCTTGCCGGCCGTCCTCGGGCTCGGCGCGGCGTCGCTGTGGATCTTACGCCTGCTGCGCCGCGACCAGTCGCGCCGGAGCGAACTAGCGGCAGCCCTGGAAACGAACCGGCTGCTGTTCAGGGACACGCACCACCGGGTGAAGAACAACCTGCAATCCGTGCAGTCCCTCATCCGCATGCAGGCGATCCCGGACCAGGCGAAGATGGATCTTCAGGGGCGGATCGCTGCGATGACGGCCGTCCACGAACACATCTACCGCCTCGACCAGTACGCGGAGGCCGAGGCGGGGGACTTCATTCCTGCGATCGTCGAGCCATTGTTGCGCACCTACGGCGCGAATGTCGCCGTGACCTACGCGATCGACCCGCTCATCGTCGACCGGGACCAGGCGACACCTCTGGCCCTGCTCGTCAATGAAGTGGTGACCAATGCATTGAAGTACGCGTTCCCCGACGGGCGCAGAGGCTCTATTGAACTGAGCCTCGAACGCGTTTCGGAGGATCAGGTGCGCTTGTCGATCGTCGACGATGGGATCGGCTTCCGAGAGGCGGAAGGCACGGCCGGCATGGGCAGCCGCCTCATCCGCGGCATGGTGACCCAGCTCGGCGGAAGCTACACCTACACCGGCGAGGATGGGACCAGCTTCATCGCCGAGTTGGTGCTGCATTCCCAGCCGACCGATACGTTTGCGTCTGGGGAAAAAAGCCGGCGAGCGCACACGCCGGACTCGTGACATCAGCCTCGTGACTCCGGCCTTGCGAACCTGACCGGCGCCGAACCGGGGTTGAACCGCGAGCGGAATCCTGAAAGCTTTGCGCGCGCAAAGGGAACCGAGGAGAACCGCCCATGAAGACCCGCGCCGCCGTCGCCGTCGCCGCCGGAAAGCCGCTCGAGATCATGGAGGTCGACCTCGACGGACCGCGTGCCGGCGAGGTGCTCGTCGAGGTCAAGGCAACGGGTATCTGCCACACGGACGAGTTCACGCTGTCGGGCGCCGATCCGGAAGGCATCTTCCCGGCGATTCTCGGCCACGAAGGCGCCGGCGTCGTCGTCGACGTCGGGCCGGGCGTGACGTCGGTCAGGAAGGGCGACCACGTCATTCCGCTCTACACGCCGGAATGCCGTTCCTGCCCGTCCTGCCTGTCGCGCAAGACCAACCTGTGCACGGCGATCCGCGCCACCCAGGGAAAGGGGCTGATGCCCGACGGGTCGTCGCGCTTCTCCCTCGACGACAAGCCGCTCCACCACTACATGGGCTGCTCGACCTTCGCCAATTTCACGGTGCTCCCGGAGATCG
>CAYJMY010000254.1:0-6411 GCA_964371125.1 uncultured Mesorhizobium sp. | reverse complement strand
AGCTCAAGCAGCGCATGCGCATCCCCGTCTTCCACGACGACCAGCACGGGACGGCCATCATCGTCGCGGCGGCCGTACTCAACGGTCTCGACCTCGCCGGCAAGGCGATCGGTGAGGTCAAGATCGTCACCTCCGGCGCCGGAGCGGCGGCGCTTGCCTGCCTCAACCTGCTCGTCGCGCTCGGCGCCAGGCACGAGAACATCTGGGTGACCGACCGCCACGGCGTCGCCTGGCGCGGCCGCGTCGAGGAGATGGACCGTTGGAAGGACGTCTACGTCAAGGAGACGGACGCGCGCGTGCTCGCCGACGTGATCGGTGGCGCCGATGTCTTCCTCGGCCTGTCGGCGGCCGGCGTCCTCAAGCCGGAACTGCTGCGCGACATGGCCGACAAGCCGCTGATCATGGCGCTCGCCAACCCGGTGCCGGAGATCATGCCCGACCTGGCGCGCGCGGCAAGGCCCGACGCCATGATCTGCACGGGGCGCTCCGACTTCCCCAACCAGGTCAACAACGTGCTGTGCTTCCCCTACATCTTCCGCGGCGCGCTCGATTGCGGCGCCAGCGCTATCAACGAGGCCATGAAGATGGCGGCCGTACGCGCCATCGCAGCCCTCGCCCGCGAGGAGCCGTCGGACGTCGCGGCACGCGCCTATTCGGGCGAGACGCCGACCTTCGGGCCGGAGTTCCTCATCCCTTCGCCCTTCGATCCGCGCCTCATCCTGCGCATCGCGCCGGCCGTGGCGAAGGCTGCCGGCGAAAGCGGCGTCGCTACAAGGCCGATCACCGACTTCGACGCCTATATGGAGCGCCTCGGCCGCTTCGTCTTCCGGTCCGGCCTGGTGATGAAGCCGATCTTCTCCGCGGCGCGAACGGCGCGGGCCAAGCGGGTCATCTATGCCGACGGCGAAGACGAGCGCGTGCTGCGCGCCGCCCAGGTCGTGCTCGAGGAAGGCACCGCCGAACCGATCCTGGTCGGCCGCCCGCATGTGGTCGACGTGCGGCTGCGGCGCTACGGCCTGAAGATTCGGCCTGGGGCCGACTTCGAACTGATCAATCCGGAAGACGATCCGCGCTATCGCGACTACGTCGACCTGTTGATCGAACTCGCCGGCCGCCGCGGCGTTACCCAGGAAGCGGCACGTACCATGGTGCGCACCGACACGACCGTGATCGCCGCGATCGCGCTGAAGCGCGGAGACGCCGACGCCATGATCTGCGGGCTCGAAGGCCGCTTCGAGCGTCATTTGCGCAACGTCACGCTGATCATCGGTCCGCGCAAAGGCGTCACCGACCGCGACCTGTCGACCCTTTCGATGCTCATTTCGCAACGCGGCGTGACGTTCTTCACGGACACCTACGTCACGGTCGATCCGTCGGCGGAGGAGATCGCCGAGATGACGATCCTCGCCGCGGAAGAGATCGGCCGCTTCGGCATCGTGCCGAAGGCAGCGCTGCTCTCGCATTCCAACTTCGGATCGCGCGACACGTCGAGCGCGAGGAAAATGCGGGAAGCCACGGAAATCGTGAAGAAAATTAATCCAAGACTGATGATCGACGGCGAGATGCACGGCGATTCGGCACTCTCCGAACTACTGCGCAGCCGCGTCTATCCGCATTCGACGCTGAAGGGAGAGGCGAACCTGTTGGTGTTCCCCAACCTCGATTCGGCGAACATCGCGCTGACGACGGTGAAGACGATGACGGACGCGCTCCACGTCGGTCCCATTCTCCTGGGCACTGACAAACCGGCGCATATCCTCACCCCATCGGTCACGTCGCGAGGCGTCGTCAACATGACGGCCTTGGCCGTGGTCGAGGCTTCGAGCCGGGCCTGACGCCGCTTTCCCGGGCGTTTCACGCCGACCGGTTAGCGGATGGTTAACCGTAAATGCTTACCGTCATCGCGATATCCAGTGAGTATTCGGGCAGGACATTCGGCGAAGCCGGAGAGCGGATGACGGTCGGACGGGAACCGGGACGAGCAATGGGCGCGGCCTTGGCGCTGGCGCTCGCCTGCCTGTTGGCGGCCACGTCCGGCGCGATGGCCAATACGCGCGTCTGTCGTCAGCTGGAGACCGAACTCGCATCGGCGGGAAACAGTGGATCGACGAAATCCAGGAAGTACGACGCCGCCGTGACGCGCCAGGGCGAGCAGCTCGACATCGCCCGCCGTCAGGCGCGCCGTGCCGGCTGCGGCTTCTCCTTCTTCGGCGGAGCGACCGAGTGCGGCGCCCTGAACGCCCAGATCGACAAGATGGAGCGCAACCTTCAGGCGCTGGAGCGCAAGCGGAAGCAACTCGCCGGCAACGCCGAACCCCGCCGCGAACGCGCCCGCATCCTTGCGGCGCTCGACGCCAACGGATGTCGGAACGCACGGCGTCCGTCGGCCGTCGTCGTTTCGCGGGACGGCGGCACCCGTTCGCTGTTCGACCAGCTGTTCGGCGCGCAGGTCCGGCAGGGTCTGCCGGCCGAGGAATCGCTGCCGCCCGACCAGGAAGACGGCGGACAGATCCGCCGCATCCTGCGCCCGGACGGCCGCATCACGATCGCCGGGCCGCCGGGCGAATTCCGCACGCTCTGCGTCAGGACCTGCGACGGCTACTTCTTCCCGATGTCTTCGGCTTCGTCGTCAATCGATTTCGACCGCGACCAGAAGAACTGCGAATCCGCCTGCCCAGGCACGGAGGTCCGGCTCTACTACCATCGCGCCGAGGGCGAGGAGAGTGACGCGATGATGTCGGCCGTCGCGGACGAGCCTTACTCAGCGCTGCCGAGCGCCTTCCTCTACAAGTCGGAAGACTTCTCCCGTCCGCCGGCATGCGGCTGCAGCGCCGCGAGGAACTTCGAGATCATCGCCGGCCAACCCCCGGTCGCCGAACCCGCAGCCGAGGAAGAAGCCCAGTCGCTGATCCCCGTCCCGTCGCGCCGGCCGGACGCAGGCGCGGACCCCGAAACGCTCGCCGACGCCGAGGGCGGCATGTCAGCGGACGCAATCAGGCGGCTGCTGGCGAAAAAGCCGGAAACGACGGCAGCGATCGGCCAACTCGAGCCTGCTGAGCGCAGGATCAGGGTCGTCGGGCCAGTGTTCCTTCCCGACCCAGCAGGGGCAATAGATCTGCGAGTTCCGGCCCCGAAGACAACCCGGTAAGGGCCAGCCGGATTGGCATGAACAGGGCCTTGCCCTTGCGGCCCGTCGCTTCCTTGACGGATTCCGTCCACGATTTCCAGGTCGATCCGTTCCACGGTTCTTCCGGCAGCAGGTCGAACGAGCGGAGGAGGAATTCCCGGTCTTCGTCGCTGAGGTGCGGCTCGTGGATGCGCCCTTCTTTGAGGATGCGCCACCAAAGGACCGCGTCGGAGAGGCGATCGAGATTGCCGCGGACCGCGTGCCAGAACCCTTCCGCCTCATCGCCGGATATGCCCAGCGCGGCGAGCCGCTCGCGGACCTGTTCGAACGGCATGGCGTGGATCAGCGACCTGTTGAGCGTCGTCAGCTCGGCGGGATCGAACTTCGACGCCGATTTGGAGATCTGCGCCGGGTCGAAATGCTCCGCAAGTTCGGCAAGGCTGTTCATGGCCGAAACGTTCTCGGCGGTGCCGATCAGGACCGCCAGCGAGGCAACCGCCATCGGCTCGATCCCGGAATCGCGCAGGCTGCCGACCGAGAGCGCGCCGCTGCGCTTAGACAGGCTCTCGCCGGACACGGTCGTCAGCATATTGTGATGGCCGAAGACCGGCGGCTCCGCGCCGAGCGCGCGGAACAGCGCGATCTGGACGCCCGTATTGGTGACGTGATCATCGCCGCGGATGACATGGGTGATGCCGAAGTCGATATCGTCCACCACCGACGGCAGGGTGTAGAGGTAGCTCCCGTCCTCTCGGCGCAGGATCGGATCCGAAAGCGATGCGAGATCGACCGTCTCCTCCCCGCGCATCAGATCGTGCCACGCGACGTCGGCGCGCCGCGGCTCGAAGGGATCGCTGTCGAAGTTGGGCAGGAGGAAGCGCCAGTGCGGTTTTCGCCCTTCGGCCTCGAACGCCGCCTTCTGCTCGGCCGTCAGCTTCAGCGCGTCGCGGCCGTAGACGGGCGGCAGGCCGCGCGTCCGCCGGATCTTGCGCTTCAGGTCGAGTTCTTCGGGCGTCTCGTAGCAGGGATAGAGCTTTCCCTCGGCCTTGAGTCGCTCGATCGCGGCATCGTAGACGTCGAATCGCTTCGACTGGTACTCGACGACGTCGGGGAAGATGCCGAGCCAGTGCAGGTCGTAGAGGATCGCATTGGCGAACTCCTGCGTGGAGCGCGCGGTGTCGGTGTCGTCGAAGCGCTGGATGAAACGGCCGCGGTTCTTCAGGGCGAACAACCAGTTGAACAGCGCGGTGCGGGCATTGCCGATATGGATGTTCCCGGTCGGCGACGGGGCGAAGCGGACGGTCACTGTCATGGGCGGGGCGTAGCGGATGCTCTCCGGGTTTACAAGGCGGTGCGCCCCCGCACCCGCCGGGATACATAGAGCATGACAAAGGAAATAAGAAGGCAGTAGACGCCCATCGCGACGATCTGCGCCGGATAATCGACGCCGATGTCGATCAGATAGCCGGTCAGGCCCGGCCCGGCGGCCGAGGCGAGCACGCCGGCGGAGACCACCAGCGAGCGGATCGCGCCGAGGTGGCGCAGGCCGTAGAACTCCGGCCAGATCGCGCCGAACAGCGTCGTCGAGAGCCCGTTCGACATCCCGGTCAGCGCCATGAAGGCGAACGGCGCCCAGGGCGCGGCGACGAAGCCGAGCACGAGGCAGGCGAGCCCGAGCGGAAGCAGCGCGAAAGGCAGCAGCGCCACGCCGGAGAAGCGGTCGATGAGTTGCCCCGAAACAATGGTGAAGACGCTGTTGACCATTGCCAGCACGATGAAGGCCGACGCGAACACTTCCAGCGACCAGCCGCGCAGTTCGACGAGATAGACCTGATGGAACAGCGTCACGGTGACGATGAAGGGCGGCGCCATGACGCCGAGCATGGCGAGGTAGAAGACCGGATCGCGCAGCACCTCGGCCCGCGTCCAGTCGCGCGCCTCGACGACGCGTGGTACCGGATCGGACGCGCGCGGTGTCCTGTCGACGGCGACCAGCGACGCGAGCAGCGGCAGCGCCAGCAGGAGGGCCGCGGCCGCGACCAGCCAGGCGTTGCGCCAGCCGATCGCCAAGGCGACGATGACGAAGAGATTGGTGAAGACCGCGTCGCCGGCATTGTGGCCGAGAATCACGATGGACAGCGCCCTGCCCCGCTGCGCCGAAAACCAGCGCGCGGTCGCCGTATAGGCCGTATGCGTCATCATCCCCTGCCCGAACAGGCGCAGAAGGTAGACCGCAACGACCAGGAGCACGACATGCCGCGACAACGCCATGGCGGCCGCCGCCGCTGCAAGCATGACGGCGACGAAGATGACGAGCCGGCGCACGGGCAGCCGGTCGACCAGCGGGCCGAGATGCGGCAGCGTGAGCGCGCTGGCCAGCGTGCCGATCATGTAGATCAGCCCCCAGCCGCCGTTGCTCAAGGCGTATTCCTCGCGGACATGGCCGGCCGACAGCGAGACGAAGGCGGTCTGGCCGGTGGTCGAGAAGAAGGTCAGCAGGAAGCCGCCGGAAAGCCAGCGGGCGTTGTCACGCAGAAACGGGAGCGGATTCATGAAATCCTTCCAGGTCCACCCGAACGCGCGGCGCCGGCGCTATGAGCGATCCCTGAACCGGTTGGTGATCGGGTAGCGGCGGTCGCGGCCGAAGTTCTTCCTGGTGATCTTCACGCCGGGTGCTGCCTGCCGGCGCTTGTATTCGGCGATGTAGAGCATGTGCTCGACGCGATGGACAGTCTCGCGGTCATGGCCCCGCGCGACGATCGCGTCGACGCCCATCTCGTTCTCGACCAGGCATTCGAGGATGTCGTCGAGGACTGGATAGGGCGGCAGCGAATCCTGGTCGGTCTGGTCGGGCCTGAGTTCGGCCGAGGGCGCCTTGTCGATGATGCTTTTCGGGATCACCTCGCCAGACGGCCCCAGCGCCCCCGGCGGCACGGTCGTGTTACGCCAGGCGGCCAGCGCGTAGACCTGCATCTTGTAGAGGTCCTTGATCGGATTGAATCCGCCGTTCATGTCGCCGTAGAGCGTCGCGTAGCCGACCGACATCTCGCTCTTGTTGCCGGTCGTCAGGACCATCGAGCCGAACTTGTTGGAGATCGCCATCAGGATCGTGCCGCGCGCGCGGCTCTGCAGGTTCTCCTCGGTGATGCCTTCCTTGGTGCCCTCGAAGAGCTGGGTGAGCGCGTGCGAAAAACCCTCCACCGGCTCGAAGATCGGCACGATGTCGTAGCGGCAGCCGAGCGCCCGGGCGCAGGCTTCCGCGTCGGCGAGCGAATCCTTCGACG
>CAYJMY010000253.1:0-6452 GCA_964371125.1 uncultured Mesorhizobium sp. | reverse complement strand
TCTCCGATCCGCATCAGCGCATGGTGGCGTCGATGCGGCTGATCGCGAAGATGCCGACGATCGCTGCGATGGCGTTCAAGTACTATATCGGCCAGCCATTCGTATACCCGAAGAACGAGCTGAACTTCGCCGCCAACTTCCTGCACATGTGCTTCGCCGTGCCGTGCGAGGAGTACAAGGTGAACCCCATTCTGGCACGTGCCATGGACCGCATCTTCATCCTGCATGCCGATCACGAGCAGAACGCGTCGACGTCGACCGTGCGCCTCGCCGGTTCGTCGGGCGCCAATCCGTTCGCCTGCATCGCGGCCGGCATCGCCTGCCTGTGGGGACCCGCCCACGGCGGCGCCAACGAAGCGGCTTTGAACATGCTATCGGAGATCGGCACGGTCGATCGCATCCCGGAGTTCATCGCCCGCGCCAAGGACAAGAACGATCCCTTCCGCCTGATGGGTTTCGGTCACCGCGTCTACAAGAACTATGATCCGCGCGCGCGCATCATGCAGAAGACGACGCATGAAGTCCTCGGCGAACTAGGCATCAAGGACGATCCGATGCTCGATGTTGCCATGGAACTCGAAAAAATCGCGCTAACCGACGAATATTTCATCGAGAAGAAGCTCTACCCGAACATCGATTTCTACTCGGGCATCACGTTGAAGGCCCTCGGTTTCCCCACCACCATGTTCACGGTGCTGTTCGCAGTGGCGCGCACCGTCGGCTGGATCGCCCAGTGGAAGGAAATGATCGAGGATCCGCACCAGAAGATCGGTCGTCCGCGCCAGCTCTACACCGGCGCTCCGCAGCGGGATTACGTGGCGATCGCCAAGCGCTGACAGCGCGGCGCGACATCGGAATGCTTCCCTCCCCCTGCAAAGAAGGCGCCCCCGGCGCCTTTTTTCATGCCTTGCGGGAGATGACCTCGAGCATCGCTTCCGCGGCGATTTCGCCCGACGGACGGTCGGTGCGCATCAACTCGCGGATTTCGGCGAATCCTCGCGTCTGCCAGCGGCGCATCGGCGTATCGACCAGCAGCGCTTCGAGGTAGCGCGCAATCGCCTTCGGCCGGACGAACTGGTCGTAGAATTCCATCACCACCGGCTTGTCGGCGATCAGGTTGGGCAAGGCGGCCGACCAGACCGTGATCAGCCCTGTCGCCAGGCGCGCCACGCTGTCGAGGCGATAGCACGACACCATGGGCACGCCGCTCAGCGCCAGTTCGAGCGAGACGGTGCCGGACGCGATCAGGGCTGCGTCGGCAATCCCGAACGCGGCCCATTTCTGCTCCGGATCGAGCAGTATCTCCGGCTGAATCTCCCATCCCGCGACGCTTGTCCGCACCAGATCCGCCACGTTCGGCACGGTCGGCAGCAGCAGCTTCAACCGGTGTCCGCGCTGACGCAGGATGGAGATGGTCTCCTCGAACGGCTCGATCAGGCGCCTCACCTCGCCGCGCCGCGAACCCGGCAGAACGAGCAGCGTCTTCACGCCGTCACCGGATGGGGGCCGTCGGGCGGCCTGCAGCGACGCGGCCTTCACCACCCCAGGATCGGTGACCAGCCGGTGTCCGACATAGACGCCCGGCGGCCCCTGCAGGCGGCGCAGCTCCTCCACTTCGAACGGCAGGACGCACAGAATTCGGTCGACATGCGAACGCATGGCCGGCGCGCGAGCCGGCCGCCACGCCCAGACGCTCGGACACACATAGTGGACGATGGGGATGTGCGGCGCGATCTGCCGGAGCTTCTTCGCGACGCGCAAGGTGAATTCGGGGCTGTCGACGGTGACGACGCAGTCCGGCTGCTCTTCGGCGATGCGGCGCGCGGTCTCGCCGATACGGCGAACGAGGCGCGGCAAATCGCGCAGGATGGCGGAAATGCCCATCAGCGCGATGTCGCCCGGATCGAAGAAACTCCGCAGCCCCCGCGCTTCGAGATGACGTCCGCCGACGCCGACGATGTGGATCGGACGTCCGCTCGTGCGTTCCAGCGCCGCCGCCAGGTCGGCCGCAAGCAGGTCGCCCGACTCTTCGCCGGCCACCACGGCGATCTTGAGCGGCGCGACGCTCACGGCGCGTAGTCGTCGCTGGAGAAGCCGACGACGAACAGGCCAAGTTCGTCGGCGCGTGCGATCACCGCCGCCTGGTCGAGGATGATCGAGCGATCGGCCTCGACGCCGATGCCGGCAAGGCCCGCCGCATGCGCCATCGTCACGGTTGCCGGGCCGATCGTCGGCAGGTCGGCGCGCAATTCCTGGCCAGGCTTGGCGCATTTCACCAGTACGCCGCCCGTGATACCGGCGATCCGCCCGTTTGACCTCAGGTCGCGCGTGCGCGCCAGTAGCCCGTCCGTGCCCTCTATGCCTTCGAGCGCAACCGCCCGCCCGCCGATCGCGATAGCCGCCTGGCCGATGTCGAGCGCCCCTATGGTCCGCGCCGCGACCGCAGCCGCTTGCAGATCGGCGCGGTCCCTGGCGTTGGGGACGGCCTTGCTCACGACGCCGCGCGCGGCAAGCAGGTCGGGCAGTATTTCGTGCGCGCCGACGATCTTGAACCCTTCGCTTTCGAAGTAGCGGATCAGTGTCTTGAGCAGATTGTCGTCGCCGCGCGCCAGCGCCGCGACGACACGCGGAACGATCCGAATGAGGCCGAGGCTTGGGCGCACCGCCCGCCAATTTGGCCTGCGTGCGATGCCGCCGGCCATGACGAGATGCGTCACGCCGTTGGCGCGGAGTTTGGAGACGAATTGTCCGACCTGCTCCAGCGCCATCAGCCAGTGGTCATGAAGCGCCAGCGACGACATCGGGTCCGCCTCGCCCTCGATCAGCACTACGAATGGCCGGTGGCCAGTGGCGGCAAGCGCGTCGGCAATCTCGATTGGCAGTTTTCCGCTGCCGGCGGCAACGGCGACCCTTTCGCCACTGCGCGGAACGAAGGGACGAGATCGTTCATTCCTCGTCATGGTCGTCGTCTGCGACGGCGCGTCCGTGGCGAGGGGTTAGATAGGCGCGCTTGCCCCGATGGCTCATGAACTCGACGACATCGCGCACCGTCGCAAAGTCGGCGTATTCGGCCGCCGCCGCGTCGATGTTTTCACGCATCGGCGTGGCTGAATCGAAGATCATCTTGAACGCGTGGCGCAGCGCATGGATTTCCGGCCGCGATAGGCCGGAACGCTTCATGCCGATGATGTTGAGGCCACGCAACCCCGCACGGTCGCCGACCGCCATGCCATAGGGAATGAGGTCGGCGAACACGCCGGTCATCCCCCCGATGAATGCGTGGTGCCCAATCCGGGTCATCTGGTGGACGGCAGACATTCCACCGATATTGGCGAAGTCGCCGACAACGACGTGCCCTCCAAGCGTCGCCAGATTGGCCATCGTGACGTTGTTGCCGATGACGCAATCATGGGCGATATGAACATAGGCGAGCAGGTTGCAATTGTTGCCGACGACCGTCTCGCCGAGGCTGGAATCGCTGCCGCAATGCATCGTCACGCCTTCGCGGATCGTGCAGTTGGTGCCGATAGTCAGCTTGGTCGGGCCGCCCTTGTGCTTATTGTTTTGCGGCGGCATGCCGAGAACCGCCTGCGGAAACACCTTGCAATTCGCGCCGATCGTCGTGACTCCCGCCACCGAGACATGGCTGACAAGCTCGACGTTATCGCCCAGGACGACGTTTGGGCCGACCTGGCAGAACGGTCCGATCCTGCAGCCGGATCCGACAGTGGCGCCGGATTCGACGATCGCCATCGGGTGGATGTGTGCATCTGCGGCAATCGTCATGGGTGATCAAGCGCCCGGTTTGGGGGACAACATTGCGGCGATATCGGCCTCGGCTACTTTGATGCCGTCAACGACGCCTTTGCAGCCGTAGCGCCATATGTTGCCGCGCTGCTTGAGCTTGGAGACATGGAGCTCGAGCCGGTCGCCGGGTACGACCGGCCGCCTGAACTTGGCGTTGTCGATCGTCATGAAATAGACCAGGGACGGTTTCTCGCCCCCGATCTTGTTGATGCATATCGCTCCGGCCGTCTGCGCCATGGCCTCGATGATGAGTACGCCGGGCATGACCGGGTGCTCGGGGAAATGCCCCTGGAAGTGTGGCTCATTCATGGTGACGTTCTTGATTCCAATCGCCGAATCGTCCCCGCTTATGTCGATGATCTTATCGACCAGCAGAAAAGGATACCGGTGAGGCAGGAGGCGCAGGAGACGAAGGATATCGATGGACGCGAGTATCTTGCCATTGCCGTCAGCCATCAGTCGCATCCTTGGCCTTGGGTTTCATGAGGGCGCGGATCGCTGCGACTTCCCTGAAGAACTCTCGCATCGGGCGAGCGGGAGAACCAGCCCAGCGTTCGCCTGCAGGTACGTCGTTCATGATGCCCGAAGAGGCGGCGATCTGCGCCCTTTCTCCGATCGACATATGATCCGCCACACCGACACGGCCGCCGAGCATCACGAAGTCGCCGATCGTGACCGATCCGGAAAGGCCGCAGTGGCCAGCAATGATGCAGCAGCGTCCGATGACGACATTGTGCGCGACCTGGACGAGGTTGTCGATCTTGGTCCCTTCGCCGATCACCGTGTCGTTCATGGCGCCACGATCGACCGTGGTATTGGCTCCGATCTCGACGTCGTTCTGGATGACGACCCGGCCGATCTGCGGGATGCGTTCGGGTCCACGGGACCCTGCGACGAAGCCGAAACCATCCTGTCCGATCCGCGCGCCGCTGTGGATGAAGACCCGGTCGCCGACGAGCGCGTTCTGGATCGTGACGTTGGCGCCGATGTAGCAGTCCCGGCCGACCTGGCATGACGTGCCGATGACTGCGTTCGGTCCCACGACCGTGCCCCGGCCGAGGGCTACCCCCGCGCCGATCACAGCTCCGGCCTCGACCGTCGATCCATCCTCGATCCGGGCAAGCGGCGAAATGTGGGCTGCCGGAGAAATCCCTCCCTGCCCCGTGAGCGGCGACGGTGTCGAGGCGCTGGGGTAAAGAAGGCGACCGATCTGCGCGAAGGCGTATTGCGGACGAGGTGTAACCAGCCGCGCGATCCCCGTGGGAACCAAGGCGCTGACCTCTTCGGGGCATAGTATGGCCGCGGCGACGAGGCCCTTGAGCATATGCTGGTTTCGCCTGCCATCGACAAACACCAGGGAGCCGATACCCCCAGTTGTTGCCGGCGCGATACGTGTGATCTCGGTCTCGGCAGCGTCCTGATCAAGCAGCTGCGCGCCCGTCAGGGCGGCGATCTCAGCCGTTGTGTACCGGCGCGACGGCGCGAAGAAGACCGGGTCTGTCATGTGAGCCTTTTCTTCCGGGCCGGAACCGGCCCGGAAGCGTCGCACCGCTCCGGTCAGAAGCGGGTCGAAATGCCGAAATTGAAATTCTGCACCTTGTCGGACGGCAGCTTCTTGACCGGCAGGGCGTAATCGACGCGAAGCGGTCCGAATGGCGACGCCCAGATGAGCGAAGCGCCGACGGACGCGCGCCACGACATACCGGTCGAGGTATCCGCCTGCGGGAGACTGTTCCCGAACAGGGTGGCCGCATCCGCAAAGACGGCACCCTTCAAGCCATAGCTCTCCGGAAGGATCGGCATCGGGAACTGCGCCTCCACGGTGCCGTGGAAGTAGGTGGTGCCTCCGAGAGATTCGAAAATCCCGCCCCCCAGATTGTCCATCGGACCGATGCCGCCATATTCGAAGCCGCGGATCATCCGCTCGGTGCTCTGGAACATGTCGAACACGCGAAGCCCGCCCGACCCGAAGCCCTGGATGTGGCCCGCGCCGAGTGTGACGAGGCCGACGATGTCGCGCTCTTCCGAAAGGGTCTTATAGTAGTTGCCGCGGGCGGTTATCTTGACGAACTTGGCATCGCCGCCGAGGCCGGCCACTTCGGTCGTGAAGTTCGCATGAATTCCATCATGCGGGTTCTTCATGTCGTCGATCGTGTTGAACATGACCGAACCGCTTACCGACGACTTGACCCACGGGCTGTTGTTGACGCCGTCGACAATGGCTTGCGAAACGACGCATCCCGGATCGGGAATTCCATCGTTGTTTGCGTCGCAATTGTTCGAGAGGTCGTAGTTCTCCTGGCTCAGATTGTAGGCGATCTGCGTCGTGATCGCCTCCGTGATCGGCAGGCCGAAGCGGACGGAGCCGCCGATCGTCTCCGAATCGTAGTTCGTATAGTTGCGGGTGGATCGATACACGTCGAACCCGGCCGATATGCGCCGCCCGAGGAAGTAGGGCTCGGTGAACGAGACCTGGAAATCGCGCGAGTTCTTGCCACCGGAGAGCGAGACCTTGATGTACTGCCCGCGGCCGAGGAAGTTGCGTTCGGAGACAGAACCCTCGACCGAGGCGCCCTTGTTCTCGCCGCCGGTCGCGTATCCCGCGCCGATGGAGAACTCGCCCGTCGACTTCTCGACGAGATCGC
>CAYJMY010000252.1:0-6552 GCA_964371125.1 uncultured Mesorhizobium sp. | reverse complement strand
GCCCCGGGCCCGGGAACGGGTGGCGGCCGACGAAGCGCTCGGGCAGGCCCAGTTCGCGGCCGAGCGCCCTGACCTCGTCCTTGAACAGCTCGCGCAGCGGCTCGACGAGTTGCATGTGCATGCGCTCGGGCAGGCCGCCGACATTGTGGTGGCTCTTGATGGTGACGGACGGTCCGCCGGTGAAGGAGACGCTCTCGATGACGTCGGGATAGAGCGTCCCTTGCGCGAGGAAGTCGGCCCGTTCCCCGTCCTTGGCGAGCTTCTTCGCCTCCTCCTCGAAGACCTCGATGAACAGGCGGCCGATGGTCTTGCGCTTCTTTTCCGGATCGCTTTCGCCCTCGAGCGCGGAGATGAATCGGTCGGAGGCGTCGACCAGGATCAGCGGCAGGTTGTAGTGCTCGCGGAACATGGCGACGACGCTCTTCGCCTCGTCCTTGCGCATCAGGCCGTGGTCGACGAGGATGCAGGTCAGCCGGTCGCCGACCGCCTCGTGGATCAGCAGCGCAGCGACCGAGGAATCGACCCCGCCCGACAGGCCGCAGATCACGCGCCCCTCGCCGACCTGGGCGCGGATCGCCTCGACCGCCTGCTGGCGATAGGCGGCCATCGTCCAGCCACCCTCGAGACCCGCGATCCGGTGCACGAAGTTGGAGAGCAGCTTGGCGCCGTCCGGCGTGTGCACGACTTCGGGATGGAACATGATGCCGTACATCCTGCGCTCGACATTGCCGAAGATGGCGAAGGGCGAGTTCTCCGAGCGCCCGAACACCTCGAAGCCCGGCGGCAGGTCGATGACGCGGTCGCCATGGCTCATCCACACCTGGTGGCGTTGGCCGGTTGCCCACAGGCCGTCGAAGAGCGGGCAGTCCTTGTCGATCTGGACGAAGGCGCGGCCGAATTCACGGTGGTCGGAGCTCTCGGCCTTGCCGCCCATCTGCACGCACAGCGTCATCTGGCCGTAGCAGATGCCGAGCACCGGCACGCCGGCCTCGAAGACGATCTGCGGCGCCCGTGGCGACCCGATCTCGGTGGTCGAGGCAGGTCCGCCCGACAGGATCACCGCCTTCGGCCGCACGCGCCGGAAGGCGTCTTCGGCAAGCTGGAAGGGGACGATTTCGGAATAGACGCCCGCCTCGCGGATGCGACGGGCGATCAGCTGCGTGAACTGGCTGCCGAAATCGATGATGAGGACGGTGTCGGGGTGCGTGTTCATGGCGAGCCTGTAGAGAAAAGACCGATTCGGCGCAATGGCCGTGCGTGGGCGCGCGGCTGCGCTTCGTCTTTCGCGGCCGGCTTTGCCGGCGGCGCCCGTCTTCGCGGACAAACAGGATCGCGCCCCGGAGGGCATGGCGGGGTGGCGGATTCGGGGTTTTTCGCTGACCAGGAGGCGTCAGGGCGGGCGAGACGGACGGCGCGCGGCGGGAAGCCGTACCAAGAGGAGCAACGGCAGGTGCGGCGCGACGGCGCGCGCCGACCAGGTTCTCGAATGGGCAGCGGATCGCTCGGCGGAACGGTCGTCATAATCGCCTTCCGCGTCGGCCAGCGCGCCGAGTATGGCGGCGAGCATGCGCAGGCGCAGCGCCAGGAGTTGGGCGTCCGCCGCGCCGTAGTGCCTGGCGGACGGTTCGTCGAGGCAGTCGGTTCCGGTCGCCCGGGCGACGAAGGCCCGCGCAACGGCCTCGGCGCGGTTGAGGATGGCGAGGACGAGGAAGCGGACGGGGAAGGCGCGGCCGGCGGCGCGCTCGGCGACGAGCGACAGGGCGAGCAGCGTCGCGGCGATGCCGCGAAACGTCCCCCTGTCCTGCAATGCACCCGTCATGTCCGGTGCCTCCGTCAGCCGCGGCGATTCTACGACGGGTTTTTCGGAGGGGGATAAAACCGCGGCGAGAATTGCGGAAGGCTTTGATTCCGTTGAAGGGGATCGCGGATTTTGTCCCCGCATTTGGACTGCGCCCCTCGAAGGCGATCACGACAGGGGAAGGACGGATGGCGACAGAGGGGTGGATTCCTGCCTGACGGCTTTCAGGCGGCGTAGTCGGAGAAGCGGCCATTCAGGTCGCCGCCCTACTTCGACAGCAACGCGCCCGATGCACGCAATTCAGGACCGGCCCTAGCAGACATCAAGTTCCAACCTGCCAGCGTTCTACTGGCGCCTAGCCGCAGTCGCCAGGCGACGGAAGATTGCGCTTGTAGAAAGTGCAGGTTCAACCTTCAAAATCTGATCCAATGCATCAGTAAGATCGTGAGGGATGACAGCACCTTCCGACGTGCCGACGGTGAGATCAAGCAGCTTCAAGAGAGCCTGCGCCTTCGCTTCGTCATTGATGACTGCGAGCTTTTTTGCTTCGCCTTCGTCGCCATAAAGGCCGTATTCGACCATCGACCAGCACTCGAATGGCACAAGAAAGCGGGCGATCGTGTCCACGGCTTCGGCGAATGCCTCACCTGAGGTCGCCGGAAGATCAGCAAGCGCGCCGCTGACCCCAGGCGTCGACAGCGACCGTTCCTGCGGCCAAACCTCGCGAAGGAACGGCGCGGCGGCATCTCGGAAGAGACCGTCTCGCGTGCTGCTGAACTGATCCGACGGCGGCTTTGATGAAAGATCTCGTACAAACATTTGGATCGCATTCGCCGCTGATGCGCGCACTTCATCATCCAGTGTTCGCAGCATTTGCTGAATGCGCTGGTTGGGGACCGCAGACTGGCGGCCTTCGCGGAAAGCATGAAGGGATTCGATGACGAGACTGAAAACCAGCCGGCGGCGCGTTTCCCGGCCCAGTCGACGATCATTGGCGCGTTCGGCCATCGCCGCGCCGATGATTTTCAGGACTTCGGTGAAGTGCGTGCGCCTGGCAACGGCTCGCCAGAGCGCCAACGCGGCGCCGTCATCTTTGAGCAATGGCGCGATGAGATGTTCCTGTGCCCAAGCGGGATCAGCGCGCAGAAAGTAGGGCAACGCCTCGATCATCCGGTGTTTGGCGATCAGCCCGCTGCGGCCTTCTGCTGAAATTACGATGTCTCGCATCTGCCTTTCCATCGAGCCTGCGGGAAAACCTTGCGTGCCCGGCGGCAGGCTTGGGCAGGCAGCGAGGAACACGCCGACGAGCTTGCCGGCGGGCGTATTGAGCGTGTCGAGGTCCATAGGCTCGTGATCGTCATCTCCCGTGCGGGGGGTAACGCTCAGGTCCTCATCTTCGGCTCTTTCGGGCCTTCGGTTCGTGACCTCGACAGCGATTGGCCAGAGTCGAAGCCACATCGGCAACGCCAATGGCAGCCTAACGACGTGCTTTTCCCAAGCATCTAGCCAAGCACAAATACCCTCAATCGCACTCGAAAGCGTTGTATCGGATAGCTCGTTCAGCAGGCCGAGCACCCTGCCAGCCTCTCCGATTTGGTTCGCATCCTGTGCGTCTTGGCCATCATCCTGGCTGGGCCTGTGGGCCCAGCCAAAGCGGTTCCAGACTTTGGGAAAGTCGTCGCCGCCGTCGTTCGTGATCTCGAAGTCGGCAAGCACCTTCTCGGCACTGCCCTGCTGATTGATCCAGTCATTTGCGCGTTCCGCAGGGTCATCGTCCCAGCCGCCACGACTGGCTGCCAGTGCCGTTTCGAGCGCTTGAAGGCGCGAGACACCTTGCAGGTCGTAATACCGGCTGTCGGGGTTTGGGGGGATAAAGCGGGCAGTCGCGCCTACGGGGAAGCCCGCATCGATGGTCATTTGCGCTAGATCGGCAAACTGCTGTTGCCGCACATCAAGCCAGTTCTTCGCGCCAACTGGCAGCACACCCCCCGCGATTTCAATTCGTTTCAACTCGCGAACCGCCCAGTACAGCCGCGCGTTTGCGACTTCCGCACTATCTGCCTTCTTCGGCCAGTGATTGCGCGGTGGCCCCTTCCGGAGACGGGTCGTGATCTGGTTTTGCGACGAGAGATCGAACTCACCGAACCGAACGGCTCGAAGTTCGGCAACCTCCGGAAACGTATGCAAGTTCCAGAACCGCCGATCATCAAGTGACTTCAGGAACGATGAGACGACGTCCGCAGTGACGAGCTCACCGCTTCGGGCCATTGCTGACCAAAGGCGGACAAAGACTGAAGATCCGTCGGCCTGCCATCGCCGAACGAACGATTGGGCTGCGACTGGTTGGACCTCCGCAATTCGCGCCACGACGGCCTGCAGTAACTTCACTGCTGGTGCAATGCCACGATGGTAAGCATCCGGTTCGCCATCTTCCCCGCCCCGCCTCGTCGGCTGCGTGTAGTAGACTCGATTGACCAGACCTAGCCCGAGGAATGATCGCGATTCGTTCCAGCCCAGCCGACGCGCAATATCGAGTCCGCGACTGACGGCAGCTTCCAACGCATTGGCCAGTGATGTCAGGAAAGCAATGTCATCAAGCTTCGCTAGTTCGAGCGCATTCAGATTAATCAGGTCTCCGCTCGTTAGGCCGGCTGACAGGATGTGCTTGACGGTTTTGGGCTTGCGCGGCTTCTTGATGTAGTCCCATCGCCACGCATCGATCGGCTCGACTCTTAGTCGAGGTGCAACAAGATCGACAATGGCGGCGACCGCCGCGCCGGACCGATCTCCTGCCCGTAGCCGCTTCTGAATGCGGTAGATGCCAGTCCCATTGCGTCCTTCCGATTGAGGCGCTGACCAGCTTTCTTCGATCTGCCGCCATGCCGAGGCCCACGGTTCTGCAAGATCGTGCGCACCTGGGCCGGAGAGCAGGTCCTCAACCGCGATGCGCTCGATCCGCTGGCCAGGGGTGAGCTTCAGCGCCCAGTCGATCGTTCCTTGCTCAGCAAGGCGCTTGTTCAGAAAAGCGATTACCGTTCGGAACGTCTCGCGGTCTTGGGGATCAAGATAAGCCCAGGACCGGATCATGACTGCCGTCCCCGTTCGGCTTCAGCGCAAACCTTTACAACTGCATCGAGCCAGCCGATCTCAGCCTTTGCGTCTGAAATCAGCGCGGAGAGACGCACGCGTTCGCTTGCGTTGCTTCTCCGGAAGAAATGGTCGAAGATGTCGCGGTCAGAATCCTTGGCCGCAGACCGCGATAGTTTCACAATCCTTCGCAGTTCGGCGTCGACCGTTTCTTTCTTCCCATTGATCGCAGATAACGCCGCCCATCGTTCCAACGTTGCCCTTAGCGCGTCGTGGCCGTTTGCTGAGTCGTAGTGGATTGGCGTGATGCCGCGGCCATTCCAATCTGCAAGCGCGACCGCGTCCAACGAGTTCTTGCCGAAAAACGTGAAGCGCTCTTTCAAGTCGTCAAAACGCTTGCCGTCAGCTGCGACCGCGTTCAAGAGGTAGCGCATAGGCGGATCGTTGGCGCTGTAGCCGACAAGCACAAGATGATACAGGCGTGCAGCATCATAGATAAAATCTGGAACAACGCGGCGGCGCAGATAGAACTCACCAAAATCCTGATCTGACAGAACAAGCTCAGATGCTCTTTCTGGGCTCTTGTCGAGCGCCCCATGGATATGGAGCACGCCAGAGAACTCAGAACTCCGCGATGGCCTTGGGATCGAACCAAGAGAATAAGTTTCAACAGACGACCGAAGGCGTCGGGCAGCGACTTGAAGCAGGAGATCGAAGTTCGTTGTCACGATGGTTCTAGCGCCGCCGCGATCGGCAAGGACCATGAGCGCCTTGTGGATCGCGGCTGGGCTTGCTGCGCCTGAACGCAGGATCGTCGCGACTGTCCGCCTCACCTGGCTATCGCCCCGTGTCTGATCGTCTAGTCGGCGCTCAAGCATGCCGAGGACGACATCATAGTCCCCGAGGATGAACCGCTTCACTTCAGCAGTCTGCCAATCGGTCAGGCCGGCACAATTGGCCTGCCACTGGTTGCAAGCTCCCGGTGGCAACCCCTCTAAGACGCTGTGAGTCGAAGTATCGAGTGTAGCGTATACGTCGAGAACAAGCTGACGAAAATCCGGTAGCCCTGCGGGCCGGGATATGCCTGCGCCGCAAATAAACAGCACCTCCCCTCGTGCATGAGCCAGAAGGAGCCGCTCCGGGATTGCGGAGAGCCCAAGGCCCAGTTGAATTACTCTGTCCTCAATGGCGGTGTTAGCAGCCACACCTTTTAGCCTTAAGATCCCGAATCGTTTGCCTCATTCTATTGTCCGGATTCGTGGTTTAACAACGGACTGCGGCCCATTCTCTTCCGACCCCATCGAGTCAATAACCAGGTACTTTCGGAATGGCGGGTTTCGGGTCGCGGCAAAATTGGGCAGAGAGGCCGCAATGGGGTCGTAACCCGCCCTTCCCGCGATTCCCGAAATGGTCCGCTTCCCCGATGCCGATCGCCGGGGCCGGGGCCTCAGCACGGAGCCCCATGTCGACGCACGGCGCTCCCGCCGGCCGAGCGCCCTTCGCCCCCCGTCGCTCGTTGCCGGAGCGTTCCGGCATGGATTCCGGGGTCTCCGCCTTCGCTCCTCTTCGGCTCCGCCCTGGAATGACAAAGGCGAGGGGGGCGGCGACGCGCCCCTTCTCCCCTTGCGGGAGAAGGTGGATCGGCCGAAGGCCGAGCCGGATGAGGG
>CAYJMY010000251.1:0-6728 GCA_964371125.1 uncultured Mesorhizobium sp. | reverse complement strand
CGACGCCGCCGCGCGCGACGATGCGGGCGCCGCGCGGGCCGGCGTCGACAGCCGCGTCGCGCGGGGCGCGGCGCGGCCGCAGACGGCCGCCGGTCGGCGCGCGCTCGCCGAACTGAGCGGCGAGATCATCGACGGCCGCGACCTCGTCCGCCTCGCCGAAAAGGAAATCCTGGCGCCACTCGATATCGAAGCCCGCGCGCTGGTGCTCGATGCCGCCAAGCGCGTCTCGCTGGTCACCGCGGTCAGCCCGCGCGCGGTCGTCGACATCGCCTATGTCGTCTTCGAATGCGCCCGCCTGGTGCGCCGCATCGCGGAACTCTATGGCGGCCGGCCCGGAACCCTCGGATTTTTCCGCCTTGCGCGGAGCGCCCTTGCGCACCTCGCTGTCACCGGGTCCATCGCGGCGGGCGACAGTGTCATCCAGCAGCTTGTCGGTCACGGCCTGGCCGCGAGACTGTCGGCGAAGCTCGGCGAAGGGGTGGTCAACGGCATGATGACGGCGCGCATCGGGGTGGCGGCCATGGAAGCCGCCCGCCCCCTGCCCTTCGATGCCGTGAAACGGCCGGGAATGGGCGACATGCTCGCCGCCCTCGGCTCGCTGGCGCCGAGAGAGAAGCCGCCGGTAAACCCGGCCTGAAATCCGGGCTTGCGGCGGAGCCGCCATGGCGGCATTGTCGCCGGGATCGGGAAGCGATAGACGAAGCCTTAACCAATCCTGTTCAAGGTTCGGTCAGTGTCTTCCCCAGTTTCCGTTTCCGGGTGTCGTCGATGAAAAGCGCAATCCTGTCCGCCCTCGTGGCCGCGATGGCTCTCGGTGCAGGCTCTGGTGGCGAAGCGAACGCCAGCGAGCGCGACCGCAAGTTCTTCCAGCAGGTCAAGGGCGAATGGGTCGGCCCGGGCGAGATCGTCGCCGGTAAATACAAGGGAACGAAGTTTACCTGCACCTTCACCGGCACTGCGCCGAGCGAGCAGATCGGCATGACGCTGGACGGCTCGTGCCGGGTAGGCCTGTTCACGCAGCGCATGTCGGCGACCGTCGAGCGCCGCGGCAACGGCTACCGCGGCACCTTCATGGACGGCGCGTCGGGCAAGGGCCTCGACGTCGTCTCCGGCAACGTCAATGGCAGCAAGGTCGTCTTCTCGTTGAACCGCGCCTCGCTGAAGGGCGCCATGATCGCCAAGCTGGCGAGCGAAGACAACATGACGGTCACCGTTTCGGTCCGCGTCGCCAAGCAACTCGTGCCGGTCATCGGCATGAACCTGAAGCGCGTCGACGGTTCTTCCGTCGGTTCGGTGGCGCAGAAGTAGCGCCGGCCGCCGGCCCTTCCCGAAATCCGCCGCATGGTCGCGACGAACATTCGCCGCCCCGTTGCAGGCTGCTTTGTCGCACCCCATAGTTCGTAGAAAGACGGACAGCTCGATCCGTCGCTGGAGGGGTATGGACGATGGCGGCCGAAGCGTCCGGCAGTGAACTCGTGCAGGTCGTCGCGCTGCTCGGCGCCGGCGTGGTCGCCGTGCCGATCTTCCGCCGCGCCGGGCTCGGCTCCATCCTCGGTTATCTCGCCGCCGGCCTCGTCATCGGTCCCTTCGGCTTCGGCATCTTCACCGATCCGGGCGCCATCCTCCATGTCGCCGAACTCGGCGTCGTCATGTTCCTGTTCATCATCGGGCTCGAAATGCGGCCTTCGCGCCTGTGGGGCCTGCGCCGGGAGATCTTTGGCCTCGGCGCCCCTCAGGCCGGCGCCTGCGCGGCGGCGCTGACCGGCGTCGGCCTCCTCGGCGGCTTTCCCGTCGCTGTTTCCTTCGTCGCCGGCGCGGGGTTCGTTCTCACCTCCACGGCCATCGTCATGCAGCTCCTCGAGGAACGTGGTGAACTCGCCACGCCGAAGGGCCAGCGCATCGTCTCGATCCTTCTCCTCGAGGACCTGGCGATCGTTCCCCTGCTCGCGCTTGTCGCATTCCTGGCGCCCGTCGCTGCTACGGCCGAGGAGACCGGCCTCGCCGCGCGGCTGACATCGGTCGCTATCGGCCTCGGCTCGATCCTCGGCCTGGTGGCCGCCGGCCGCTACCTGCTCAATCCGCTGTTCCGCGTCCTCGCCGATTCGCATGCCCGCGAAGTCATGACCGCGGCGGCATTGCTCGTCGTTCTCGGATCGGCGTTGGCGATGCAGCTTGGCGGCCTGTCCATGGCGATGGGCGCCTTTCTGGCGGGCGTCCTGCTTTCGGAATCGACCTTCCGCCATCAGCTCGAGGCGGATGTCGAGCCGTTCCGCGGCATCCTGCTCGGCCTGTTCTTCCTCGCCGTCGGCATGTCCCTCGACCTGTCGGTCGTTGCGGCCAACTGGCGCCTGGTTGTCGTCTACGTGCCCGCCTACATGGCGGTGAAGGCGCTCGCCATCTACCTCGTCGCCCGGATGCTGAAATCCAGCCACCGCGAAGCCCTGGAGCGCGCGGTGTTGATGGCCCAGGGCGGCGAATTCGCCTTCGTGCTCTATGCCGCGGCGACTGCCGTCGGCATCATCGACGCAAACGCCAACGCGACGCTGACGGCGATCGTCATCATCTCGATGGCGCTGACGCCGCTGATCATCGCGCTCTACCGCCGTTTCCTGCCGGAGGAGGAGGTTTCGACGGACGGCGTCGAGGCGCCCGAGGACCTGCGCGGCAACGTCCTTGTCATCGGCTTCGGCCGTTTCGGCCAGATCGCCAGCCAGCCGCTGCTACTGCGTGGCGTCGAGGTCTCGATCATCGACAACGACGTCGAGATGATCCAGGCCGCGGCGAACTTCGGCTTCAAGGTCTACTATGGCGACGGGACGCGGCTCGACATACTGCATGCCGCCGGCGCCGGCCATGCCCAGGCGGTTCTGGTCTGCGTCGACAAGGGCGAGACGGCGGTCCGCATCACCGAACTCCTGAAGGCGGAGTATCCGCTGATCCCGGTGATGGTGCGCGCCTACGACCGTGCGGTCGCCCTGCGCCTCGTCGGCGCCGGGGCCGACTACCAGATCCGCGAGACCGTCGAATCGGCGTTCGCGTTCGGCCTGGAGACCCTGCGGACGCTCGGCGTCGACCCCGACGAGGCGGTGGAGATCATCGAGGACGTGCGCCGCCGCGACCGGGCTCGCTTCGAGGCGCAACTGACCGGCGGCGCCCAGGCCGGGCGCGGCTACATGAAAGGCAACATGCCCGCCCCGGTGCCGACTCCACTCACCGTCCCGCGCAGGAGCGGCAAGGCGATGACGGAAGAAACCGAGGATGCGCTCGCCCGCGCGCCGCGGGCCGACTGAACGGTACCCGCGCCGCACGCTTGCGTCATCCGGCGTTCAGCGGCGCCACCAGTCCCGTCCGCCGTCCAGGCGTTCGATGCCGCTGGAATCGATCGCCGCGGCACGCTCGGCGACCGTCTTGCCGGAGACGACGAGGCCCGGCGCGATCTCGGCCAGGGGAATCAGCACGAAGGCCCGATCCAGCATGCGCGGATGCGGCACTTCCAGGCCGGCCTCGTGGACGGCGAGGTCGTCGAAGGTGAGCACGTCGATGTCGACGATGCGCGGACCCCAGCGCTCCTCGCGCACCCGCTTCAGCGCCCGCTCGGTGCCCAGGCAAAGGTCGAGCAGTCCGCGCGGATCGCGTCTCGTGTGAATCTCCGCCGCCGCGTTGAGAAAATCGGGCTGGTCGAGCTTCCCCCAGGGCGGCGTGCGGTAGAGCGAGGATACGACACCGACGCGCGTCTCGGCGTCTGCGTCGAGCATGCGCAGGGCCGTCGCCATGGCGCGCTCCGGTTCGCCGAGATTGCCCCCGAGACTGAGGAAGGCGCGGCGCTCACTCTGGCCAGACAACGGTCACCTCGACGTGATCGAGTACGCCGGCGACGGGCGCATTCGGCTTGCGGACAGTGATCTCGGCGCGCCGGATCTGCGGAAAACGCGCCGCCAGTGCCTTGCCGACCTCCAGCGCCAGCGATTCGATGAGGAAGCGCCGCTCGCGGGTGAGGATCTTCTCGATCACGCCGAAGGCGACGCCGTAGTCGACGGTGCCTTCGATCGAATCGTCGGCCAGAGCGCGGTCCGGATCGACGCTCAGCACCGCGTCGACATAGAAGCGCTGGCCGAGGGTCTCTTCCTCGTCGTGGACGCCGTGGCGGGCGAAGAACGCACAGTTCTTCAGTTTTATCTGGTACATCGTCCGTCAGCGTCCTTGCTGGGTTCTTTCGCGCGCGAGCATAGCATCGGCGAATGCCAGCGCGTCCTTGTTGATTGCGACATCGTGCACCCGGAAAAGCGCGGCGCCCTTCAGCCGCAGAATGACGCTGGTCGCGGCGGTGCCGGGATCGCGGCCGGAAGCTTCGCGGCCAGTGACCGCGCCGATGAAGCGCTTGCGCGACGTCCCGGCAAGCAGCGGAAAGCCGAACGCCTGCAATTCGGAAAAGCGCGCCATCAGGTCGAGGTTTTCCTCCGCGGTCTCCTTGCCGAAGCCGAAACCGGGATCGAGCACGATCTGGCGCTCGGCGACGCCCGCGTCGCGGGCGATTTCCAGCGACCGCGACAGGAAAACACGCTGGTCCTCGATGACGTCGGCCGACTTCTCGCGGCCGCGCGAGGTGTGCATGATGACGAGGCCCGCCCCGGTCTCCGACGCGGCCATGGCGATGCCCGGCTCACGCTGCAGGCCCCAGACGTCGTTGACGATATGCGCGCCGGCCGCGATCCCGAGGCGTGCGGTCTCCTCGCGATAGGTGTCCAGCGAGATCAGCACGCCGCCGCGCCGGGCCAGCGCCGCGACGATGGGGAGGACGCGGTCCTGCTCCTGCGCGGCGGTGACCGGGTCGGCTCCCGGCCGCGTGGATTCGCCGCCGACATCGATGATCGCCGCGCCCTCGCCGATCATCCTCTCCGCCTGATCGAGCGCGCGACCCGGCGCATCGAAGCGGCCGCCGTCGGAGAAGCTGTCGGGCGTCACGTTGAGCACGCCCATGATCACCGCCGCGTCGCCGAGGTCGAGTTGGCGCCCGTGCGCCAGCGTCCAACATCTGTGGTCCATTTGGGTCGGGGCCTCGAAAGCGGGTCGGCGCCTTGTGATGCCCCCCTTTCGCAATTGCAACGGATTTTACACCCAGCGCCGCGGCTTTTCGCTGCGTCCCGCACTTTCGCCAGATTTTTCGTTGCCTGTGGCGGACTGCTCAAGCAGAGTGCCCGGCGATGTCGAAACGAACTCTCCTGACGGCAGCGCTTCTCTGCCTGGCGTTGGCGCCGGCTGCCGGCGCCGGCCTGACGAAGAGCTACAGCTACTTCACCATCGGCGGCGTGACGGTCGAGGAGATCGAGCGCGAACTCGCTGTCCGCGGCCCCAAGGTGCGCAGCACCGGCAGCCGCCATCCGGGCGCCACCCAGATGGAGTTCAAGTCCCGCGTCAAGTACGGCATGAAGAACGACCGCTGTGCCGTCGTCGACGCTCGCGTCACCGTCGAGGCACACATCATCCTGCCGCGCTGGAACAGGCGGTCGTCGGCCGACGACGACGTCCGGCTGATCTGGGATACCCTCTCCTCCGACATCAAGCGGCACGAGGAGAGCCACGTCGTCATCGCCAAGAACCACGCCCGCGAACTCGAGATTGCGCTGAGAGCGATCACGCCGCAGCGGGACTGCGCGGCCGCCGAAGCCAAGGTCGCTTCCGTGACGGACCAGGTGCTCGCCAGGCACGACGAGGAGCAACAACGGTTCGACCGGATCGAGGGCATCAATTTCGAAAGCCGGCTGTTGCGCCTGCTGCGCTACCGCATGGAGCGCATCGATGCGGGGACGCTGGCGCAATAGCGCCCGGTGGCCTGGCCGGGCCGCCTCTTATCCCTGGTCGGCGACGCCGAGTTTCTTCTGCAGGCTCGTCGACGAGGTCGTGTACTGGAACACGATCCTCTCGCCCGGGCTGACGATGCGCTTCGCCGCCTGCGCCATCAGCGCCGCCTCGTGGAAGCCCGAGAGGATGAGCTTGAGCTTGCCCGGGTAGGCGTTGATGTCGCCGATGGCGAAGATGCCCGGCACCGAGGACTGGAACTTCTCGGTGTCCACCGCGATCAGGTTGTCGTTGAGCTCGAGCCCCCAGTCGGCCACCGGCCCGAGCTTCATGGTGAGCCCGAAGAACGGCAGCAGCCGCGTGGCGGGGACGCTGACGCTGCCGGCGTCGGTGGCGAAGTCGATGGCCGTCAGTTGCCCGTCCGCGCCCACGAGGCTTGCGATCTGGCCGATCACCAGCGAGATCTTCCCCTCCGCCACCAGCGCCTTCATCTTGTTGACCGAGTCCGGCGCCGCCCGGAAGGCGTCGCGGCGGTGCACTAGGGTCAGCGAGCGGGCGATGGGCTGCAGGTTCAGCGTCCAGTCGAGCGCCGAATCGCCGCCGCCGACGATGACCACGTCCTGGTCGCGGAAATCGTCCATGCGGCGGACCGAATAGAACACCGACTTGCCTTCATAGGCCTCGATGCCCTCGACCGGCGGGCGTTTGGGCTGGAACGAGCCGCCGCCGGCGGCCACCACCACCACCTTGGCGAGGAACACCTCGTCGGCGTCGGTGGTGAGGCGGAAGCCGCCGTCCTTGAGCCTTTCTAGGCCGGTCACCATGCGGCTGAAATGGAGCTGCGGCGCGAAGGGCGCGATCTGCGCCATCAGGTTGTTGGTGAGCCCCTGCCCGGTGATCACCGGAAAGCCCGGGATGTCGTATATCGGCTT
>CAYJMY010000250.1:0-6747 GCA_964371125.1 uncultured Mesorhizobium sp. | reverse complement strand
CTCCAGCACGCCGGCATGCTGGAGGACTTGTCGGAGGCGGGCCGCGACGCCTGGCGCAAGGCGATGAAGACGCTTTCCAGGCACAGGAACGTCGTCTCCAAGCTGTCGGCCTTCGGCACCTTCATCCACCGCAACGATCCCGCCCACATCGCCTGGATGGTCGCCGAGACGGTCGCCATCTTCGGACCCAGGCGCTGCCTCTACGGCTCCAACTTCCCCATCGAGAAGCTGTGGACCGACTACGCATCCCTGATCGCCGGCTTCCGCGACGCCGCCGCTCCGCTCAGCGCGGCGGCGCAGAAGGCGATCTTCCACGACACCGCCAGGCGGGTCTACCGCCTCTAGCCAGCCCTTGCAGACACGGGAGGAACACGCACCATGGCCCTTGAGATCAAGATCCTCGATTACGGCGACATCGAACTGGAATCGAGCTTTCTGGTTCTCGGTCGCGACTGCGGGCGCACGCGCCGCGTCCCCGTCTACGGTTTCCTCATCCTCGGCGGCAGATATCCCGTCGTCGTCGACACCGGCTACCGGGACAACGCGATCATGGAGTCGCTCGGCATGCGCGGCCTTCAGTTCCACGAGAACATGATCGAGAACCAGCTCGCCCGCCACGGCGTCAAGATGGGCGACGTCCGCTACGTCTGCCACACCCACCTGCACATCGACCATGCCGGCAAGGACGACCATTTCCCCATGAACACGACGGTGGTGCTCAACCGCCGCGAGCTCGAATATTCCGTCTCCGGCCTGATGTACCCGCAATATCCCAAGCCGGACATCCAGCACCTGATCGAGCGCCTGCACACGCGGGGCGCCATCCGGTTGGAGGACACCGAGATCACCGGCGAGATCGAGCTGATCCCCGGCGTCACGCTCGACTGGGCCGGCGCCCATACGGAAGGTTCGATGAACGTCCATGTCGAGACGGCGGAAGGCCGCGCCACGATCTGCGGCGACGTCATCTACGATTTCAACGACCAGGTCGTCGAGCCGCTGCACGAGATCCACGACCACGAACCGCGCGTCACCGGCAATCACGGCACCGGCAAGCGGCAGGAGAAGGCGGCCATCAAGAAGCTGCTCAACCGCTCGAAGTTCATCCTGCCGATCCACGACAAGCCGGCCAGGATCGAGGCCGACCAGGTGGTCGGCCGTCTCGACATGGCCGTGCCCGGACCGATCGTCCAGTCGGTGCCGCGGCGTAACTGGTTCCCGGTCTGACAAGAACAAGAACCGGGCAGAGGGAGGAAGGCATGGCCAACGAAGCGGTGCGGCCGGAGTTCCGCCGCCTGATCGACGAATGGGCGCCGGTCCGTCAGGTCGGCCAGGGTTTCACGTTCACCGAGGGGCCGGTCTGGCACCCCCGCGACCACTATCTGCTGTTCTCCGACATGCCGGCCGACGTCCGCCGGCGCTGGGACCGTGCCGGCGTGCGCGAGGTGATGCGCCCGTCGAACAAGGCGAACGGGCTCACCTACGACCGCGACCTGAACCTGATCGCCTGCGAGCACGCGACCTCGTCCTTGGTCCGCTTCCGGCCCGATGGCGGCCGCGAGGTGCTCGCCACGCATTTCGAGGGCCGCGAGTTGAACAGCCCGAACGACGTCTGCGTGCGCTCCGACGGATCGATCTACTTCTCCGATCCGTGGTACGGGCGCATGCCGGTCTACGGCGTCGAGCGGCCGCGCCAGCTCGGTTGGCAGGGCGTCTTCCGCCTGCGTCCGGGCCAGGTCGGCGGTGACCCGCAGCTCGTCGTCGACCGTTACATGTTCTCCCAGCCCAACGGGCTGTGCTTCTCGCCCGACGAGAAGCGGCTCTATGTCAACGACACCGAGCAGGCCAACATCCGCGTCTTCGACGTCGCCGCCGACGGTTCCCTCTCCAATGGCCGCATCTTCGCCTCCGGCATCAAGGACTCGCTGAAGCCCGGCGTACCCGACGGCATGAAATGCGACGCCGAGGGCAATGTCTGGGTCGCCGCGCCCGGCGGCATCTGGGTCTACGATCCGAAGGGCGCGCTGATCGGCAAGGTCGATGTGCCCGAACTGGTCGCCAACCTGCACTGGGGCGGTGCCGATTGGCGCACGCTGTTCGTCACGGCGACGACGTCGCTTTATGCCGTCGAAACCAAGGTCGGCCCGCGGCCGGAGCCGTTCATGCGTGCCGACTCCGGGGCGGGGCAGGCCGCACCGCAGGCGTCCTCGTCGCAGCCGTCCCCATCCGCGAAGCCTGCGGCCGCCGGGGGCGGCCTCCGCCTCGACCCATCGCGCTGCGCCATGATCATCCAGGACATGCAGAACGACGTGGTCATGGAGGGCGGCGCCTTCGCCTCGTCGGGCTCGCCGGCGCACTGCCGCGAGCAGAACGCCATTGCCAACGCGGCGCGGCTCGCCGAGCGCTGCCGCGCCCTCGGCATCCCCGTCATCCACGTCTGGTTCGTCCGCCGCCCGGACGGCCGCGACATGACGATGAACGCGCCTTTGTTCGAGGGTTCCATCGACGCCAACGCCATGGTCGAGGGCACGTGGGGGGCCGCGCCCGTCCCCGGGCTGGAGCCGAAGCCCGGCGACCACGTCGTGCGCAAGAACCGCATGAGCGCCTGGGAGGGCACCAACCTCGAGACCATCCTCAAGGCCGAGGGCCGCGACATCATCATCGAGACCGGCGCCTGGACCAACATGTCGATCGAGCACACGGCGCGCACCGGCGCCGACAAGGGCTACGTCATGGTCATTCCGGAGAACGCCTGCTCGACCATGAACGCCGATTGGCACCGCGCCTCGATCGACTACGCCATGCAGAACGTCGCCGCGGTCTCCGACACCGACGCCGTGCTCGCCGCGCTGGGGTAGGGGGCTTTCCCTCCCCCTCGAGGGGAGGGGCCGGCCGAAGGCCGGGGGTGGGGTCGTCTCGGCAGCGCGCCGCTTGGCCGTGGATGACGAGGCGGAGGGGTTATGCGCCTCCGGCCGGCCGGCGCCATGGCGCACTCCGATGCGGGGATAAATTCGCCGCCGCCTGCGCAGCGGCCGAAGAATTCTCCTCGCCCCGTCAATCCCTTGCGCGATTTCTGCGCGCCGAGGCCGTCGATTTTATCCCCCTCCCGAACGGCCCGCCTTAGAATCGCCGCAGCCAAGGAGGCGCGGAATGGACGGTGCCGTAGACGGCGGAGTGCGGAACGAACCGATGCTGCTGAAGATCGCGGCACTCCTCGTCACGCTTTCGCTCGTCGCCGAACGCGCCGCCGGCCGCTCCTGGCCCGTGCGGTTCCTCATTCTTGTCATCCTGCGCTGGGCCGATGCCGTGGCGACGGCCTTGGTCGTCCGGGAGATCGAGGCGGCCGGGGCGACCGGGGACGACTTCCCCTGGCTCGACGAAGAGGCCGAAAACGGCGCCAGCCCTCTCGACGCCGCGTTTCTGGCCCTGCGCTTCCGCGCTCTCGCCGAAGTCCTCGAGCTGTGCTGCGCGGCCCACCGCTACGACGACACGTCCGGCAACACTGCCGGCAACTGGGCCGGCAACCGGGACCGTGCCGGCAACATTTCCGGCAACAGTAGCGGCATCAGTGCCGGCATCATTTCCGGCATCAGTGGCGGCAACGCGCCGCGCCTGCCGGTGCTCCTGATCGTCCGGCTTCCCGGCAGGCACCTCCACCGGTTGCCCCGGCCGCCCGACACCTCATGACGACCGCCGGCCCGCGACAACCCCCCGAATCCGCGAAACCGTCCTGCTCTCCAGGACACGACCGTCCGCGTTTGCGGAGAAGGGCGCCGCCGCCGACGTCCCCCTCCCCTTTGAGGGGAGGGGCAAGGGTGGGGGTGCGATACCGGCGAAGCCTGCGCGAGATACCCCCACCCGACGCTTCGCGTCGACCTCCCCACAAGGGGGAGGTTGGACAACCCCACCCCCGGCTTTCCGCCGGCCTCCCTCGAAGGGGAGGTGAAAGCGCATCTCATCCCGAGCCGCGAGGCATCGCCAGCCTGTAAACGCCGTGTCCGGTAAAAAACCTACCCCAGCATCGCGTCGATCTCGGCGATCAGCGCGGCGATCTCCTCGGCCGCCGGTCCGCCCGGCGCGCGGTCGATGACGCCCGCGCCTTCGCCCAGCGTCTCGGCGAAGAGCACGCGGCTGCCGATCGTGGTCTTTGCCACGCGGGCGCCCAGTTCGCCCGCCGCCGCGACGATGTCGGCGGTGAGCCGCGCCCGCGGCGCGGCGCGGTTGACGACGACGAGCGCCGGCTTCTTCTCCTGCGCGGCCATCGCCAGCGTCGGTTCGGTCGCCCACAGGTCGACCTTCGACGGCGTCACCGGGACGAGCACCAGGTCGGCGCATTCGATCGCCGGCTTGCCGTCGATGCCCATCTTCGGCGGCGTGTCGAGGATGACGAGGTCGTGGCTCTGGGCGAGTTCCTTCGCCTCGAAGCGCGCGCCCCAGGCGCTCGCCGTGCGGAAGCCGAGGCCGGCGCGCTCGCCGAGCCGCTCGCGGCGCATCATGAACCAGCGGCCGAGCGAGCCCTGCGGGTCGGTGTCGAGGATCGCCACGCGCCGGCCGGTCGCGAAGCCGAGCGCGAGGTTCACGGCGAGCGTGGTCTTGCCGGCGCCGCCCTTCTGCTGCGCGATCGTGACGATGCGTCCGGCCATCTTCGCGCTCCTCTGTCAGCGCACCTTGCGCTTGCCGAAGGTCGGCTGCACCTCGGGGATCGGCGGCATCTGCCAGGTGCCGGTGATCGGGATGCCCGTGTCGCGGTTGATGACCACGTCGAGCACCGTCGGCACGTTCGAGCGCAGCGCCTCGCGATACGCGTCGCCGAATTGGTCGGGGTGTTCGATGCGGATGCCGCGCCCGCCCATCGCCTCGGCCATCTTGGCGAAGTCCGGGTTCCACAGCTTGCCGGTACGCTCGTTGATGAAGCTCGTGCCGAGTTCGCGGCCGTCATGGTAGGCGCGCTGCAGGTCGCGGATCGTGCCGATGGCGTAGTTGTTCTGCAAGACCCAGACGGCCGGCAGATTGTACTCGACCGCCGTGGCGATGGCGTGCGGCGCCATCATGAAGCTGCCGTCGCCGCACAGCGTCACGCAGGGAGAATTGGGTCGCGCCAGCCGCGCGCCGAGCACCCCGCAGACGCCGAAGCCCATCGCGGCGAAGCCGCCGGCCGTCATGTGCGTGCCCGGCACGCGCGGCTGCCAGTACTGCTCGGACCAGACCTGGCAGTTGCCGACATCGTCGACCATGATCGTGTCCGGCGGCGAGATCTTCGCCATGTCGGCCATCATCCGGCGTGGCTCGATCGGCACCTCGCCGGAACGCTCGAACGGCTCGCAGTAGTTGCGCCAGTCCATGCGCCAGGCCTCGATCTCCTTCAGCCACGGGCTGCCGTAGGCGAGCCGGCTGCCCTTGGCGCGGGCGATCCTCGTCGCCTGGGCGAGGAAGGCCTTTGCGTCGCCAACCATGCCGATCTCGACGGGATAGTTGCGGCCGATTTCTTCCGGATCGATGTCGACCTGGATCAGCCGGGTCGGCGGGATGTTGTAGACGTAGCCGGGGATCCACGAGCCGGTGTGCAGGTCGTTGAAGCGGGCGCCGATGGCGAGGATGACGTCGGCGTTGCGCGCCGCTTCCGTCGCCGGATACTCGCCCCACACGCCGGCGACGCCGAGGTTGAGGCGGTGGTCGGCGGGCAGGGCGCCCTTGCCCATGAAGGAGGTGTAGACCGGGATGTCGAGCTGTTCGGCCAGCGCCCGAAGCTCGTCATAGGCCCGCGCCACGCGCACCCCGCCGCCGGCGAGGATCAGCGGCCGCTGCGCCCCGGTGAGCAGCGACAGCGCCTTCTCGACGGTCTCGTCGGCGACCGTGGTGCGCCAGTTGAGCGGGTTGCCGTGGACGTTGGGATCGGGCGTCGAGACCGGCGCGGTGCGCATGTAGAGGTCGTAGGGCATGTCGAAATGGACCGGTCCCGGCCGCCCCGTGCGCATCATGGAGAAGGCGTCGGGCAGCGCCTTGACCAGGTCCTCGACCTTGCGGATTCGCCAGGACTTCTTCACGATCGGCGTGAACATCGACGACATGTCGCCGTGGTAGCGGTAATCGTCCTGCAGCGCCCCGGTGTCGAACTGCGTGGTCGGCACCTGGCCGGTGATGAGGAAGAAGGCCGAGCAGTCGTAATAGGCATTGGCGACCGAGATCATCATGTTCATCGGACCCGGCCCGGTCGAGGCGTAGACCGCGAGCGGCTGGCCGGTCAGGCGGAAGTAGACGTCGGCCATGAAGCCGGCCGCCTGCTCGATGCGCGGCGAGATGTGGCGGATGCGGTCGGTCTGCTTGTAGAGCCCGTCGAGCAGGCCGATGGCGCCGTGGCCGGCATAGCCGAGGATGACCGGCACCTTCTCCTTCACCAAATATTCCGCGATGATGTCGGCGCCGCGGATCTCGTTGGTCGGCGCCGGGCGGCCGGTCGAGCCGTAGCTCGAATAGGACGACCCGGACTGGCCACCGTAGCTGGACTGCGTGCTGCGTTCGTACATGTCAGTGCTCCTCCCGAAGGCCCCGGCCGCGCCCCGTTGCGACCGGGCCGGATCAATAGGTCGCGCGGCCGCCCGAGACGTCGAAGACGGCGCCGGTCGAGAACGAGCACTCGCGGCTCGCCAGCCACAGGACCAGCGAGGTCACCTCGTCGATCCGGCCGAACCGGCCCATCGGTATCTTCGACAGCATGAAGGCGATGTGCTCCTCGCTCATCTGGTCGAA
>CAYJMY010000249.1:4034-6760 GCA_964371125.1 uncultured Mesorhizobium sp. | reverse complement strand
CTCGGCCACGTCAACATCATGGCGAGCGTCTTCCTGTCGGGCATCTCCGGCTCGGCCATCGCCGACGCCGCGGCGCTCTCCAACACGCTCGTGCCCGAGATGCGCAGGCAGGGGTACAAGAACGAATATGCCTGCGCGCTCACCGCTGCGTCGTCGATCATCGGGCCGATCATCCCGCCGTCGATCATCCTGATCTTCTACGGCGCCCTGATGAACACCTCCGTGACGGCGTTGTTCATCGCCGGCATCCTGCCCGGACTGCTGCTCGCGACGGCGCTGTTCGTCACCAACGCCTTCTACGCCTGGCGCGACAACCATCCCAGGATGTCCAGCGAAGAGGCGCCGCGCGTCCTGCCGACCTTGCGACGCTCGGCACCGGCGCTGATGCTGCCCGTCATCATCCTCGGCGGCATCGTCTTCGGCCTGGCCACGCCGACCGAAGCTGCTGTCGTGGCCGTCTTCGCCGCCATGGCCGCAGGGGCCTTCTACGATGGGGTCAGGCTGAGCGATCTGCTGGAGAGTCTGCGCCGCACCGCCGTGCTTTCCGGCTCGATCTTCATCCTCATTGCCGGCGTCGTCGCGCTCGGCCATCTCGGCTCGCTGGAGCGCATCCCCGAAGCCATCGCCACGGCGGTCACCGACCTCGGGCTCGGACCGATGGAGTACCTGATCCTGCTCAACGTCGTGTTCGTCGTCGTCGGCATCGTCATCGCGCTGGCGGTGGCGCTGGCGCTGCTGGTGCCGCTGCTGGCGCCGGTCGCCATCGCCCAGGGCGCCGATCCGGTGCATCTCGGTATCGTGCTCTGCTTCAATCTCTGCGTCGGCCTGATCTCGCCGCCGCTCGGCGGCAGCCTTGCCGTCGTCGCCGCGGTCGGCCGGGTCAACTACTGGGCGCTCTGCCGCGCGGTGCTGCCGTTCATGGCCGCCGAGATCGTGGTGCTGGCGCTGCTCGTCGCATTCCCGGAAATTAGCCTGGCGCTGCCGCGCGCCTTCGGCTTCATCGCGTGACCTCGCGGCAAGGGTGGAGAAGGAGAACTGAAATGAGAACAACGATCAGGAGACTTGTCCAGGCGACCGCCGTGGTCGCGGGCGTGATGCTGGCGGCGCCGGCCATGGCGCAGGTCAAGGTGGCGCTCGACAGCCCGCCGGACCTGCAGGGCTCCGGCAGCTATGTGTGGGCGCACACCTTCGTCGAAAGCCTGAAGGCCGCCGGCATGCCCGCCGAGGAGTTCCAGCGCGGCGCGCTCGGTGGCGACGACGAACTGTTCGACCAGGTCAGCCAGGGCCTGCTCGAGGTGTCGATGTCGCCGCTCGGCATCACCGGCTCGATCGACAGCACGATCTACGGCCTGCGCCTGCCCTACTTCTTCGACAACATGGAGCAGGTCGACAAGGCGCTCTACGAGGGCGGCATGCTCGCCGCGATCAACGAGAAGACGACGCCTAAGGGCGTCCGCGTGCTCGGCGTCAACACGGTCGGCCAGGGCTCCGGCATCTTCAACTCGAAGAAGCCGGTCGAGAAGGTCGAGGACATGGCCGGCCTGCGCATGCGCGCCCTCGACGAGAGCCAGATCGACCTGTTCAAGGCGTGGGGCTCGACGGGCACGATCGTCGCCTGGGCAGAAGTGCCCAACGCGCTGCAGACCGGCGTCGCCGACGGCTACCTCAACCCGCCGGTCGTGCCGCTCCTGTTCGGCCACACCGACTTCCTGAAGTTCTTCACCGACGCGGAGGTGTCGCCGTCGCTGCGCATCACCATCGTCTCGGAGGACTGGTATTCCGGCCTCTCGGAGGAGGACCGCAAGAAGGTCGACGCCGCCGCCGACGCCGCCAACAAGGCCAACCGCGAGTGGCTGAAGACCCAGGCGCCGGTCTACGAGAAGCTGGAAGCCGCCGGCGTCAAGATCTCGCGCCTGACGCCCGAGGCGCGCGCCGCCTTCCTCAAGGCGTCCGCGCCGGTCTACGACAGCGGGCTGCTCACCAAGGAGCAGATCGCGGCCTGGACCAAGGCGAAGGGCGAGTAAGCATGCGAAAGGCGGCGACGACGCTGAAATCCATCTCCGGCGCGCTCGACCGCGCCGCGATGTGGGGCGCCGTCGCCGCGCTCGCCGTCATGGTGCTTTCGGCGGGCTACCAGGTGGTCGCCCGCTATATCTTCGACGCGCCCCCGGTGTGGACCGAGGAACTGGCGCGCCGGGCGATGGTCTGGGCCGGCATGCTCGGGGCGACGGGTGCGTTCTACCGCTTCGCCGATCCGAACCTGTTTCCCGGGCTGCTCGCGGTCGGCGGCGTGCGCGGCAGGATCATGGCCGCGCTTCGCCTGGCCGGGGTGGCGGTCTTCGCCGCCCCGATCCTCTACTATTCCCTTCTCGGACCCAACTTCAGCTTCGAGCGCGGCTTCATCGGCCGCACGCTGGTGCGCAAGGCGGAGATGATGGGCGTGTCGATGGCATGGTTCACCGTCGCCGTGCCGCTCGCCTTCCTCGTCATCGTCGTCCACGCGCTGGCGCAGTTCTCGGCCGCGCTCGCCGGGATGGAGACGGCGCCGAGCGAACATTTGGAAGACAGCCCGCTGTGAAGACCTTCATCGCCTCCCTCTCGACCGAAACCAACTCGTTCTCTCCGCTGCCGACCGGGTATCTCTCCTTCGAGGAAGCCGGCATCGCCCACGGCGACGCCACCAGGCGGCCGATGGAATACTGGACCGGCCCGATGCACATCTGGCG
>CAYJMY010000249.1:0-4024 GCA_964371125.1 uncultured Mesorhizobium sp. | reverse complement strand
GCGCCGAGGCGCGCGGCTGGCCGGTGGTCGAAAGCCTGACGGCGCATGCCCAGCCCGCCGGGCCGACCGTGCGCGCCGTCTACGAAGAGTTCCGCGACGAGATCCTGCGCGACCTCGAGGCCGCGATGCCGGTCGACATCGTGCTCCTGTCGCTGCACGGCGCCATGATCGCCGACGGCTACGACGACTGCGAGGGCGACCTGATCGCCCGCTGCCGGGCCATCGCCGGACCGAAGGCGGTGATCGGCGGCCTGCTCGACCCGCACTGCCACCTGACCGAGGCGATGCTGACCGAGGCGACGCTGCTCGTCGCCTACAAGGAGTATCCGCATGTCGACATCCCGGCGCGCGCGGAAGACCTCTTCCGCCTCGCCGCCGACGCCGCCGAGGGCAAGACCCGGCCGGTCATGCGCGACCGCGACTGCCGCATGATCTGCGCCATGCACACGCCCTACGCGCCGATGCGCGGCTTCGTCGACCGCATGACCGCGCGCGAGAGCGCACCCGGCATCCTCTCCCTGTCGCTGGCGCACGGCTTCCCATGGGGCGACCATCCCCGCGTCGGCGCCCGCGCGCTCGCCATCACCGACGGCGACGCCGGCCTCGCCGAGCGCGTCGCAGGCGAACTGGCCGAAGAACTCTTCTCGCTCCGCCACGGCATCATGCGCCCCTACCCCGACATCGACGGCGCGCTCGACAGGGCAATCGCCGCGGCGGACGGGCCGGTGGTGCTCGCCGACGTCTCCGACAATGCCGGCGGCGGCGCGCCGTCGGACGCGACCTTCCTGCTCGACCGCATCCTCGGGCGCGGCATCCGCAATGTCGCCACCGGCATCTACTGGGACCCGATCGCCGTGCGCATCTGCCGCGAGGCGGGCGTCGGCGCCACGCTGGCGCTCAGGCTCGGCGGCAAGTGCGGGCCGATGTCCGGCGATCCGCTCGACCTCAGGGTGACGGTGAAGGCGCTGGCGAGCGGCCTGTCGCAGCATTTCGGCCAGCTTTCGGCGCCGCTCGGCCAAATGGTCTGGCTCGAATGCGAGGGCGTCGACATCGTCGTCAACGACCTGCGCACGCAGACCTTCCACCCGGAAGCCTTCACCGGCCTCGGCATCGACCTGTCGAAGAAGAAGATCGTCTGCGTGAAGTCGTCCCAGCATTTTCATGCCGGCTTCGCGCCGATCGCGGCGGAGGTGATCCACGTCGCCACGCCCGGCTCGATCACGCCCGACTACGGCAACATCCCCTACACGAAGCGCGCGCCGAACTACTGGCCGAAGATGGAGGACCCGTTCGCATGACCAACGCGCTGATCGCCGATCGCGACCGCTTCGCCGCCGCGCATCCCGAGACCCGCATCGTGCTCGGCGGCCGCGAATGGGGCTACGTCGCCGCCGGCGACAAGGGGCCTGTCCTGTTGCTTATCCCCGGCACGCTCGGCCGCGGCGACGTCTTCTGGAACCTGATCGCGGCGCTGAAGGACCGCGCCCGCGTCGTCGCCGTCACCTATCCGGCGAGCGGTGGCGTCGCCGTGTGGGCGGACGATCTGGCCCAGCTCTGCCGGCATCTCGGGCTCGAACGCGTCACCGTGCTCGGCTCCTCGCTCGGCGGCTATGTCGCGCAGTATTTCGCCGCGACGCATCCCGCTCTGACCGAGCGGCTGATCGCGGCGAACACGCTCCATTCCGTCGCCGAGGTCGCGACGCGCCCGCCCTATTCGTCCGACCTCGACAGCGGGCCGATCGAGGAACTGCGCGCCGGCTTCGGCAGGGGCCTCGGGGCCTGGCGCGAGGCGCATCCGGAGCAGGGGGAACTGGTCGACCTGCTGATGGCCGAGGTCGGCGGCCGCATCCCGGAACCGGAGCTGCGCGCCCGGCTCAACGCGCTGAAGCGCGGGCCGGAGCTGCCGCCGCTCGCCATGGCGGCCGACCGAATCGCCACGATCGAAAGCGCCGACGACCCGCTCATCCCTCCCGCCATGCGCGACGCCGTGCGCGCCCGGCTGAAGCCTTCGGTCGCCTACCGCTTCGAATGGGGCGGGCACTTCCCCTACATCGCCCGGCCGGCGCTCTACGTGTCGCTGCTGGAAGAACAGCTCGGCCTCGCCGTCACCGGCGAAGGCTGGGGCCCGGGCGCGGTGCGCGCCAGATGATCGTCCTCTCCGACCGCGACGTCGCCGCGCTGCTGCCGATGGCGGCGGCGATCGATGTGGTGGAGAAGGCGATGGTCGCCGTCTCCGCCGGCGCCGCCAACCTGCCGCTGCGCATGGTCGTCGACGTCGGCCCGCCGAACATGATGGGCGTCATGCCCGGCGCCTTCATGCCCGGCAACGGCGCCGTCGAAGGCTGCTTCGGCGTCAAGCTGGTCAGCCTGTTCCCCAACAACCCCGACGCCGGCTTCTCCTCGCACCAGGGCGCGATCGTTCTCTTCGAGCCCGACCACGGCTCGGCCGTGGCGATGATGAACGCCGGGCTCCTGACCGCCGTGCGCACGGCGGCGGCGAGCGCGGTGGCGACCAGGGCGCTCGCCCGGCAGGACTGCGCGACGCTGGCCATGATCGGCGCCGGCGAGCAGGCCGAGCACCATGTCGAGGCGATGCTCCTCGTGCGTCCGTCGATCCGCACGCTGCGCATCGCCGGCCGGCGACCCGAAAAGGCGCAGCTTTTCGCCGCGCACATGGCCGAGCGCCATCCCGGCCTCGCCGTGTCGGTTTCGCCGGACGTGCGCGCCGCGGTCGACGGCGCCGACATCGTCTGCACGGTGACCTCGTCGCCGACACCGATCCTCGAAGGCGCGTGGATCGCGCCGGGCACGCACCTCAACGTCGTCGGCGCCTCGGTCGCCTCGAAACGCGAGATCGACGAGGAGACGGTCGTCCGCTCGCGGCTCTTCGTCGACTACCGCCCGTCGACCTTCGCCCAGGCCGGCGAGGTGATCGCGGCAATAGACAGCGGACGCATCGGCCGCGACCACGTGCTCGCCGAGATCGGCGAGGTGCTCGCCGGCGGGGCCGGCGGCCGCCGCGACGAAAACGAGATCACGCTCTACCGCTCGCTCGGTATCGCCGCGCAGGACCTCGCCTGCGCCGCCCACTGCCTGCGCGCGGCCAGGGCGCGCGGTCTGGGCGTCGAAGCCCCGCTCGATTGAACCGGGCCGCTCGGCAAGGCGACCCACGGGCGTCGATCTCCACCGATTTCCCGCCACAGGTCGCTTGACAGGTCGTGCGGGTCTTTATATCCACAATCCTAGATATATCGATCCGAATGGCTCGCATGGACAAGCGCATCGCACTCTCGGCCCTCGCCGCGCTCGGTCAGGAGACGCGGCTCGACATCTTCCGCCTCTTGGTGAGGGCCGGCGGCGAAGGCGTCCCTGCGACCGAGATCGCGACGCGCCTCGGCACCATCCAGAACACGACCTCGGCGCACCTGAAAGCCCTCCACCATGCCGGCCTGGTCAGCGCCGCGCGCGACGGCCGCACGGTGCGCTACGCCGCCGACATGACCGGCTTCCGCGACCTCCTCGCCTACCTGATGGAGGATTGCTGCAACGGCGCGCCGGAGCTGTGCCGGCCGGTGATCGACGCGGTGACATGCGACTGCGGGCCGGCGAAGGGCTGCGCCCCGAATGAGACCGGAGCTATCGCGATATGACCGACACGCCTTTCAACGTCCTTTTTCTCTGCACCGGTAACTCGGCCCGGTCGATTCTCGCCGAAGCCATCCTCAACCGCGTCGGCGCCGGCCGTTTCCGCGCCTTCTCCGCCGGCTCGCAGCCGAAGGGCGAGGTGCACCCCTACGCCCTGCAACTGCTGACGAGCCTCAACCACGACACGTCGTTTGCCCGCTCGAAGAGCTGGGAGGAGTTCGCCGCGCCCGGCGCGCCGGAGATGAACTTCGTCTTCACCGTCTGCGACAACGCCGCCGCCGAGACCTGCCCGGTGTGGCCCGGCCAACCGATGACGGCGCACTGGGGCGTACCCGACCCGGCCGCGGCGGAAGGAACCGAAGCCGAGAAGCGCCTCGCC
>CAYJMY010000248.1:0-6816 GCA_964371125.1 uncultured Mesorhizobium sp. | reverse complement strand
CAGTTCTTCTCCTCGGAGACCTACATCGGCTCGCTGTTCACCACGGTGCGCCTCTGGCTGATCGTGCTCGCCGCGACCTTCGTGCTGGGCTATCCGACCGCGCTCTTCGTCGGCCTGTTCGTCAAGAGCAAGACGCTCTCGACGGTCCTCCTGGTCATCTGCATCATCCCGTTCTGGACGTCGTTCCTGATCCGCGTCCTCGCCTGGCGGCCGATGCTCGGCAAGGAAGGCGCCATCAACATACTCCTGCAGAAGGCCGGGCTGATCTCGGCGCCGATCGAAGCGCTGCTGTTCAGCGAGTTGTCGGTCGTCATCGGCATGACGCAGATCTACGTGGTCTTCATGGTCGGCCCGATCGCCTTCATGCTGAGCCGCATCGACCGCAACATCATCGAGGCCGCACGCGACCTCGGCGCAAGCTTCTGGCGCATCTTCTTCAAGATCATCCTGCCGCTCAGCCTGCCCGGCGTCATCGTCGGCGCCATCTTCGTCTCGGTCATGGTGCTCGGCGAGTTCGCCACCACCGCCGCGCTGTCCGGGCGCAAGGTCAACCTGCTCGGCAACATCATCGTCACCCAGGTCGGCTCGCTCAAATGGGCGCTCGCTTCCGTCGTCGGCGTCATCCTCACCATCATCATGGGTCTGGTGATCGCGGGGTTCCTGCGCGTCGTCGACCTGAAGAAGGAGCTCTGAGCGATGGAATCGCGCGTCCTCAAGCCGGTTCTGGCGGTCTATGTCGGGCTCTTCATCCTGTTCCTCTATGGGCCGTTCATCGTCCTGACGATCCTGTCGTTCCAGCAGGGTCCCGAGGGCGGTCCGCAGTTCCCGATCATCGAATGGTCGACCTACTGGTACAGGCACATCTTCGGCCTCACCCCGCCGTCGCGCGTCGCACCCCTGCCCTTCGGCGAATCCCTGATCCGCTCGCTGACGCTCGCCTTCATGACCATGGTCACTTCGACGGTGCTCGGCGTCATGTCGGCCCAGGCCTTCCGCTCGAAGTTCAAGGGCTCCGGGTTCGTCTTCTACCTGATCGTGCTCGGCATGATGGTTCCGGGCGTGCTCACCGGCCTCGGCACGGCGCTGGTCGCCAACACGTTGGGCATCGAACGCCACTGGTGGTCGACGGCCTTCGTAACCCACGTCGTCTACACCTTCCCCTTCGCCTTCCTGGTGATGCTCGCGATCCTCAACCGCTTCGATTCCTCCGTCGAGGAGGCGTCCTGGTCGCTGGGCGTGCCGCCAATGCGCACGTTCCGCAAGGTGACCTTCCCGCTGATCTTTCCGGGCGTCCTTTCGGCGATGCTGTTCGCCTTCACGCTCTCCTATGACGAGTTCTCACGCACGCTGTTCGCGTCGGGCCGCGACCAGACGCTGCCGCTCGCCATCTACGGCACCTTCGCCGTGGAGATTCACCCCAACGTCTTCGCCTTCGGCGTGCTGACGACGCTGTTCTCCTTCTCGCTGCTCACCGTCTACGCGGTCCTGATGACGATGAGCGTGCGCCGCGCCGGCCGGGCGGCGATCCAGGAGGACATCGCATGAGCGTCGCGATCGTCACGGGCGCAGGTTCCGGCATCGGCCGCGCCATCGCGCGCCGGCTCGCCAGGGACGGCTACGATGTCGTCGTCAACGACCTGCGCGCCGAGGCCGCCGAAGCGGTTGCGAGCGAGATCGGCGCGAAGGCCGTCGCCGTTGCCGGTAACGTCTCGCTCGAGACCGACGTCGACGCCATCGTCGGGCGTTGCCGCGCCGCCTTCGGCCCGTGCACCCACCTCGTCAACTGCGCCGGCCACGTCCACCAGGCGCGTTTCGTCGATCTCGAGCCCGCGGAATGGGACCGCATGTTCGCGGTGCATGTGCGCGGCACCTACCTGATGACGCGCGCCGTGCTGCCGGCCATGCTCGCCGCGAAGGCCGGCGTCGTCGTCAACGTCGCCTCGCAGCTCGGCCAGATCGGCGGCGTCGAGCTCGTCCACTACAGCGCGGCCAAGGCCGCGATCATCGGCATGACCAAGGCGCTCGCCCGCGAGGTCAGCGCCGACGGCGTCCGTGTCAACGCAGTAGCACCCGGGCCGATCAACACGCCTCTGGTGATGGCGCTGTCGGAGGACTGGCGCCTGGCGAAGGCGGCCGGCCTGCCGCTTGGCCGCTTCGGCGAACCCGACGAGGTCGCCTCGGCCGTCGCCTTCCTGTGCTCGCCGGAAGCCGCGCTGTTCGTTGGCCAGACGCTCGGGCCGAATTCGGGAGACGTGATGCTATGAACGGGACAGTCCTCATCACCGGCGCGGGTATCGGCATCGGCCGTGCCACCGCGCTCGCCTTCGCGACCGCGGGCTACCACGTCGTCGCCACCGACATCCTCGAAAAGGAAGGCGCGGACGTCGTCGATGCGATCCGCCGCGCCGGCGGCAGCGGCGAGTTCCGCCGCCTCGACGTGCGTTCCACCGCCGATGCCGATGCCCTCGTCGCCGCCGTCGAGAGGGAGCGCGGCGGCATCGACTGCATCGTCGCCAATGCCGGCATCGCCCACAAGGTACCGCTGTCCGCGCTCAGCGACGAGAAGTGGGACTACACGTTCGACATCGACCTGAAGGGCATCTTCCGCGTCGTCCGCCCCGCCCTTCCGGGCATGAAGGCGCGCAAGTCGGGCGCCATCGTCTGCCTGTCCTCGATCATGGGCGTCGCCTACGGCTGGGACGAGCACGTCCACTACTCGGCCGCGAAGGCGGGCGTGGTCGGCCTCGTCCGCGGCCTCGCCGTCGAACTCGCCCGCGAGGGCATCCGCGTCAACGGCGTCGCCCCCGGCTACATCCGCACCGCGCAGCTTCTCTCGAAGGAGCATTCGCTTGGTCCCGATGGTGCCGACAAGGCCGGCGAATTCATCCCGATGGGCCGTATCGGCGAGCCCGAAGACATCGCGGACGTAATCCTTTTCCTGGCTTCCAACGCCGCTCGCTACATGACCGGGCAGACGGTGGTGGTTGATGGCGGTCTCCTCGTGGGGCGCTACTGACGATTGGTTGGCAAGACAAGACAACAACGGAGGTGAACTGAGATGAGTATCGACAGTATCAAGAGATATCACACGTCCCGTCGCAGGTTGCTGCAGGCGGCGGGCGGCGGCGCTGCCGCGGCGGCGATCGCGGCGAAGTTCCCGTTCTTCGGCGCCCAGCAGGCCTACGCGGCCTCGCTCGGCGATCAGGAATTGCGCACGGTCGGCCTGTCGGTGACGGTGCAGGAACGCATCCTCAACGACTTCAAGGAAAAGTCCGGCGTCAAGGCGGTGTCGGGCAAGGCCGACATCTTCCCGAACACCCAGACCGAACTCCTGTCGGGCTCGACGGCCTATGACTGCTGGGAGACCATCGGCGAGCGTCTGGCCGCCGTCGTGGCCACCGAGAAGGTCACGACCGTCCCGACCGCCAACCTGAAGAACTGGGCCAACATCCGCGAGACCTTCACCAAGCCGTCGGACCGCTGGGACCTGAACCGGCAGATCGTCGGCCAGATCTGGAAGGACGAGGCCCAGTCCGAACTGTGGATGGTCCCGACCGTCTACAACTACGACGCCATCGGCTACCGCCCCGACCTCGTGTCGGCGGAGGAAGCCTCGACCTGGGCTTCGCTGTTCGACCCGAAGTTCAAGGGCAAGACCGGCCTCAACGTCGACCCGCTGATCGCCTTCGGTCAGGCGATCATGGCGATGAACACGCTCGGCCTGCTCAAGGTGGCAAACCCCGGTAACCCGAACGCCCAGGAAATCGACGAAGCGGCGAAGTTCCTCATCTCGAAGAAGAAGGAAGGCCAGTTCCGCGCCCTTTGGGGCGATTTCGGCGAACTCGTCAACCTGCTGGCTTCGGGCGAGATGATCATCGCCGACGCCTGGCAGCCCGCCGTCATGGCCGTCAAGGCGCAGGGCGTTCAGTGCTCCTACGCGACGATGAAGGAAGGCTACCGCGGCTGGGCGATCGGCGTATCCCCGATCACCGGCACGCCGAACCTGGACGCGGTCACGGCCTATGCCGACTACTGGCTGTCGGGCCCGCCCGCCATCGCCGTGTCGGAACAGGGCTACTACTCGCCGACGACCAACGTGAAGGACTCCATGCCGGCCGACAAGTATGCCTTCTGGTACGAAGGCAAGCCCTGGGTCGGCGCCGAGGAGCGCGGCATCAAGGAAGGCGACCTGCGCGACGGCGGTGCTCTCGAGACCCGCGCCGCCAACGTCGCCTACTGGCACCAGTGGCCGGACGAGTACGATCACCTGATGGCCAAGTGGGACGAGTTCCTGTCGGCCTGATCGGGCATCGAAACGAGCCGGGCGGCACCGTGCCGCCCGGCAACCCCTCGCAAACGGGTTTCATGGCGTGACCTACGATCTGCAGCTTTCCCATGTCGGAAAGGTCTACGATAACGGCACCCCTGCCGTGATCGACTTCAACCTCGACGTCGACAAGGGCGAATTCATCGCTTTCCTCGGCCCGTCTGGCTGCGGCAAGTCGACGACGCTGCGCATGGTCGCGGGTTTCGAATCGATCTCCTCGGGCGACATCCTGATCAAGGGTCAGCGCATCAACGACCTGCTGCCCGAGCAGCGGCCGACCTCGATGATCTTCCAGAACTACGCGCTGTTCCCGCACATGACCGTGCGCGGCAACGTCAATTTCGGCCTCGACGTGAAGGGCGTGCCTGCCGCCGAACGCGATCGCAAGGTCGACGGCATGCTGGAAAAGCTCGGACTGCTCGACGTCGCCGACCAGCGCCCCGAACGCCTCTCCGGCGGGCAGAAGCAGCGCATCGCGCTTGCCCGCTCGCTCGTCGTCGAACCCGACATCCTGCTGCTCGACGAACCGCTCGGCGCGCTCGACGCCAACCTGCGCAAGAGCATCCAGAACGAGCTCAAGCTGCTGCAGCGCAACCTCGGCATCACCTTCGTCTTCGTGACCCATGCCCAGTCGGAGGCGCTGGCGCTGTCCGACCGCATCGTCGTCATGAACCAGGGGCGCATCGAACAGATCAGCGCGCCCTACGAGCTCTACACCAAGCCGTCGACCCTGTTCACCGCGCAGTTCATCGGCCGCAACACCATCTTCAAGGGCACGGTGAAGCACGTCGAGGGCGGCGTCGTCACGCTCAACACCGACCACGGCGCGCTGTCCGGCCACGCCGCGAAACCGCTCGCGGTCGGCTCGAACGCCAGCATCGTCATCCCGGCCGAGTCGATCGGCATCCTCCCGGCCAACGGCGACGAGCCGCAGAATGCCGACGGCACCAGCGGCTTTCCCGGCGAGGTCGGCTCGCTGCAGATCTCCGGTCACATCGTCGAGGTCACCATCAACCTGCCGACCGGGGAGACCATCGTCGTGGCCGGCCACGAGGACAAGTTCGGCCGGCGCTTCAAGCCAGGCGACCGGGTGCTGATGGTGTTCCGCAGCGACGGCGCCACCGTGATCGGGGGATGACGATCATGCAGCGCACGACCGCGATCGATACCGCCCGCAGGCTTCGCGACGGCAGCCTGGATGCCGTCGAGCTCCTCGAGGCGACGCTCGACAGGATCGCCCGCGATCCCGACCAGGCCGTCTTCATCGACCTCCTCCCCGACCGCGCCAGGCGCGAGGCGGAAGCCGCCCGCAAGCGGCTGCGCGAAGGGCGCCCCGCGGGACCGCTCGACGGCGTCCCGATCGGCTGGAAGGACCTCTTCGACATCGAGGGCCGCGTCACGCTGGCCGGTTCGAAGATCCTGAAGAACGATCCCCCGGCCAAGGCCGATGCCGCACTGGTCGCCGCCGGCGTACGCGCCGGACTGGTCAGCGTCGGCACGCTCAACATGACCGAGTTCGCCTATTCGGGCATCGGCATCAATCCGCACCACGGCACGCCGCGCAACCCGAACGGCACCGGACCGGCGCGTGCGCCCGGCGGCTCTTCCTCCGCTTCCGGCGTCGCCGTCGCCAACGGCATGCTGCCGCTGGCGATCGGCACCGACACAGGCGGCTCGATCCGCATCCCGGCCGCCTTCAACGGCGTCGTCGGCCTGAAGACCTCGACCGGCCGCTATCCGATGGACGGCGTCTTCCCGCTGTCACGCACCTACGACACGCTGGGACCGCTCGCCAACACCGTCGCCGACTGCCTTCTCGCGGACGCCGTGCTGCGCGGCCGCTCGGAACCGGAAGCCGCTGCCGCTCCGGTCGGCGGCATCGAACTCGTCGTGCCCACCAATGTCGTCTTTGACGGCATCGAGCCGGCGGTTGCCGACAATTTCGAGCACTCGCTGGAGCGGCTCGCCAGGGCCGGCGCGAATATCGTGCGCAGGCCCGTTCCGCAGCTCGACCAGATCGTCGAACTGGTCGGCACGCGCGGCAACATCCTGCCGGCCGAGGCGCTGCACGTCCATTGGGACCGCGTCCACGGCGAGGCTGCCGGCCAGATGGACCCGCGCGTTCTCAAGCGCATCCTGATGGCCCGGAAGATGACGGCCGGCGACCTGGTCGAAGTCATGTTCCAGCGGCGCCGGGTGATCGCGGAGGCCACCGCCCTCGTCGGAAACGGCTTCTTCGCCTTCCCGACCACCCCGCACGTGGCCATGCCGATCGCGCCGCTCGAGGCCGACATGGACGTCTTCTTCGCCGCCAACTTCAAGACGCTGCGCAACACCATGCTCGGCAACTTCCTCGACTGGTGCGGCGTGCAGATCCCGAACGGCCGCGACCCCGACGCCATGCCGACCGGCTTCCTTCTCTCCGCCCCGCACGGGCGCGACTCCGGCGTCCAGTCGGCGGCGCTCGCCATCGAGGCTCTCGTCAATGG
>CAYJMY010000247.1:0-6829 GCA_964371125.1 uncultured Mesorhizobium sp. | reverse complement strand
GTACAATGTGAGGAATGGCGCACCCGACAGGATTCGAACCTGTGACCTCTGCCTTCGGAGCAATTTAGAGTAGCCCTCCGAAAAACGCGAGAGGGTACGCTATGGTTCGCTATCTGTCTGAAATAGCTAGACTTTCTGGATCGACACCTTCACGATCTTATCCGAACCTACGCTACGATTTCCGCCCGCGTGCTTACGTGGTGCTTACGCGAGAGATCGGCGCTGATCGGATGGAATGCCATGACTAAGATCACAAAGCGGATCGTAGACGCCGCAGGTCCCCGCGAAAAAGACTACATCATATGGGATGACGAACTACCCGGTTTTGGTCTCCGCGTCTTCACTTCCGGCAAGCGGAGCTACGTTATTCAGTACCGCGCCGCTGGACGGTCGCGTCGCTACACGATCGGCCTCCATGCGGTCTGGACACCTGAAACAGCACGCCAAGAGGCGAAGGTTCAATTCGGCCGGGTCGCAAGCGGCGACAACCCAGCCGAAGAGCGGCAACTCGACCACAAGGCGATCACGGTGAAGGAGCTTTGCGCTCTTTACATCGCCGACCTCGAAGCAGGTCTTATTCTCGGCAAGGGTGGACGTCCGAAGAAGTCCACGACCGTCGGCACCGACACCGGGCGCATACACCGACACATCATCCCGCTCATCGGCACGCGGCGCGTGAAGGACCTCACCAAGGCCGACATCAACAAGGTCCTCAAGGACATCATGGCTGGGAAGACGCGTGCCTCGGTCAAGACCGGCAAGCTGCGCGGCAAGGCCATCGTCCGCGGCGGTGCGGGGACCGCGACTAGGACCGTAGGCCTGCTCGGCGGCATCCTTACATATGCCGTGGAAGCAGGGATCATCGAACACAATCCCGCGCATGGTCTGCGCAAACCCAAGGACCAAGTCCGCGACCGCCGGCTCACGGAGGAGGAGTATCGCATCCTCGGCAAGATGCTCTGCAAGGCCGCCGCCAATGAGAAGTACGCGATGACCGTGGAGATCATTCGCCAGATCGCCCTCACGGGCTGCCGCCGATCCGAGATTATAGGACTCATGTGGAAGGAGGCGGACACCGACTCCAGTTGCTTGCGCCTGATCGACAGCAAGGAGGGGGCCTCGATCCGTCCGATAGGTCTCCCGGTCGTCGAGTACCTAGAAGCTCGCAGAAGGGGCCAGTCAGGCACCTATGTATTCCCCGGCCCCCGCATGGAGGACGGTGCCTTTGGCGGTTTCGCGAACCACTGGGAGCAGATATTCAAAGGCTCGCCGCTCGCGGATGTAACGCCCCATGTCCTCCGCCACAGCTTCGCCAGCGTTGCGAACGATCTCGGCTTCACCGAAGTTACGATCGCAGCGTTGGTCGGTCACTCGAAAGGCTCCGTCACAAGCAAGTATGTGCACTCGCTTGACACCGCGCTTATCATGGCGGCCGACACAATATCCGGGTACATCCAGGGGCTTCTAGACGGCGAAGAGTTCACGCAAACTGCGTACGCCCTGGATCGCGATTCTCGGAAGACGGCGCTCGCTCGCTTTCTCCACAAGGCAAAAGGTGAGCCTGACGACGGAAATATAGAGAGCCAGCGATATGCGGCATAGCTACCGCAGCCACGAAGCGAGATCCCTAATGCCAAATGTACACTATGTCGGGCTGTTCAGGCGTTGCTGGACGCTCTGGTCGAGTTCCCAACAATGAGGCGACGCGCAACTGGCGACAAACGTCCGGAGCGAACTCCTTCAGACGATTTCCGGAAATTCGTGAACCAGAATTCCCCGGCTGCAGGGGAACTCCCGCTTACCCACGTAACAGATGGGCTGGGGTTCCGCGGGATGCTCGACACCGGCGCGTTGCGACCCGAACCCTGTTCCGTTTTCAACGAAGAACCCCTTTTATATTTGTTCTATGGCCGTCCAGCATATCGCGTGAACAGCCAGAGACTCAGTAGCGCCATTGACGCCTATGCACCTGTTTGCTTCATCTTGCGTCCAAACTGCATCGCGGCCCCCAAGCGTGTATTTCCCTTTGACAGCGGCGCCTTTCACGGCGAGCGGTTTATTGAAGCGATGCACCTCAAAATGCTCCTTGAGGATTTTGCGCTAGACCCCGATCTTCAGGCACCCCTCAAACTCATCGGTTTGTTCTTCGGGGATCGTGATCGCTACTATCGCAATCTTCCGCTTCAAGACGTTACCATCCCACCGCTCTCGTTTGAGGCACTCAGCTACCACATCCTCATCACGAGCCGGCACGAGAACGCGTTCGACGAACGAATATCAGCCATAGAACTCCAGGCACACACCTCGCTTGACCTTTCGACGGCGGCAGAGGCGGTCGTGCTACCCGACGCTTTTGCGACGGACGATGTGATGCAACGTCTCTCGGCGCTTCGCATCACCATGCTGCCCTATGACTATATCCCGCGACTTCGGCCGGAATCTTACACGGGCGCGATCTACACCATCGTCCGCGACTACTATCGTCGCAGAGGCTATCTGTGACGCCCCGAGGTAAAGGCGCCACACTTCGTGGACTGGTCAATCCCGTCGACGTGACGCCAGCATTCGCGATACCCGTTTTTCAGTGGGAAGGCGGCGGAAATGACACGCTTGTCCAGATCATCGGCCGAGACGGGCGGGTTGAAGGCTTCACCGCCGTCGAAATTGGCCAATACCACATCATGTCCGAGATCGAGACTCACCGGATAGAGTCCGGGCAGCAGGCGTTGTGGGCATTCCAGTGGGACACCGCGCGCTGGTCAGTCACGACCCGCAGGCTGCTGTCCGAAGAACTTCGACAATACAGCCAATCTGCAAACCTGCCGCCAATGCTCGAACTTGCAATTGCAAGATTCCTGGATCGAGCCGTCGCAAATACCGCCCTCGTCCGAAGAGCTTTTTATCATCTCTCTCAATACTCGCCTGAGTCAGCGGCGCTGTGGCGCGACCTAATCGTTCTCCTTCCAGCGGTGCGGATCGCAATTCAAGAGGGGTTGGCGCTCCGATCCAAAGCAGCGTGGCGTGCTGTCAATGATATTACACTCGCTTGCGCGGGCCGATCTCTACGCATCAGCGTGCCGGCATCGGTCCTATCCGGCTTCAATGGCGACCAAGAGCAATTGCTTCACACCCTGAATCCGGTGCGATCGATCGTGGAAGCTTTCGACATCGACCGTTTCGAGATCATCGATGTTTTGGACTATGGGTGGGGCGACGTCGACTCCAATCCTGATCAACCAACACGTCCAGTCCTAACGCTGGTACCCTTGAGTCAGATTGGCGCCAGCTTGGCGACTTCGGCGGGCAAGCATCCCGGGCTCAGGACCGTTGGCTTGGGTGACCTCTTGCCAGACAGGACGTCCAGATTGTCCCCTGCCGTTGATGCGCGTGCGGGCGACATGTTCTTAATCTTCCTGTCTGATACGGCACACGAAATCGTCGATGCCGAGCGTTTGGCGAGTTCACTTGTTGGCCGCGGTTGTCTCGCCGCGGCTATCGTAGCGCGGCCGTACAATGCAAGTTCGTCACCCGAGGCCACGACCGCAGAGCGGCAATACGACAAGTTGGCGAGAGCGGCGCGATGGGTCGCGATTGTCGGGGGGCCCCAAACCAGTGGTCATGCGCTTCAGCCGCTGGTCGACGGCGCCGAGCCAAGCCGTAACTCCCCAACCCATATTGGCAAATGGTTAGTTCGCGCGTTTCTTGAAGCGGCTAAAGATGCGCTTACAGAACGCCAGGCCCTTGACCTTGCCTTCAAACCGGGACGAGGTCCCAAGTTCGCAGCGGTAGGTGTGGGCAGCGCGTCGAAGGAAAACGCACTTGCCGTCGCGGTAGACGCCGCTTTCGCCAGCGCAAGCGCTTCACTCCTCAGTCCGAAAAGCGCCCGTGCCATCGTGGCGTTTTTGATCCGCGGTCCCAACACTGCCATCGACGCTCGGCAACAATGCATCGATCATATCAAGCGCAACGTTCGTCCCGAAACGGAGATACGAGTCCACGACGCCGTGCTCCCCACATTGAAGAACCGAGTCCGCGTTGTGTTGCTAGCTCGCGGCTTTCCCCCCGAGTCCTTTTCGTGGACGCCGCCCGTCTATTTGGAAACCCTCCGCGACTATGGCTGGAGTTACACGCGCTTGAGGGAGGCGGGCGAAGAACTCGATCTCGAGATATGGCAAGGGTCTGCGGAATTCGGCGTTATTGTCGATCTCGATCGTCGTCTAGCGACCGGAACAGACATCGAGACAACCGTCTCCGAAGCGCCCATGTATCGGGGACCTGTCATTCTGGTACTCGGATATCTGCCCGATATCAAAATGCGGAACGAGTTGCTTCTCCATGGCATAATCGTGGTGAGTATCGAGAGGCTCGATCTCCTCAACAACCTCGTCAATCAGCCATTTCGGACGATCGTTAGTCGCCTCCTTCGCGCGCAACAGACGGACATTCTTCGTGGCATGGCTGTGCTCGTTCGAGACCAACTCATGCGGCTTCTCTGGCAAGAGGATTCCGACGTTATAGTTTGGGGGGACTCAGATCTTGGAAGTGAGCCCTTCAAAGTTCCAGGGTGGCTCACCGATACAGAGCCGCGGGAGGGCAAGTTAGAGGGCTTCCAACTGGATGGCCGTGGCCCCGGGCGAGTGCTCTTCTTTTCCGGAGTCTTGAGTATTACCCCAGCTGAAGGAAAGGCTGGATATCCGACAAGCTTCGGCTTCAAGATTGCTATCGACGACCAAGGGCTGCGCCTCAGAGAGCCAATGCGGTTCCCCCCGTCCCCAGACGAAGGCGGCAGTAATCAGCTAAAGCTCGACCTATGAGCGCGAGTTAACTGAGCCAAGTGACAAAGTCGCCGCGTTTCTCAAAAACTGTTTCTATCGAGTTGCGGACAAAACTCTGCCCCCTACCAATGTTGATCACGAGAGTATCTATCGCTCGTGTCAGCGGGATCATCACCCAGCGAGACGCGTGCTGCGCGGCCGATTCCTCGGCAGTGCGATAGAGGTCATCAACGACGTGATCTTCGGAGAACCACTGACTGCGCTTGTAGTCCCACAGCGTGTCGAGCTGGAAATTTATGACCGTCCAACCCTCGAGCCCACGGCACGAGTCGTATTGCACAAACCGCAGTTGATCGCGGTGGGTAGGAAAGTGTTCGCGAACGTCCCGGGTTGTTCCGTCCCACACCATGCCGCCGCTGCCCTCGTAGATTGCAGCGGGTCGGCACAATTGGCCTGACGGACCAGCCGGCACCATGACGGGTGAAACGCAGGCGAGCATATCAACGGGCGCGTTCCCAAGTGCCCGCGCATCGCCACACCATCCCTGCAGGAGTTCGGGCCGACTGGCCAAGTCGCCCTCGACGACAATCACCCGACCGCCAGGGGCATCGCTATTCGGTTCGAGATCCCAATCATCGATACCCAAACTTGCCGCCATGTCGCTGACGAAGGCGGCAAGGTTGGCCTTCATGCGCATGCATCTAGTCAGCCGCCTTGCTCGCAACGACATCTTCGGAACACCCTGCGACCAGTCGGCCACAGATTCCCGCACATACTGATCAACGCCGTCTGAAACCGTTAGTCGCTCTGGCCCGTAGAGATGGCGCAGGATTGCTATCTCGTCGGCCGGCCAGTCCTGCCCCTCGTCGACAAACACCAGGTCCCAATCAAAGTCCGCACCATGCTGCATCATCAGTGCGTCGAGATCGGCACGGCTCACGGTGCCGGACTGGAGGTAGTCGAGGAGTGTCGCCTTGTGTTCGTCGAAGCGTTCCAGAAAGCCGTCGTAGCTGTCTATGATGCCGAGTTGACGCATCACGCGTCCAAAGAACGCGTGCACTGTGTCGATCGCGATCCCGCCTGTCTCTAAGCTCTTGGGAACACCGAGCAGGGCCATGGTGCGCCGCAGGTCGGCAACAAGCGCCTTGTTGAAAGTGAGCAGCAGAGATCGTTGCTGTCGCACTTCATAGGCCCGATATGCCATCTGCAGCAGGATGACGGTCTTGCCGACGCCACCGCGTCCTTTGAGGATCAACTGGCGTTCGCCGAGATCATCGAGCCAGGCATCGGACATCGCTCGCTTGGCGATCATGTCCATGCGGCGGCGATCGAGTGACGTCGGCTCGAGCGTGTCGAAGAGTTCGAACTCCGTCGACAAGAGGCGGTCGAAGACCTCGCCGGCGCCAAAAACTAGATCTACGCGATTTCCGTTGCGGTAAGGCCGAGCGATCTGCCCGAGCACGTTCAGCACTCGCTCAAAGCTGGCATCGCCGCCTAGGCAGTTGTGCGGTCGCTTCGGCAGATCGCTTTCGCGCAGGCCGGTAAAGAGGATGAGGTCCTGGACATGGATTTGATCGAGGCCATGCCGTCCGAGGTACTTCTTGAACTCGAACATCTGCAGCCGGTTCTTTTCGGTCACGCACTCCCAGGTTGCTCTGCCGTTTCGGATGTAGCGGACCGAAGCGACCTTACCGTCGAAGCGTACTCCCGAAGCATCGTGGGATTTGACTTCGATCACCAACGCGAAGTTGCGGACGCTGGCCGCTTTGGGGACGAACGGCTCCATATCGCGCGGGTAGAATTTCCACTCGACATCGAAGGCGCGCGGCGAGGTGAACTGGCCGACCACGATGAGGTCGAGATCCTCCACCTTAGCCGTACATCTTGAAGCCGACGAAGATCTTGACGATGTCCTCGCGGCTCTGCGCCAAATCGGGCCAGAGCTTGAGTAGCAACCGTCGCACTTGAAGTGCCGCCTCATATTCCTGCCCCTCCAGAACGCCTAGCAGGCTGTTGAAGAAGTCAGTCGCGCTCGCAGACGAAGCCTGAATCGT
>CAYJMY010000246.1:0-6847 GCA_964371125.1 uncultured Mesorhizobium sp. | reverse complement strand
GCACGGCTTTCGTCATCGCCTCGCGTCCGTCCGGATTCATCATCACGTAGGAGACGCGGCTCATCAGATCCTCGCCGAAGCGGATTTGCGGGTTCGACGTACCGGAGGAGGCGACGATGCGTCCCGACAGCAGCGAGACGAGATGCATGGCGATGGTCGTCGAGCCGATGTCGCAGGCGATCCCGTAGGCCTCGTTCTTCAGGCCGGGATAGAGCGCGATGATGAAGGGCCGCGACGAATCCATGTCGCGGTGGATCGCCGCGGTGACCGCCCAGTTGCCCTTGCGCAGGATGCCCTGCACCTGCGGGATCAAGTGCGGGGCGATCAGCAGGTCTTTCCAGCCCCAGTCCTTCTCCAGCATGGCCTTCAGGCGGTCGAGGTCGCCGAGCGGCTTGTGCATGTCGGGCTGGTCGACCTCGACGTAGCAGAGCTGGACGGCGGCATTGCGCTCGATGACGCGGTCGGTGGCCCCCTTGCGAACGACCTGCGCGTTGATCACCGTGTCCTGCGGAACGTCGATGACGAGATCGCCCTGGATTGTCGCCGAGCAGGAGAGGCGGCGGCCCTCGGGCAGGCCGCGCACGCGCTCGTAGCGATCCTCCTTCGGCCCCTTGGGCGAGATGTGGTCGAGCGAGGAGACGATCTTGTGCTTGGCGAAATTGCCTTCCTGCACCTCGATCTGGCAGCGACCGCAGGTGGCGCGGCCGCCGCATACGCTTTCCACGTAGACGCCGAGCTGGCGCGCGGCGTCGAGCACCGGCGTGCCGACGGGAAACCGCCCGCGCTTTCCGGACGGCATGAACAGGACGAGGGGGTCGTGGTGCGTGGTCATCTCGTCAATGCTTCTTTCGGGGTTGGCCTCGCTCGTGCCTCTCCGCGAGCGCCGCGGGCCCTTTGCCTCCCGCGTACCGAAGTGCGATCCGGGCTTCGCCGACGTGCCGTCTGGTGGGATCGCACCGGAACACCGTCACCCCCGCGCGCGCCGCGACTCACGGCCGCCGCGGCCGCGGGGCGCTGCGCCGGGCTCGCGGTTGAAGGCGATCCAGGCGGCGCCGCCGGCGTCCTGGTTGAGCAGGAAGTTGGCGGCGCGGATCGCCTCCATCTCCTTGCCCGGACGTGACCTGGTCGAGCCGAGGCCGAACAGCTTGCAGAAGGTCTCGTCGTCCATCTCCGGCGGCAGGACGATGCCGGCGGCCTCGATCTCGGCCTTCTTCTCGGCGATCTTCTTCGGCCCGACGGGCAGCGCCACCGGGTTCATGATGGCGCTGGTCATGCCGGCGGCATAGGCCATCGGCAGGAAGGCGTTGTTGATGCCGTGGCGGTTGGGAAGGCCGAACGAGATGTTCGAGGCCCCGCAGGTGGTGTTGACGCCGAGCTCCTCGCGCAGGCGGCGGACCAGCGTAAACACCTGGTGGCCGGCGGTGGCCATGGCGCCGATCGGCATGACCAGCGGGTCGACGACGATGTCGTGGGCGGGGATGCCGAAATCGGCGGCGCGCTGGACGATCTTCTTGGCCACCGCGAAGCGGACGTCCGGGTCTTCCGAGATGCCGGTGTCGTCGTTGGAGATGGCGACGACGGCGACGTTGTACTTCTTGATCAGCGGCAGGACCCTCTCGAGCCGCTCTTCCTCACCGGTCACGGAATTGACCAGCGGACGACCCTTGGCGGTCTGCAGACCGGCTTCGAGCGCGCCGGGAACGGAGGAGTCGATACAGAGCGGCGTGTCGACGGCCGACTGCACGGTCTCGATCAGTTTTGGCATCAGCATCGGCTCGACGAAGTTGTTGTCGGCATAGCGCGGGTCCTGCGCCATCATGTTGGAGAAGACAGCGCCAGAGTTGACGTCGAGCACGGTCGCGCCGGCCTCGGTCTGTGCAACGGCGTCGGACGCGACGCGCGAGAAGTCGCCGCGTTCCAGCTCCTCGTTGAGGACCTTGCGCCCGGTCGGGTTGATGCGCTCGCCGATGACGCAGAACGGCTGGTCGAAACCGATGACGATTTCGCGGGTCGCGGAGGCGACGATCGTGCGGGTCATGAATTCCTCTCTGAGATATAAAGACTTCTTTATATCGTTATCCGATGTGGTTCAAGCGCTTGCGGCGCGGTTCAGTGGGCCGACTTCACCATGTCGACCTGGCTCTCGGTGACGTCGTTCTCGAGGATGTGGCCGAGGCGGTCGGCGACCATGCGGTCGCTGCGGCCGGCCTCGCGCTTCCACGGCCTGCGACCCTTCAGCACGCCCGATTCGTCAACGATCTCGGCGACATACTCCTCCTGGCGGTAGGCCATCACGTGGACGCCGGCGACACCGGGGATTTCCTTCACCTCGTTGATGATGTCGATGCAGAGCTGCTTGCCTTCCTTCTTCTGGTCCTGGGCGCCTTCCAGGCGCTTGATCACCGAATCGGGAATATGGATGCCGGGCACGTTGGAGCGGATCCACTTGGCGGTCTTGGCCGAGGCGAGCGGTCCGACGCCGACGAGTATGAACACCTTATCGGTCAGGCCGAGGTCGCGGGCGCGGTCCATGAAGCCCTTCAGCATCGGCACGTCGAAGCAGTACTGGCTCTGCACGAACTGGGCGCCGGCGGCGATCTTCTTGGCCAGATGCAGTGCACGGAAATCGTGAGGCGGCGCGAACGGGTTCACCGCGGCGCCGAGGAAGAGCTGCGGCGGCGTCGTCAGCTTGCGGCCCGACAGGAACTTGCCGTTGTCGCGCATGATGCGGATGGTCTCGAGCAGCGACATCGAGTCGAGGTCGAAGACCGGCTTGGCGCCCGGCTGGTCACCCGCCTGGACGCCGTCGCCGGTCAGGCACAGGATGTTGGCGACGCCCATGGCGGCCGCGCCGAGAACGTCGCCCTGGATGGCGATGCGGTTCTTGTCGCGGCAGGCGATCTGCATGATCGGCGCATAGCCCATGCGGGTCAGCAGGGCGCAGATGCCGACCGACGACATGTGACAGTTGGCGCCCGAGGCATCCACGGCGTTGATGCCGTCGACCCAGCCGTCGAAGATCTTGGCGCGGTTGTACACGTCCTCCGGATCGGCGCTGTCGGGCGGATTGAGCTCGGTGGTCACGGCGAACTCGCCGCGGCGCAGCACGCGTTCCAGGCGGCCGCGGGAGGTATGGCCGGGCAGGGGATCGAGCGGCAGGTGGGGGCCGGCCGGATTCTCGTCGATGAGGGCGGGATGGACGTCGGTCATCGGGCGTCTCCTCGGGCAGCGTTTTCGCGCGCCGTGGCGGCGAGCGCGGTGACGCGCAGCCACGCCGAGGTCTCGCGCAGCGACTGGTCGACCGGCTTCTGCACGGTGAGGATGGCGTCGCCCTTCACCATGTTGCGCGAACCCTCCCATGCCTTCACCCAGACGCAGGGCATGTTGGGCTCGACCTCGCAGTTGCCGTTGGCGCGCACGCCGCCGCAGGGGCCGTTGCGCAGCTGCTTCGGGCAGTTCATCGGACACGACATGCCGGTCGACGACAGGACGCACTGTCCACACATGCGGCAGTCGAACATGAAGCCCTTGACGCGCCTCTCGACGAACTTAACCGGGGCCTCGACGCGGCCGTAGCCGATGCCCTTCCACAGCGGATGGAGCATCAGGAACAGGTCGGCGAAGCGGGCATAAAACCACTCAAGCGCCCGCGAATGGCGGATCGACCACAGGCGGACCGTGTAGCGGCGCTGCACGCGCCGCTGCGGCGAGACGTCTGCCGGCTTGTAGTCGCTCTTCGGCGCGGTCTTCTTGACGATCGTCGCCTGGGTCACGCCGCCCGCCGTTGCCGGGGGCACGGTCTGCGCACCGCCGGCCGGACCCGCGGCGGTCGTCGAAGTCGGCTGGGTGTCAGTCATTTTCCTTGCCGCCTGCCTTGGCGAGAGCGACGAGCCGCTCCCGGTCGTATTGCGTATCGAGCGCGGCGGCGGCCTTCTCCGCCTCCGCCTCGAGATCGTCGCCCACAGGGATCGGATCGGCCTTGCGCCATTCGGCGAGGTAGGCGTCCGTTTGCGCCGCGCCGGAGCGCATGGCCGCCATGTCGATCGCCTCGGTGAAGCGCAGCGGCAGTTCGCGCTTGGCGTTCTGCCGGCCCTTCTTGACGATGACCTGGGCGGGGATGTCGCGCCAGTAGACGACGATGAGATCGGCCATGCGAAGCCCTCTGTGTTCTTTCGCCGGAGCATTGCCGCAAGCGCCGGAACCCCGCTTCTCATGGGACGACGCGCGCGCATTCAAAAGCGACGCGGACGGATGTCGCAAATCGCAAACCGTCGGCCATCCCTGGAATTGCGGGGTTGCGGAGGGCCGGGCGCGTCGGCGGGCGCTATCGTCGTGTCGGACGGGGCACGGTCAGAACGCCCATCCGAGCGCGGCCTGCGCGGCGAAACCGGCGGCGCCGACAACCGCCACGACGACGCCGATCGATGCGACACCGACGATCGCGCCGACGGCCAGCAGGATTCCGTCACGCTCGATCAGCGACAGGCCGATCAGGGCGGTGGCGAAGGCAGGCAGCCAGTTGCCGAAGGGGATCGGCAGCGTCACCACGACGGCCAGCACGAAAGCCACGGCGCCGACGATCCGCTCGCCCCGCCGCCGCCAGAAAGGCCACAGCCGCGGCCGCACAAAGCGTTCGATCCGCGCCAAGCGCGGCAGGATCCAGTCCATCGCGGCGCGAAACCGCTCGGCCGACAACGACCGTCTGAGGATGAAGTCCGGCAGCCAGGCGCGCCGCACGCCGATCAGCATCTGCGCCGAGACGAGGATCAACGGCAGGCCGAGGATCGCGGAGGTGCCGGGCGGCGCGGGGATGAGATTGAGTCCTGCGAAAAGGACGACGAAAGCCGCCAGGCTGCGGTCGCCGAGCGCATCGCGGATCGACGCGACCGATACCGGGCCGCTGGCGTCGCGGGCGAGCTGGGCGAAGAGTTCGGACAGGCGTCGCGGCCGGCGACGGCGCGGCGTGGCGACGGCCATGGTCTCGGCGTAGCTGCCCGGCTCCTGTCTCATCTTCGCGCGCTACCCAACTTGGCGGATTCCCCGGCGTGACGCCGACGGATCGGAAAACCCGATTGTGCGGGCCACCGGTAAACCGATGATGACAAAAGCGGCAACCGCCGGGCCCGCGTCAGCGCCTGAACTCCATGATGTCGAGCTTCGATTCGTAATATGGGGACGGCAGTTCGATCCGCCATGCGTTTTCCCCGGTGCGGAAGGCGTAGCCGACCTGATCGCTCTCCGGTCCGCTGCCATAAGGCTTCGGCGCATCGCCGGAAACGAAGAACGAGCCGAGATAGATCAGCCGCCGCTCGCCGTCGTCGTAGAACCGGCCCTTCGTCCGCTGCGAGCCGCTGGTCTTCTCCAGCAGCCATCCCGCGCCGTCGTCGCTGACCTTGCACTTGAACCAGCCATAGACGACGAGCGCTCCCAGGCCGCCGACCTTGGTGGTGCGGCACTGCCAGTTCCCGGCCATGCCGAGGCCGGCGAACGGGATCTGAGGGGCGACGAGGATCGCATCGAGCACGGCGAGGTCCGCCGGCGCTCCGCCGGCCCGTGCTTCGGCGATCGCCTCGGCGCGCGCCGTGCCGTAGGCGGCAAGCCTCGCCTTGTCGTTTGCCGTCATGATCTTGTCGACGGCGCCGTCGGCTGATGCGGGGAGGGCACCGGCGACGAGGAACAGGCAGGCGAAAAGGCTCGTACGGTTCATCGGATTCCCTTCCTCGTTCCTCGTTCAACGAACCGGGAAATCGGGCTCTCTCGTGTCAGCCCGGACCGGAAACGGCGCCGACCAGCGCGGTCGTCAGATCGCCGTATCCCGTGCTTCGCCGTTCGTAGGCGAGTCCGAGCATTCTTGCCGCAGCCTCGGCCACCTTGTCGAGCGCCGGGTCGTCGGTCTGGGCGAGATAGATCAGCTTCTCGTAGTTGCCGAAATAGTCCGCGATCAACTCCGGATGGCGGTCGAGGCCGAGCGGGCGGACGAAGAAGGCGTCGAACTGCCGGCACAGGAAATCGGTCATGTAGAAGGCCAGCATGTCCGCCTCTCCCGACGCAGTGAACGCCGCATTGCCCTGGTAGAAGGCGAAACAGTGCGGCCCGGCGATCCGCTCGACGCCGTGGCGGGAAAGCACCGCATCGAGTAGCCCACCGGTTCCGCAGTCGCCGTATCCGGCGAAAAGGTGCTCGAATCCTTCCGCCCGCGCTTCGACGATCGCCGCCTCCATGGCCGCCGGAATGCGGTCGGGATAGAAGTGGAACTCGGCCGGCAGGCATTTCAGGTCGAGATGGTCGAGGCCGTTCAGCGCCTTCACCGCCAGTACTTCGCGGGCGATCATGCCGCAGGCGATGACGCGCAGCGGCGGCGGCTCTGGGCGGGTGTTGTCTGGCTGGTTGTCCATGGCGCCGGCTTCCGTCCTTGCAGCCGCGAAACGAAAATGGGCGGCACCGCCGCCCATTTCAATCCATACGGCGACGCTGCGGCAGGGCGTCAGGCCGTCGCGCGGACGTTGTGGCGGCGCTTCATGTAGTCCTTGGCGGTCTCCACGGCCACCGCGGCGTCGCGGCAATAGGCGTCCGCGCCGACCGCCTTGCCGAATTCCTCGTTGAGCGGCGCGCCGCCGACGAGAACGACGAAGTCGTCGCGGATGCCCTTTTCCTTCATCGTGTCGATGACGACCTTCATGTAGGGCATCGTCGTCGTCAGCAGCGCCGACATGCCGATGATGTCGGGCTTATGCTCCTCGATGGCGTTGAGGTAGATCTCTACGGGATTGTTGATGCCGAGGTCGATGACGTCGAAGCCGGCGCCCTCCATCATCATGCCGACGAGGTTCTTGCCGATGTCGTGGAT
>CAYJMY010000245.1:0-6858 GCA_964371125.1 uncultured Mesorhizobium sp. | reverse complement strand
TGCTGGTGATGGCCGGCATCGGCCTGTTCCTGATCACGTCGACGGTCGGCCGCGCCTGGTGCGGCTATACCTGCCCGCAGACGGTCTGGGTCGACCTGTTCCTGGTCGTCGAGCGTGCCGTCGAGGGCGACCGCAATGCGCGCATGAAGCTCGACGCCGGCCCGTGGACGGTCGACAAGATCGCCAAGCGCGTCGTCAAGCACGCGATCTGGCTGCTCATCGCCGTCGCCACCGGCGGCGCCTGGATCTTCTACTTCGCCGACGCGCCGTCGCTGCTGCAGAGCTTCGTCATGGGCAATGCCGCGCCGGTCGCCTACATCACGGTCGCCGTGCTTACCGCGACCACCTATACGTTCGGCGGCTTGATGCGCGAGCAGGTGTGCATCTACATGTGCCCGTGGCCGCGCATCCAGGCGGCGATGCTCGACGAGCACTCGCTGACCGTGACCTATAACGACTGGCGCGGCGAGCCGCGCTCGCGTCACGCGAAAAAGGCGGCGGCAGCCGGTCAGGCAGTCGGCGACTGCGTCGACTGCAACGCCTGCGTGGCGGTATGCCCGATGGGCATCGACATCCGCGACGGCCAGCAGCTCGAGTGCATCACCTGCGCGCTGTGCATCGACGCCTGCGACGCCGTCATGGACAAGACCGGCAGGGAACGCGGCCTGATCTCCTACGCCACGCTCAACGACTACAATGCCAACATGGCCCTGGCGACCGGCGGTACGGGCACGGTCGATCCGAAGAAGGTTCGCGGCGCGGACGGTAAGATGTCCGACGGGCTGGCGCATTTCCATCTGCGCAAGGTCTTCCGGGCGCGCACCTTCGTCTACATGGGGGCATGGTCGCTCGCCGGCCTGGCGCTGCTCTACGCGTTGCTCACCCGCGACCGCCTCGAGGTCAACGTGCTGCACGACCGCAATCCGCAGTTCGTGACGCTCTCCGACGGTTCGATCCGCAACGGCTATACCGTCAAGCTGCTCAACATGATTCCCGAGCCGCGGACGATCATCGTCACCATGGAGGGCTTGCGCGGCGGCGAGATGACCGTCACCGGTATCGACCAGCCCGCAGACCGTTCGGTGGCGATCCAGGTCGAACCTGACCGGCTGAAGACAATCAAGGTCTTCGTCAGTCAGCCGGCGGAGTTCATCGACGGCGAGGCGCAGAGCTTCAAGTTCGTCGTCGAGGACAAGGCCAGCTTCGAGCGGGACGAATACGTCGCGACCTTCAACGCACCGGGGAAGTCGAAATGAGCACGCAGAGTGAGACGGCCGGCAAGTTCACCGGCAAGCACATGCTGGCCATCATGCTGGCCTTCTTCGGGGTCGTCATCGGGGTCAACCTGGTGATGGCGACGGCGGCGAACCGCAGTTGGACCGGGCTCGTGGTGAAGAACTCCTACGTTGCCAGCCAAGAGTTCAACCGAAAGGCAGAGGAAGGCCGCGCCCAGGCGGCGCTCGGCTGGAAGGGCGAGCTCGCCATAGGCGGCGGCCACGTCTCCTACAGCCTCGTCGATGCCGCCGGTGCGGCGGTTCCGGTCGAAGGCGTCGTCGCCAGTTTCCGCCGCCCCGCCTATGATGCCGAGGACCGCACCATCACGCTCGCCCGCGAGGCCGACGGTATGTTTGGCGCGGCCGAGGCCGTCCGCGACGGCATCTGGATCGTCGAGATCGACGCCGAGGCCGGCCTCGCCAAGCCCTATCGCGACGTCCGCCGGGTCGTCGTCAGCAACGGGGTCATCAAATGAGTTGCTGCGCGCCCGGCACCGAACTCGCGCTGGAAGTCGATGGCGCGAAGCGGGCAGGTCCGTCTCAGGACGAGATCCTGCTCGCCAGCCGCGACGTCGGTCAGGGTGCCAGGCAGACCGACCTTTCCGTGCCCGACGTCCATTGCGCTGCCTGTATCCAGTCGATCGAGGGAGAACTGTGCAAGCTCGAGGGCGTCGAGAACGCCCGCGTCAACCTGTCGACCAAGCGCGTCACGGTGAAGTGGGCGGGCGGCGCCCCGCCGCCGCTGGTCGAGACGCTGCAGGGACTCGGCTACGAATCGCATCTGTTCGACCTCGAGAGCGCGGGCAAGGACGAGGGCCTCGCCGAACTGGTTCGCGCAGTCGCCATCTCCGGATTCGCGGCGGGCAACATCATGCTTCTCTCGGTATCGGTGTGGTCGGGTGCCGAGGATTCGACGCGCGACCTGTTCCACTGGCTGTCAGCGCTGATCGCGCTGCCGGCGCTCGCCTTTGCCGGGCGCATCTTCTTCCGCTCGGCCTGGAACGTGCTGCGCCACGGCCGCATGAACATGGACGTGCCGATCGCCATCGGCGTATCGCTGGCCTACGGCATGAGCCTCTACGAGACCATCAACCACGGCGCGCACGCCTATTTCGACGCCGCGGTGATGCTGCTCTTCTTCCTGCTAATCGGTCGCACCCTTGACCATCTCATGCGCGAGCGCGCCCGGGTGGCCGTCAAGGGACTGAGCCGGCTCGTGGCGCGCGGCGCCACCCAGATCGCGCCCGACGGGACGCGCAACTACCTGCCCGTCGCCGAGATCGAGCCGGGCATGGCGCTGCTGGTCGCCGCAGGCGAGCGCATACCCGTCGACGCCGTCGTCGCCGAAGGCGCGTCCGACCTCGACTGCTCGCTGGTGACCGGCGAGAGCGATCCGCGCAAGGTGCGCCCTGGCGACGCCGTGCAGGCCGGGACGCTCAACCTGACCGGGCCGATGACGCTGACCGCTACCGCCGCGGCGAAGGATTCCTTCCTCGCCGAGATGGTGCGCATGATGGAGGCGGCCGAGGGCGGCCGGGCGCGCTATCGCCGCATCGCCGACCGCGCATCGTCCCTCTATGCACCCGTCGTCCATCTCACCGCCTTCATCACTTTCCTCGGCTGGATGGTCGCCGCCGGCGACTGGCACAAGGCTGTCACCATCGCCATCGCCGTGCTGATCATCACCTGTCCCTGCGCGCTCGGCCTCGCCGTGCCGATCGTCCAGGTGGTCGCTGCGCGCCGGCTCTTCGAGAAGGGCGTCATGGTCAAGGAGGGCTCGGCGCTGGAAAGGCTGTCGGAGGTCGACACCGTCGTCTTCGACAAGACCGGCACGCTGACGCTCGGCCGTCCCTTCCTCGTCAACCGCGGCGAGATCGGCCGCGAGGCGCTCGATATCGCCGCCGCGATCGCGGCGCGCTCCATCCACCCGCTGTCGCGGGCCATCGCCGACGCGGCGACGGCGAGCGGATCGCTCTCGTTCGACCGCATCGCCGAAGTGCCCGGTTACGGCATGGAGGCCTATCGCGGCGCCGTGCGCTACAGGCTCGGGCGCGCCGGATGGGCGAGTGCGGCCGACGGCGCCGGATCGATCGATGCCGGCACGGGCGGCACCGTGCTCACCCGCGACGGCGCGGTGATAGCCGAGTTCCGCTTCGAGGACCGCCTGCGCGAAGGCGCGGCGAGCACGATCGCGGCGCTGCGCGCGCTCGGCCTCGACGTGGCGATGCTGACGGGCGACCGCGCCGACGCCGCCGAGGCGGTGGCGCGCAAGCTCGCGATCCCGCATTTCGAGGCCGCGCTCCTGCCGGGCGGCAAGACCGAACGGATCGAGGCTCTGGCGCGCGCCGGTCGCAAGGTGCTCATGGTCGGCGACGGGTTGAACGACGCGCCGGCGCTGGCCGCGGCCCATGTCTCGATCGCGCCGGCGACCGCCGCCGATGTCGGCCGCAATGCCGCGGACTTCGTTTTCCTGCGCGAAAGCCTGTCGGCCATACCGCTGGCGCTTTCCGTGTCGCGCGCGGCCGGCGGCCTGATCCGGCAGAACCTGGCGCTCGCCATCATCTACAACGTCATCGCAGTGCCGATCGCGATCCTCGGTTTCGTCACGCCGCTGATTGCCGCGATCGCCATGTCGATGTCATCCGTGCTCGTCATCGCCAACGCCATGCGCCTGAACGGCGCCGGCGAGGCGCCGCGCCAGGCAGCGGCCGGCGTCGGCGCCGACCGCGTCGCCGGAGCGATGCGGTGACGACGCTCGTTTATCTGATCCCGATCGCCCTGTTCCTCGGGGCGCTCGGTCTCGGCGCGTTCCTCTGGGCGCTGCGCAGCGGCCAGTACGAAGACCTCGACGGCGCCGCCGTGCGGGTCCTGCTCGACGACGAGAACGACAAGCCGGAAGCGAAGCGGCCGGCGAAGCGTGGCTGAAGCCGCGCATTCCTCGCGGTCAATCTCTACACGGAACTGGCCCAGTCCGCGGGCTTGAAGGCTGCGGCGCTTCCGACGCATTGTTCGCGCGGCGGCAGCGGGCCGTCTGGACCGAGCGGAGGAAAGCGTGGCAGCGTCCCGGAAAATCATCATCACCTGTGCCGTGACCGGCTCGATCCACACGCCGTCCATGTCGCCGCACCTGCCGGTAACGGCCGCCGAGATCGCCGAGGCGGCGATCGGCGCAGCGGAGGCCGGCGCCGCGATCGTGCATCTCCACGCGCGCAAGCCCGAGACCGGCGAGCCCGACCAGTCGCTGGAAGCGTTCCGTCCGTTCCTTGGGGTGATCAAGCAGCGCGTCGACTGCGTCGTCAACATCACCACCGGCGGCGCCGCGACGATGACGATCGAGGAGCGGCTGGCGCCTGCGCTCCACTTCAGGCCGGAGGTCGCCTCCCTCAACATGGGCTCGATGAATTTCGGCCTCTACCCGATGCTCGAGCGTTTCAAGGAGTTCAACCGCGACTGGGAGCGGCCCTATCTGGAGGGTTCGCGCGGCCGCGTCTTCCGCAACACTTTCGCCGACATCGAGGCGATCCTGACGCGCTGCGCCGACAATGGCACGCGCTTCGAGATCGAATGCTACGACATCGGCCACCTCTACACCTGCGCCCATTTCGTCGACCGCGGCCTGATCAAGCCGCCCTTCTTCATCCAGAGCGTGTTCGGCATCCTCGGCGGCATCGGTCCCCACCCCGAGGACGTCATGCACATGAAGCGCACCGCCGACCGCCTGTTCGGCGACGCCTATCGCTGGTCCGTGCTCGGCGCGGGGCGCAACCAGATGCCGATCGCCATGCAGTCGGTGCTGATGGGCGGCAACGTCCGCGTCGGCCTGGAAGACTCGATATGGGCCGGCAAGGGCCGTCTGGCGGCGAGCAACGCCGAGCAGGTCGGCATCGCCCGGCGCATGATCGAAGGCCTCGGCTTCGAGATCGCGACGCCGGCGGAGGCGCGCGACATCCTCAAGCTCAAGGGCGGCGACCAGGTCAATTTCTGACCCTACCGATTCGGCGCGTCGCGACCCTTCCGTTGCGTAAGCATCCGTTTCTGCTCCATTTTTAGTATTTGTAAAAAACCGGTTGACTCCGTGTCGCCGATGCGCAAGATTTTTTTACATATACTAAAACGGAGACGCCAGTGGACGACCCGGCCCGACAGGTGGATCAGCCAGACGCCGGCTACGAACCGCTCGGCGCACGCCTGCGCCAGCGTCGCCGGGACCTGAAGCTGACCCTCCAGGAGGTCGCCGACCGCGCCGGCCTCTCCGTCGGTTTCATCTCCCAGATCGAGCGCGGCATCACCACGCCGTCACTGACGTCGCTGGTCGCGGTGGCGCGCGTGCTCGGCGCCCATGTCGGCGATTTCCTGGCGCAGCCCAAGGTGACCGCGCCGATGACGCGCCACGCCGAGCGCCCGCACTATGCGATCGGCGGCGCTTCGCTGACCTACGAGCGCCTGTCGACGACCTTTCCCGGCAATGTCCTGCGCAGCGTGCTCATCCACGAGCCGCCCGGCCATCGCTCCGAGCCGATCTCGCACGAGGGCGAGGAGATCTTCTTCATCCTCGACGGCGCAATCACCGTCGAGGTCGACGGCGAGGAGATCGTTCTGGATACGGGCGATTCGTTGCATTTCCCGTCGACGCGCGTCCATTCGACCTGGAACCACACCGACCGGCCGGCGACCATCCTGCACACCTGCACGATGGACGTCTTCGGCGATGAGCCGTCCGCCGGGGCGGCCGAGACGAGCCTTGCCGTCCGCAGGAACGCCGGCCTCAAGAGCATACCGAAGCCACTGAAGACAAAAAAGGGGAAGTCGTCATGAAAACAATGGTGAAATCGCTCGCCGCCGCGCTGTTTGCCGGCACCGCGCTGACCGCGCAAATCGCCAGCCCGGCGCTCGCGGAAACCGTCCTTCGCGTCGACGAGGTCGCCGTCGGCGAACTCGATCCGGGGAAGGCGACCGACTACGCCGATTCGGTGCTGATGTTCAACGTCTACGACACGCTGGTGCTCGCCGCCCAGGGCAGCGGCGGCGTCGTCCCGCATCTTGCCGAGAGCTGGGAGACCGATGGCGCCACCTACACGTTCAAGCTGCGCGGCGACGTCAAGTTCCAGAGCGGCAATCCGCTGACGGCCGAGGACGTCGTCTTCTCGCTCGACCGCATGAAGACGCTCGGGCAGGGCCTGTCCTACCTGTTCGCCAACGTGACGGGTGCGGAGGCCGTCGACGGCGCGACCGTGAAGTTCACGCTGGCCAGCGCCTATTCGCCGTTCCTGTCGGCGCTGCAGCGCCTGCCGATCGTCGACAAGAAGCTAGTCATGGCCAATCTCGGCGAGGGCGAAGGCGAGATGAAGGACTGGGGCCAGGCCTTCCTGTCGACCAACGGCGCCGGCACCGGCGCCTACAAGGTTGTCTCGCACAATCCGCAGCAGGAAACGGTGCTGGCCAAGAACGCCGACTACTTCCTCGGCGTGCCGGCCAAGGCGCCGGACACGGTGCGCTACCGCTACGGACTCGAGGCGGCGACGGTGCGCACGCTGATCGCCCAGGGCGAGCACGACATCTCCTCGCAGTGGTTGCCGCCGGAGGT
>CAYJMY010000244.1:2318-6875 GCA_964371125.1 uncultured Mesorhizobium sp. | reverse complement strand
GTTGCGCACGATGATGCCCGCGAGCGCGATGAAGCCGATCATCGAGGTGGCGGTGAACGGCGCGGAAAACAGCCAGTGGCCGCCGAGGATGCCGATGAAGGTCAGCGGAATCGGCGTCAGGATGACAAGCGGCACCTTGAACGAGCCGAACTGGGCGACGACGAGGATGTAGATGCCGAGCAGGGCGACGCCGAAGGCGGCGCCCATGTCGCGGAACGTCACCCAGGTCACTTCCCATTCGCCGTCCCACAGGAGCACCGGCGCGCTCTCGTCCTGCGGCTGGCCGTGCAGCGAGATCACCGGCTTCGGCAGGCCGGTCCAGTCCTGCGCGTCGATCGCCTCGTGGACGGCGAGCATGCCGTAGAGCGGCGCCTCGTAGTCGCCTGCGAGCTCGGCAGTGACCATCTCGGCGGCGCGGCCATTGTGGCGGAACACGGGGAAGGATGCATGTTCCTCGGATACCCGCACGACGTCGCCCAGCTCGACGACGCCGCGGTCGCCCGGCAGCACGTTCGCCGGGATCGGCGTCGCCAGGAAGCGCTCGTCCAGCGTGCGGTCGCCGCGGGGGCGCTCGACGCGGATGGGCACCGGCTGGCGGCCGCCGCCGCGATGCGAATAACCGACAGTCTTGCCGCCGTTGAGGATGGCGATCGTGTCGAACACATCGCCTTCCTCCACATGGAAGAATTCGGCATCGTCGGTCGATACCGTCACCCGCTTGCGCCTGGCCGGCTGCCCATAGGAATTGTCGACGTCGACGATGTAGGGAACCGAACGGAACGCTTCCTCGACCTTCGCCGCGACCTGGCGCCGGATCTCGGCGTCGGGCCCGTAAATCTCGGCGAGCAGCGTCGCCATGACCGGCGGTCCCGGAGGCGGCTCGACCACCTTCAGGCTGGTGCCGGGTGGGACCGGGATCGCCGCGATCTTCTGGCGGATGTCGAGCGCGAGCTCATGGCTGGAGCGGTCGCGCTCTGTCTTGGGCAGGAGATTGAGGGCGACGTCGCCCATCTGCGGCTCGGCGCGCAGATAGGAGTGGCGCACCAGGCCGTTGAAGTTGAACGGTGCGGCCGCGCCCGCATGGGTCTGCACCGAGCGTACCTCGGGCAATTCGAGCACGAGCGCCGCGACTGCCTGGGCGACGGCGTCGGTCGTCTCGACTGACGAACCCTCGGGCATGTCGATGACGACCTGCAGCTCGGACTTGTTGTCGAAGGGAAGCAGCTTGACCGTGACGTCCTTGGTGTAGAACAGCGTCAGCGAGCCCAGGGTGAGCACGCCGACCGCGAGCAGGAACGTCCAGCTCGCCGTCTTTGACGACAGGATCGGCCGGGCGACGGCGGCATAGGCACGCCCCAACCCGCCGACGGCGTCGTGATCGCCATGGCCGTGGACCGGCGCCTTGCCGGCGAACTTGAGCATCAGCCACGGCGTTACCATGACGGCGACGAAGAAGGAGAAGATCATCGCCGCCGAGGCGTTGGCGGGGATCGGGCTCATGTAGGGCCCCATCATGCCCGACACGAACAGCATCGGCAGCAACGCCGCGACGACTGTCAGCGTGGCGACGATGGTCGGGTTGCCGACCTCGGCGACCGCTTCGATCGCCGCCTGCTTGCGGTCGCGGCCGTCGCCCATGCCCCAGTGCCGGGCAGTATTCTCGATGACGACGATGGCGTCGTCGACGAGAATACCGATGGAGAAGATCAGCGCGAACAGCGACACGCGGTTCAGCGTGTAGCCCATCACCCGCGAAGCGAAGAGCGTGAGCAGGATGGTCACCGGGATGACCACCGCGACGACCATAGCCTCGCGCCGACCGATCGATACCCAGACGAGGATGATGATCGACACGGTCGCCAGGCCGAGGTGGTATAGAAGCTCATTGGCCTTTTCGTTGGCGGTCTCGCCGTAGTCGCGGGTCACCTCGACTGCAAAGTCGTGCGGGATCAGCGTGCCCTCGAGCAACTCGACGCGCTCGAGGATCGCCTCGGCGACGGTGACGGCATTGGCGCCGGCGCGCTTGGCGACGGCAAGGGTGACGGATGGCACGCGGACGACGCCGTTCTCACCCTTTGTCACGGTGGAGACGAGCGCGTCGCTGGTGTCGGTGGCAAAGGCGACGTCGGCGACGTCGCGGACATAGACCGGGCGGCCGTCGCGCGACGTCAGCAGCAGGTTCGCCACCTCGGCCGGGGAGTTCAGCGTCTCGCCGGCGACGATCTCGATCTGCTCGCCCGCGTCGCGGACCAGGCCCGCCGGGAACGCGCTGTTGGCGCCGGCGACCTTGCCGGCCAGCTGCTGCAGGGTGACGCCATAGAGGGCGAGCTTGGTCGGATCGGGCGCGATGCGAATCATCTCGCCGGTCTCGCCGACGAGATAGGTCAGGCCGACATTGTCGATCTTGGCGATCTCGGTGCGCAGTTCGCGCGCCACCCGGGTCAGGTCGTTCGCCGTGACGCGGTCGGCCACTTCCGCCTTCGGCGAGAGCGTCAGCGCGACGATGGCGACGTCGTCGATGCCGCGTCCCACGATCAGCGGTTCGGGAATGCCGACGGGCACGCGGTCCATGTTAGCGCGCACCTTGTCGTGGACGCGAAGCACGGCAGCGTCCGACGAGGTGCCGACGATGAAACGCGCAGTGACCATGACGTAGTCGTCGCGGCTCTGCGAGTAGACGTGCTCGACGCCGTCGATGCCCTTGACGATCGTCTCCAGCGGCTCGGTGACGAGCTTCACCGCATCGTCGGCCTTGAGACCGGCGACGCGGACATGGATGTCGACCATCGGTACCGAGATCTGCGGCTCCTCCTCGCGCGGCAGGGTCATCAGCGCGACGATGCCGAAGGCGAAAGCGGCGAGCAGGAATAGCGGCGTCAGCGGCGAGCCGATGAAGGCGCGCGTGAGGCCTCCGGCAATGCCGAGGCCAGTTGGCTTGGTGTTCATGGCACGACCACGACGTCTCCCGGCGCGAGGCCGGTCAGGATTTCAACAAACTCGCCATCGGGGCGGGTGATCGCCTCGCCGAGCACAACCGCGCGCTCGGCGTGGTCGCCGTGTCCTTCGACGGAAATGAAATCGATACCCGAGCGCGTGCTGACGGCTGTCCGGGGAACCATTAACGCCGAACGTTCGCCGACGGGAACCTCGACGAGTACGCGGGCATCGACGAAGGCGGTGTCGAGCGCATCGACTTCGACGTCGGCGATCACGCGGCCGTTCTCGATCTGCGGATAGATCTTGGCCAGGCGGCCACTGGATTCGCTGCCGTTCGCGGTGATGCGGATCGAGGCGCCCTGTTCGAGCAACGCTGCGTGCCGCTCGGGAATGGCGAGCCTCAGGAAGAAGCCGCCGCCGCCGATCGTGGCGACCGCCTCGCCGGCCATGATCACCGCGCCGCGTGTGACCGGAACCGTGAGCACACGGCCGTCGGAGGGCGCGATGACTTCGCCCTCCGCGCCCTGCTGGACGACGACCTCTCGCTGCGCCTCGGTGGCCGCGATCTGGTTGCGTGCAACGTCGACCTGCGTGCGCAGCTGGTCGAGCCGCTGCACGGTGATGACGCCCTTGTCGACCAGGGCCTGGCCGCGCTCGAGTTCGGACTGCGCGGTCTCGTACTGCGCCTGCAGCGCCCGCAACTGGGCGTCCAGCGCGGCGATCTGGAAGGCGATCTTGTCGTCGCGCACGACGGCGATCTTCTGCCCGGACTTGACCGAGTCGCCCTCGCTCACCGCGAGTTCGACGACGATGCCGCCGATACGGGCGCGAGCAGGCACGTTGTCGCGCGCTTCGACGCGTCCGTAGACGGCCTTCCATTCGGTGATTTCGGTCGGCTGCAGCGTGAGGGTACCGGCAAAGGCCGATCCCGACACGAGCAAGCTCGCGAGGGCCAGGGCAGTACGCATGGCGGGGTGTCCTAGAAGGCGCAGCCCGGCTTGATGCCGAGCTTGCGGAAGATGGAGGCGGCAGGGCAGAAGCCGGTAAGGGCCGACTGCAACAGGTTCACGCCGATGAAGACCGTGAACCACATGAAGTAGGGCGACACCCAGGCGGTAAGGACCACCGAAAGTAGGACCATGGTGCCGGCGAAGGCGAGAACGGTACGATCGAGAGACATGAACAACTCCAGTTGTATCTGAATATGTGTTCATATACTCACTTTGAATCTCTCGTTCAAGGCGCAAAGTTCGGTAGTCGCTTTTTTAGGCGGGCGCCGTACGGCGCCCGCCCCGGTATCGATCAGTCGATCTTGATTTCGTTCATCTTTTCGAAGCCGAGCACCAGCAGGGCCAGCCGCTCGTAGAACGGCTCCGACTTGCCGGAACGGATCTTGTGCAGGAAGTACTTCTCGAAGCCGACCTTCGCCGTGTGCACCCAACGCCCGGACGATGACCAGTTCACATTGCGCGGCGGGATCTGCGGCTGCGCGACGAAGGCGATGCCCCCATCGCCGAAGTCGGCGAGGCAGACGGCGTTCCAGGTCCCCTGCGCGTCGGGCTCCTTGCCCTCGACGAGACGGCCGACGTTGTGCGCCGTCGCAGTGACCATGGATTCGAT
>CAYJMY010000244.1:0-2308 GCA_964371125.1 uncultured Mesorhizobium sp. | reverse complement strand
TCATGAAGCCGGTCTTCGGCACGCCGACCGGCACCGGCGTCTTGCCCATCGGCGGAATGGCGACGCAGACGCCGACGGCGAAGACATCCTTGTAGGTCGGGTTGCGCTGATGCTTGTCGACGGTGATGAAGCCGCGCGGATTGGTCAGGCCCTCGATGCCGTAGACGGCGCCGACGCCGCGGAAGGCCGGCAGCATCATCGTGTAGACATTCGGCAGTTCATGCGCCTGCTTGACCGTTCCGTCCTCGGCGATCTCCGAGATGAACAGCTTGCCCGGCTCAACCTTGTCGACCTTGGCGTTGCAGATCCACTTGATGTGGTGGTTGCGCATCTCGCTCTCGAGCAGGCCCTTGGTGTCGCCGACGCCGTCGAGGCCGAGATGGCCGACATAGGGTTCGGAGGTGACGAAGGTCATCGGCACGCGGTCGCGCACCTTGGCGTCGCGCAGGGCCTTGTCGAGGATGAAGGCGAATTCGTAGGCGGGACCGAAACAGGAAGCGCCCTGGACCGCGCCGATGACCACCGGCCCGGGATTCTTGAGCAGCGCCTCGAAGGCTGTCTTGGCTTGGATCGCGTGGTCGACATGGCAGATCGAATGGGTGTTGCCGGCCGGGCCGAATCCCGGAATCTCGTCGAAGGCGAGTTCGGGGCCCGTGGCGATGACCAGATAGTCGTAGTTGATCGCCGTGCCGTCTTCGAGATCGATCCGCTTCTCCTGAGGATGGACGCGCTTGGCGCCCTGCGGATAGAGCGTGATATCGCGCTTGCTCATCACAGGACGCAGGTCGGCCTCGACCGCGGTGCGATCGCGCCAGCCCACCGCCACCCACGGGTTGGACGGAACGAAGGAGTAATGCGTACCCTTGGTGACGACAGATACCTTGTGTGCCTTGCCGAGTTCGTCGCGCAGTTCGTAGGCCATGATGGTGCCGCCAAGCCCGGCACCCAGTACGACAACGTGAGCCATGATGGTCCTCCCAATCGAGAAACTTGAGAAACCGGCACCGCAGCTGCTTCCCGTGCCGGACTATCGGTTGCTATTTTTCCCCGGCTTTTGCCGGCAGTCCTTGATCCACATCACTGCCGAACAGCCCGGAAATCCTCCGGTGAGCCGCCGTCGGCGAACACCAGTGCTTGACAATTCGCCACCGGCGACCCATGATATTAATACCTTCTGATATTATCAAGTGTTCATATGCGCAACGCAAAAATCACCGAACTCGACAGGGTTGCCCGCGAGGCGTCCGACCTGCTCGGCGCCATGGCCAACGAGAAACGGCTGATGATCCTCTGCCATCTCATCGACGGCGAGACGACGGTCAACGAACTGGCAGCTCTGGTCGACATGAACCAGTCCGCACTGTCGCAGCAGCTCGCCAAGCTGCGGGCGTTGCGCCTCGTCGACACGCGCCGCGAGGCCCAGCAGATCTACTACCGGGTCGCCTCCCAGGAGGTCGAGCGGGTGCTGGAGACGCTCTACGGCATCTACTGCGATCCCGAGACGAAGGTCGCACGGAAGTTCGCCTGAACGACATCCGTCAGGCGTAGCTCGGCGCCCGCCTCGCCAGGAGGTGTGCGACCAGAACCACACCAACGACGGCGACCGCCGCCAGGAACCAAGCGTAGCCGGCCCAGCCATAGGCTTCGATGACGTGGCCGGCGAGCGGCGGGCCGAAAACGGTGCCGAGCCCGCCCGTCTGCGCGACCAGTCCGATGACCAACGCCACCGACCCGCCTTTCGGCACGATGTACGGCACCGCCGCGAACAGCGCCGAGGCGGTCACGCCTCCGGCGATGGCGAAGATGAGGCCGGCGGCGGTTGCCGTCACCGCGCCCGACGAGGCGAAGGCGGGTATCGCGGCGACGGCCGCCGCGGCGAAGCCCGCTGCCGCGAGCCAGGCGGCGACGCGGACGCTTCCACGGCGCATGAAGAGGCTCGCGAGCACGTTTCCGGCCGGCACGGCAAGGGCGATGACGCCCGCGGACAAGAGCAGGTCGCCGCGGTCGGCGACGAAGGCCGGCATGAAGGCGAAGAAGCCGACCGAGAGGACCACGTAGGCGCCGAACGCCAGCGCTGCCGCGACCACCGCGGGCGACAGCGATCCCGCGACGGTGCGCCGCGCTTCGCCGTTCGCCGCGGGCGCCCGTTCGGGCGCGACGTCGCCGACGCGCCTGAGAAGCAGCGCCGAAACCGCGGCAGAGACGGCAAACGCCGCCACGTTGGCCAGCAGGTAGAGCGCCGGCCCGGCCGGATCGACGAGGGCGGCGGCGAGGAAATCGGCGGCGGCGAAGCCGACGGGGACGAAGC
>CAYJMY010000243.1:0-6930 GCA_964371125.1 uncultured Mesorhizobium sp. | reverse complement strand
GGGCAGTCGTTCCTGTTCGCCGAGACCTGGGCGTGCCGCATCAGCCGCTACTGGTTCGACGGGCCGAAGAAGGGCACGGTCGAGCCGGTGATCTCCGACCTGCCGGGCTATCCCGACAACATCAACCGCGCCTCCGACGGCAGCTACTGGCTGGCGCTGGTGGGCATCCGCACGCCGTCGCTCGATCTGGCGCTGAAGATGCCCGGCTTCCGCCGGCGCATGGCGCGGCGCGTGGCGCCCGACGAATGGCTCTATCCAAACATCAACACCGGCTGCGTGCTGCGCTTCGACGAGAACGGCCGCATCGTCGAGACGCTGTGGGACAAGAGCGGCGACAACCATCCGATGATCACCTCGATGCGCGAGCACAAGGGCCATCTCTACATCGGCGGCATCCTCAACAACCGCGTCGGCCGGCTGAAGCTCGAAGGCGCCGATGCGGACTGGACTGGGCCGGCATCCTACTGGAGCAAGGCATGATCGGAGCCTTCACGCGCATCTTCGACAATCTGCTCGGCCGCGGCGAGGCGGCGGTGACGGTGCCGCCGCTGGACGGCGCGTTCCGTCCGAACAAGCTGCTCGACGAGGCGCCGAGCCGCGTCGCTCTCGACCAGGCCGACGGCCTCGCGGTGGTCGCTGGAGAGATCGTCGTCTCGGCGGGTAACGCGGTCCATACGCTCGCCGCCGACGGCACGCTCAAGGCCCGCCGCAGCTTCGCGGCCGCGGTGACAGCGATCGCCGCGACCGGCGACGGCGGGCTCGCCGCGGCGCTGGAGAGCGGCGAGATCGTCATCCACGGCGGTGCCTTCGACGGGCGCAGCTACAAGGCGGGCGAGGCGCTGCACTGCATCACCGCGCTCGTGGTCGCGGGCGGGCATCTCTACGTCGCCAACGGATCGGCGACCAACGGCCCGGCCGGCTGGCAGCGCGACCTCCTGGAGAAAAACGCTTCGGGAAGCATCTGGCGCATCGACCTCGCCGGCGGAGCGTCGAGCCGACTCGCGTCCGGCCTCGCTTGGCCCGCAGGCCTTGCGGTCGATGCGGAGGGCGTCGTGTTCTCCGAAGCCTGGAAGCACCACTTGGCGCGGATCGACCCGGCGCGGCCGGGCAGGGCGAAGGTGCTGCAGCACGACCTGCCGGGCTATCCGGGCCGGATATCGCCGGCGGTGGACGGCTACTGGCTGACGCTGTTCGCCCCGCGCAGCCAACTGGTCGAGTTCGTGCTGCGCGAGCCGGCCTATCGCAAACGGATGATGGCCGAAGTGGCGCCGCCCTACTGGGTGTCGCCGAAGCTGAGGGCCGGGCGCAGCTTCTACGAATCTCTGCAGGGCGGCGGCGTGAAGCATCTCGGCATGCTGAGGCCCTGGGCGCCGGCAATGTCCGCCGGCCTGGTGGCAAGGCTCGACCGGGCGTTCCATCCGCGCTCCAGCCTGCAGAGCCGCGCCGACGGCCGCACGCACGGCGTGACGGCGGTCGTCGAGCACGGCGACCGGGTCTTCGCCGCGGCGCGGGGCGACGGTGTCGTCGTCGCGCTGCCGACCGGGATCGAGAAGGGAGGCCGCGCATGATACCGATCATCGAGGTGCGCAACGCGACCAAGGAATATCGCGGCGTGCCCGCGGTGAAGGACGTCTCCTTCACGCTGCATCGCGGCGAGGTGCACGCCGTGCTCGGCGAAAACGGCGCCGGCAAGTCGACGCTGACCAAGATGATCGCCGGCGTCGTGCAGCCGACGGCGGGAGAGATCTGGATCGACGGCGAGAAAGCCGAACTCGGTACGCCGTCGGAGGCGCTCAGGCGCGGCATAGCCATGGTCTACCAGGAAACCAGTCTGGTTCCCTCGCTGACGGTGGCGCAAAATATCTACCTGACCGACGAGAAGCGCTTCCACCGGCTGCGCGGCATCTATATCGCCGGCCAGCAGTTCCTCCAGTCGCTCAACTTCCACGTCGACCCGACGGCGATGGTGGCGGGCCTCGGCGCCGGACAGAAGCAGATGGTCGAGATCGCTCGGGCGGTGCACCACAATGCCCAGGTGATCATCTTCGACGAACCGACGGCGACCCTGACGCCGGAGGAAAAACACCAGTTCTTCTCGCTCGTCGCCCGGCTGAAACTGCGCGGCGTCTCTATCATCTTCATCAGCCACGCGCTGGAAGAGGCGCTGGCGATCGCCGACCGCATCACCGTCATGCGCGATGGCGAGCATGTCATCACCGACGTCACCGCGGCATTCGACCGGGAGAAGATCGTGCGCGCCATGGTGGGCCGCACGCTGACCGGCGAACTCTACGGTTCCTATAAGGAACGCACCCCGCGTCCGGCCGGTGCCAAGGTTCTGAGCGTGCAGAACCTGTCGATGGGCAATGTCGTGCGCAACACGTCCTTTTCGGTCTTCGCTGGACAGATCGCCGGCGTCTTCGGCCTGATCGGCTCGGGGCGTACCGAGGTGGCGAAGGTCGTCGCCGGCGTTTTGAAGCGCGACCTCTTCCACGGCGGTCAGGTGCGCCTCAATGGACGCCCGGTCCGCTACCGGGTGCCGCGTCCGGCGGTGCGCGACGGCATCATCTACGTGACCGAGGACCGCAAGGTCGAAGGGTTCTTCGAGACGATGTCCATCGCCGAGAACATCTATCTTGCGGCCATGGCCGGCGCGCAGACCAAGTCGGCCACGGTCAGCATGAGCGAGATGCGGGCGCTGGCGAAGGAGTGGATCGCGGCGTTGAACGTCAAGGCGATCAACGCCGATGCGCGCGTGATCGAGCTGTCCGGCGGCAACCAGCAGAAGGTCGTCGTCGCCAAGGCGCTGGTGCAGAAGCCGAAGCTGGTCATCTTCGACGAGCCGACGCGCGGCGTCGACGTCGGCGCGATCGCGGAGATCCACCAGCTCATCAACCGGCTGGCCGACGAGGGCATCGCGGTGATGGTTATCTCGTCCTACCTGCCGGAGATCCTGCATCTCTCCGACCGGATTCTCGTGTGCCGGCAGGGCCGCATGGTCGAGGAGTTCGAGAGCCAAAGGGCCGACGAAGAAACCATCATGTACGCCGCAGTGCACTGATGGAACGGACGCTGAAGACTACGCGTCCGGTGATGGACGTCAGGACCATCGAGGACGTCGTCGCAATCGAGAGCCGCCCCTACGACGAGTTGGTGACGGCGCGAAACCTCTACGACCTGTTCCTCGCAACGGCGGCGACGGTCGGCGGGCAGAAGGCGGTCACCGTGCTGCGTTCGCCGGACCCCGCCGACGTCGGCGTGTCGCTGACGCATGCGCAGCTGTTGCGCGAGATCACGCGCTCGGCGAACATGTTCCATGCGCTTGGCCTCAGGCCCGGCAAGGGCGTTGCCGCCTTCCTGACGCCGACGCTGCCGGAACTCCAGGCGCTGCTGATCGGTGCCCAGGTCGCCGCCATCGCCAGCGCGCTCAACTATCTGCTCAGCCGCGAAGCGATCTTTGACCTGCTCGCTGCTGAAGGCGCCGAAATCCTCGTTATTCCGGACCGGACGCTCGACGAGATGTGCTGGTCGAAGGCCGAAGGCGTGCTCGACCACGTACCGACGCTGAAGGAGGTGCTGGTCATCGGCGGCCGCGGCGAGTTGCCGGCGCGCTACCGCCGGCTGGACGAGGCGCTGGCCGGCTGCCGGGCGGACGCACTCGACTTCACGCCGACGCAGGACCGGAACGCCGTCTGTGCGCTCTTCCACACAGGCGGCACGACCGGGCGGCCGAAGCTGGTGCAGTTGACCCACGGCAACCAGATTCACGCCGCCTTCGGCTTCGCCCAGGTGTTCGGCTACGACGAGCGCGACACGGTCATCAACGGCTTCCCCTTTTTCCATGTCGGCGGAACCATGACGGTCGGGCTTTCCGTGCTGGCTGCAGGAGGGCAGATCGTCGTGCCGTCGCCCTACGGCATGCGTTCTTCCGAAGCGGTCGAGCGCTACTGGCAGATCATTCGCCATTTCCGCTGCACCGTGGTCGGCGGCGTTCCGACGACGATCGCGGCGATCACCAACAGCTGGCGCGAGGGCGACGACGCCTCGTCGGTCAGGATGGCGGTGACCGGCGGCGCGGTGCTGCCACCGGCAGTCGGCGCGCGCTTCGAAGCGACAACGGGAATACGCCTGTTCGAGACCTACGGCATGACCGAGACCGCGGCGGCCATCGCCTTCAATCCTGCAAGGGGCACGCCGCTCGCCGGCAGCGTCGGCTTCCGCGCGCCGTTCTCGCAGACGCGGGTCGTCCGCCTCGGCACGACGGAGGTCGCGCTCTGCGCTGCGGAGGAGACCGGGCTGGTGCAGGTGCGCGGGCCGCAGGTGTTTCCCGGCTATGTCGATCCGGCCCACGACATCGGCACGCTATCCCCCGACGGCTGGCTGACGACGGGCGACCTCGGCTACCTGACGAAGGACGAGCGGCTGGTGCTGACCGGCCGCGAGAAGGACCTGATCATCCGCGGTGGCCACAACATCGATCCGGCGGCGATCGAGGACGTGGCGAACCAGTTTCCCGGCGTGCAGATCAGCGCCGCGGTCGGTATGCCGGACCAGTATGCGGGCGAGGTGCCGGCGCTGTTCGTCGTGCCGGCGCCGGGCGTTCCGATCGACCTCGAGGCCCTGAAGCCCTATCTCGAGGCGAACGTCCACGAGCCGCCGGCCCGGCCGCGCAGTGTGCTCGTGATCGACGCGCTGCCGGTGACAGCGGTCGGCAAGATCTTCAAGCCGACGCTGCGCGACCTGGCGATCCGGGAGAAGGTGCGGCTGGAGGCCGTGCGCGTCTGCGGTGCGGGGGCAGGCGTCGCGGTGGACGTGTCGACGGATGCGCAGAAGCGGACCGTCGTCGAGGTCGCGCTGTCCGGCGCGGCCGCGGCCGAGGCGGCGGCGCGCGAGGCGGTGCTGAAACCGCTGGCGCAGGCCGATTTCGCCCGCCTCGCCGAAGGTGACGGGAGCGGGGCAGGGGAGTGTGTGCGGCTCGACGTCGAGGACGGAGTGGCGACCCTGACGCTCGACCGGCCGGAGAGCCTGAACGCGGCGTCGGAAGCCATGATGCGCTCGCTGGAGCGGCGGCTGAAGGCGCTTGCCGTCATGCCCGGCCTGCGCGCGGTGATCCTGACCGGCGCCGGACGCGCCTTCTGCGCCGGCGGCGACCTGATCGAGTTCGAGGCGGCGCTGAAGGCGGGCGGCACCAAGTTCGTCGACGTCATGCGCTACAACCAGGACGTCATCCAGATGGTCGAGGACCTGCCGGTGCCGGTCATCGGCGCGGCGAACGGCGTCGCGGTGGCCGGCGGGCTTGAGCTGCTGCTCGCCTGCGACGTCGTCCTCGCGGCCGAAGGCGTCAAGATCGGCGACGGCCATGCGAAGTACGGTGTCGTGCCCACGGGCGGGGCGACGGTCCGCCTCGTGGAGCGGATCGGCCGCTCGCGCGCCGCGCAGTTGTTCTATACGGCCGCCCTCGTCGACGCCGAGACGATGGCCCGCTGGGGCCTGGTCAACGAGGTGGTGGCGAAGGATCGCCTGATGGAGCGGGCGAAGGAGATCGCACGGGACATCTGCCGATGTAGCCCGGAGACTCTGCGCGCCATGAAGCGGCTGACGGGGCAGGCGGCGCGCGACCCGGCGCGGCAGGCGCGGCTGCGCGCCGAAATCGAGCAGTTCGCCGTCCATGTCGGAGGTAAGGATCTGGCCGAGGGCCTGGAGGCTTTCCGCACGAAGCGGAAGCCGAGCTACCGGGACGCGCTTTAAACGTCCGCCGCCCTGGCGCCTGCGCGCACGTGGCGGCCGAGGTCGGCGCCCATGCGGTGCGACAGCCTCGTCGCAATGCGGCGGACATTGGCGATGATCTGCTCGCGCCTGGCGTCGGACACGTCGTCGACCGGCAGGCTGACGGCGACGCCGGCGATCGGGCGGTTGCGCGAATCGAGCACGGCGGCGCCAAAGCAGACGATGCCTTCGGCGACCTGCTGGTTGTCCACCGAGTAGCCGGCGCGACGGATCTCGTGGAGTTCGTCGATGAGCGAGTCGACGGAGCGGACGCTCATAGGCGTGCGCGGCGCGGGCAGTCCGTCGGCATAGAGCCGGCGAACCTCGAAATCTGTCATGTAGCTGAGGAAGGACTTGCCGGTCGCAGTGAATGCGGCGGGCAGCCGCATGCCGGCGCGGAACTCGATCAGCGAATGGGAGACGGCCGAATTGCGCGCCGCAATATAGACGACCTCCGCGCCCTCCAGCACCGTCAGAGTGATGGTGGCGCCGGGGAGCTCGGATTCCCGGTCCCAGATGGAGGCGAACTCGGCGGCGACGTCCGACTGCTCGGTGAAGGCGTTCGACCAGCGCATAACGTGAGGGCCGAGCTGGAAGGTCTGGTCCGGCCGGCGGATCAAGAGCTCTAGCTGGACGAGCGTGTTGCACAGCGTGTGCGCCGAGCTCTTGGCGATGTCGAGATGGCGCGCGATGTCGGTAAGGGTCGGGTGGCTCTTCGAGCGCGCGGCAAAGTCGAGGATGCGGACGCCGCGATCGAGGGCGGGCACGAGTTTTGACCGGTCTACCTGTCGTTCCATGCGCCCATCCATCCGCGCCGCGATCGCGGCCATGCGGAAAACACGCCCCTGCGACGGCATTCCGCCTTGACAGCGTTTAGCATGACGATTAGCGTTCCGTCCAGTGAAATTAGTTCAGCTAATTGAACTGGCTATCGCGATCGAAGCGGCGTATGTAGACGGCCGGAGGCCGTAAGGATCATTTGCCGCTTAGGCGCCGCTGCACAGACCGGTCGACACCGAGCAGTGGTTGAGGAGAGGGAAGAGGAATGACCGGTTCTTTCGTCTTCAACACGACGAAGAGCATTCAGTTCGGCAATGGCGCGCTGTCGCGGCTGGGCGAGATCGTACGCGGCCAGATCGGCGCCCGCGTTCTCGTCGTTACCGA
>CAYJMY010000242.1:5156-6935 GCA_964371125.1 uncultured Mesorhizobium sp. | reverse complement strand
GGATGGAATCCTTCGTCGGCTCGCCGCCATGCACCGGCGACACCGCCTCATGCGTCCAGCCGGCGTATCCCGGCAGGCGCCTGCCGGTCGCGAACAGCTTCTGCGGGTCGCGCAACGCCTCCGGGTCGTCGACGATGAGCAACTCGCCCTCGTAGGCCATCGACACCTTCCTGAAGGGCTCGATCACCGAATAGGACAGGCCGCCGGCATCGAAGCGGTCGTTGTCGGTAATCGGCGGACGCAGGAACTGGCAGGCGATGCGGCCGTCGGGCAGGTAAAGGCAGACCGAGAGCTCGGCGTAGCCTTCGTTGACGCGGTTGCCGAGGCGCATCCAGCCACCCACCCGCGTCTTCGTGTCGAAGCCGTTGGTGTAGACGCTTTCGTTGAAGTTGATCTCCGGCCCGGGCCGGTGGGGGTGCTCGTCCTGCGGACGCATGATGAAGTCGGACATGTCTTCCCTCCCCGGTTGCCGCCGTCTCAATCGCTCTTGACCACGACCAGCATGCGGCCGCGCTGGATCGGCTCGTCGTGCTGGTTCAGCACCTCGAACACGTAGGTGGCGAGGCTGCGCCCGGGCTTCGACGTCGGCCGCACGCCTTCGACCGTTATGTTCGAGCGGATCGTGTCGCCGATCTTGACCGCGCCGAAGAAGTCCCAGGAGATGTTGACCAGGCCGATGACGCGTTCGCCGAACAGGCCGGTGTGGGTGGCCATGCCGATCGCCGTCGCCATGGTATGCGGGCCGTGGGCAATACGGGTTCCGTGCGGCGAGTTCCGGGCGAAGGTCTCGTCGACATGGATCGGCGTGAAATCGCCGACCAGGCCGGCGAACAGGTTTATGTCGCCTTCGCCGATGGTGCGTCCCTGCGACATGGCGGTGGCGCCGGCCTCGAGCGGCTTCATGGACATGGTGGTTCCTTCCGGAAATGCGCGGTCAGTGGCGGGCGAGTTCGACGCGGGCGATCGCCTCGCGGTGGACCTCGTCGGGACCGTCGCCGATGCGCAGGAAGCGCGTCTCGGCGAAGGCCTCGGCAAGGAAGAAGTCCTGCGACAGGCCGGCGCCGCCGTGGATCTGGATCGCGCGGTCGATGATCGCGCCGACGGCGGTCGGCACGATGATCTTGGCCATCGCGATCTCGTTGCGCGCGGCCTTGTTGCCGGCCCGGTCCATCACCCACGCCGCCTTCAGCGTGATCAGCCGCGCCTGCTCGAGGTCGCAGCGAGACTGGCCGATCGCCTGGCGCACGGCGCCCATCTCGGCCAGCGTCGAGCCGAAGGCCGAGCGGTTCTTGGCGCGACGGCACATCGCCTCGATGGCTCGTTCGCCGAGCCCGATGAAGCGCATGCAGTGGTGGATGCGGCCGGGTCCGAGCCGGCCCTGGGCGATCTCGAAGCCTCTGCCCTCGCCGAGCAGCATGTTGGCCGCCGGAACGCGCACCTTGTCGAAGACCACCTCGGCATGGCCGAGCGGGGGGTGCTCGTAGCCGTAGACTGAGAGCGGCCGCTCCACCGTCACGCCCGGCGCGTCCATCGGCACCAGGATCATCGACTGCTGCTTGTGCTTCGGGGCCGACGTGTCGCTCTTGCCCATGACGATGGCGACCTTGCAGCTCGACGACATGGCGCCGGTCGTCCACCATTTCCGCCCTTCGACGACGTATTCGTCGCCGTCGCGAAGGATCGAGGTCTCGATGTTGGTGGCGTCCGAGGAGGCGACGCGCGGCTCGGTCATGGCGAAACAGGAGCGGATTTCACCTTCCAGCAGCGCGGTATCAACAG
>CAYJMY010000242.1:0-5146 GCA_964371125.1 uncultured Mesorhizobium sp. | reverse complement strand
TCTCGCCCGCCAGCAGCGGCTTCAGCCAGCGCTCCTTCTGCGCGGGCGTGCCGTAGATCGACAGGATCTCCATGTTGCCGACGTCGGGAGCGTTGCAGTTGAACACTTCCGGCGCCGCCAGCGAGCGGCCGAGCGTCTCGCACAGGTGGCTGTATTCGTAGTTGGAGATCCCGGCGCCCTCCGGGCCGTGGTTGTAGAACAGGTTCCACAGGCCCTGCGCCTTCGCCTTGCGCTGCAGATCCTCCATCAGGCCCTGCTTCTTCCATCGGGCCGGTCGCTCGCGCGTCTCGTCGAGCATCTCGCGCTCGTTCGGGTAGATGTGCTCGGCCATGAAGGCTTCGAGACGGCTCTTCAGCTCGTTGGTCTTTTGCGAAAGCTCGGCGAACATTCCCGACTCCAATCCCTTTCCGCCGGCCTCAGGCCGGATCGCGCCCGATCTTCTCGCGCTTGATCTTGATGCCGGCCTTGTCGCGGTCCCATGTGTCCGCGGTCAGGCCCTCGCCGCGCAGCTTCACCTTCTCGATCTTCGCCGTCGGCGTGCGCGGCAGCGCGTCGACGATGCGGACGAAGCGCGGGATCATGAAATGCGCCATGCGCGGCCGCAGGAACTCGATCAGTTCGGCCGGATCGAACGGCTCTCCCGGCCGCAGCGCCACCACCGCCATCACCTCGTCCTCGGCGATCTCGCTCTTCACCGCCACGGCCGCCGCCTCGCGCACCGCCGGATGCGCCAGCACCTCGGATTCGACCTCGAAGGAGGAGATGTTCTCGCCGCGGCGGCGGATCGCGTCCTTCAGCCGGTCGACGAAATAGAAATTTCCCTCGGCGTCCTTGCGGAAGCCGTCGCCGGTGTGGAACCAGCCGTTGCGCCACGCTGCCGCGGTCGCCTCCGGATTGCCGGCATAGCCGTGGTTCATGGCCCACGGGCAGTCGGTGCGCACCACCAGTTCGCCGACCTCGCCGACGCCGACCTCGCAGTCGTTCTCGTCGACGACGCGCACGTCGACGCCAGCCCGCATGCGCCCGGCGCTGCCGAGCGCGCTCGGATTGGCGTCCGAGACGATCGGCATCGAGATTTCGGTCATGTTGAAGTGTGTGTAGATGTCGGTGCCGAAGCGCGCATGAAACTGCGGCGCGGTGTCGTTGAGCGGCACGTAGGTGCAGGTGCGCAGCGGGTGGTCCCTGTCGTCCGGCGACGGCGGCCGCTTGAGCAGGAAGCCGCCCATCACGCCGAGCAGGATCGATGTGGTGATCTTGCGCTCGCGCACGGTCGACCAGAACGTGTCGGTGTCGAAGGCGTCGACCATGGCGATCGAGCCGCCGTGGATCAGCATCGCCGTCACCGGCATGACGCCGCCGGAATGGAACATCGGCAGGTTGACCATGTAGCGGTCGTCGCGGCCGAGGAACGGCGCCGAGACGGCCATGCTGTAGAGATGCACGTAGGACGACATCACGCCCTTCGACGGACCGGTCGTTCCCGAGGTGAGGATGATCGACTGCATGTCCCACGGCGCGATCTCGCGCTCCGTCGGCGGCGCCGAGGCGTCGTCCGGCGAAAGCGCCTCGGCGCCATGCACAGCCAGGCCATCGACCGGCGTCGCCTCGCCGCCGAGCACGACGATCTCGCGCAACGTCGTCAGCTCGACCTCGCCCAGACGGCGGTGCAGGTCGGCATGGACGATGCCCAGCCGCGCTTCGGCGAGGCCGAGCGCGTGCTTGAGCAGATTGCCCCTGTAGGCGAGGTTGAGCGGCACGAACACCGCGCCGAGATGGTTGAGGCCGAACCAGACGCGCAGGCAATCGGCGGAGTTGGGCAGCCAGACGAAGACTCGCTCGCCCTGGCGGACGCCGAGCTTCCTCAGCGCATTCGCCGTTCCCCGGGCGATATCGAGCGTCTGCGCGTAGGTCCACTCGCTGCCGTCGGCGAACACGGCGAAGACCTTGTCGGGCTGCACGGCCGCCCAGTGCTCGAGCATCAGGCGCTGGACGCATTCCCCCGGCTTCGGCATGCGGGCGTCGATGCGGTAGGCCATCACTCCCTCCTCCGGCGACCGGCCTGCGGACCGGCGCCTCCTCTCCTACTTGTCTTTCTCGTCCCGTCCGCTGGCGATCTCGGCGAAGAGCGGCTTGCGCGTCGTCTTCATGGCGCGGGTCTGTTCGTCATGCAGGTGGCGCACGATCATCGCCAACGCCTCGCGGCCTGCCTCGCCGCCGCTATGGGCGAGCGCCAGCGCGTCGCCGATCGCCGCGTCGAGGCGGTCGCGCTCGGTGGCGAGTTCGTCCGACGACAGGCGCTCGACGGCGACCGCTTCGCCCGGCGCCGCCATGCCCGGCAGCAGCGGCGCGACCGCCGCGAGCAGCGCGGTCTTCTCGCTCACGGCTTCCATCAGCGGCCCGCGCGCCCATTCGATGCGCGGACCGATATTGTTGATGAGGTCGATGACGCCGACCGCCTGGCCGCGCGCATAGGCGTCGCCGACATTGGGGATGACGTCGTTGCGCAGCGTCGCGACAATGCCTTCCAGCAGGCGCTCGAGGGCGATGTTCATGCCGCGCGCTCCATCGCCGATTCCACCTGGAGCAGCATGCGCGGGATCTGCGCGCCCATGCCGGCCATGCGCAGATCGTTGAAGCCGCGCTTCTCGAAGCAATGGGTGGCGCCGTAGTGCATGACCGCCAGCTTGTAGGTGCCGAACGCCTCCCAGTAGCGCACCGCACCGAGGTCGACCGGCGCACCGGTCAGCGCCGCGTAGCGTTCGACGAGTTCTTCACGTGTGAAGAAGTGGCACATGTGTGGCGAGCGGCCGCGCCATGCCTGCAGGCAGATCCAGCCGAGGTCCTCCATCGGGTCGCCCAGTTGCACCAGCTCCCAGTCGAGGATCGCGGTGATGCGGCCGTCGGCGACGAGGAAGTTGCCGATGCGGTAGTCGCCGTGGACGATGGCGATCTTCGGCGCCACGGGCGCGTGAGCGCGCAGCCAGATCGCGGCGTACTCGAGCATCGGCACGCGGCTCGGCGACCATTCGCCGAGCAGCCGCTCCCAGGTGTCGATCTGGGCTGCGGCGGTGCGGGAGACGTCGGTCGTGCCGCCGATGCCGGCGACGGGCGTTTCCTGCCAGCGGAAGGAATGCAGAGCGGCCAGCGCCGAGACGAACTGCGCGCCGAGCGCGATCCTTGTGGCGTCGTCGAAGGCCGGGCCGCCGTCATGCGTCCACGGGATCGGCGCCTCGCCCGGCACCAGGTCGCAGATGAAGAACGGCGCGCCGAGGATCTCCGTGTCGTCGCTGTACCAGTAGACCTTCGGCACGGGAACGCCGCTGCCGGCGAGCGCCTGAAGCGTGGTGAACTCCGGAAAGGCGCGATAGGGGCCGAAGATGCCGTTCGGCGGCCCGGCGCGCAGGATGAGATCGCGCTCGACGGCGCCGCCCGCCGCGCGCCACGAGGCGTGGAAGCCCAAGGTCACCCAGGAGAAGCCGACCGTGAAGCGGCGCAGCGGTCCGACGACGACGTCGGCGACTCCCTTTTCCGCGATGAACCCGGCGAGCCGGCCGCGGATGGTCTCGGTGTCGAACGGATCGAAGGAGACGCTCATCTCACTTTTCCCCGACGGCATCGGGCGGGACGGCGCATCCTCCCGCCGGAGCGGCGTTGCCCGGGATGATGCGCATCGTCCTAGTCACGGAAGTAGTCCGGCTTGCCCGTGGTCCAGGTCTCGCCCCACAGCTGGCTGCCGCCGTCGACGGTCAGCAGTTCGCCGGTGACGTAGCTCGCCGCGGGGCCGCCGAGGTAGACGCAGGCCTCGGCGATCTCCCAGGCGGAACCGGCGCGCATCATCGGATTGGAACGCGGGTAGGCGGCGCGCGCCTCGGGCGTGTAGACCTTCCAGCCCTCGGTCTCGATGGCGCCCGGCGCGATGCAGTTGACGCGGATGTTGAGCGGCGCCCATTCCACCGCGACGCTACGGGTCAGGCCGATGACGCCGGAGCGCGCCGCCACCGTGTGCGCTACGCCGTGGAGGCCGTGGGTAGTGACGACCACGATGTTGACGATGCTGCCCGGCCGGCCGGTGTCGCGCCAGTGCCGCGCCGCCGCCTGCATCATGTACCAGGTGCCGTTGAGGTTGGTGTTGACGACCGCGTTCCAGCCCTTCGGCGAGAAGTCGATCGCGGCCTGCGGAAACTGGCCGCCGGCGCTGTTGATCAGGATATCGAGCCGGCCGAACCGTTCCCGCACCGTATCGAACAGCGCGGCGACCGAGTCGGGATCGCGGATGTCGACGACCGCGGAGGAAGCGTCCAGGCCCTTCGCCAGCATCGCCGATTCTACCGCCGCGAGCTTCTCGGCGCTGCGGCCGCTGACGATGACGCGCGCGCCGAGCCGCGCGAACAGCCATGCCGTGGCGCGACCGATGCCGCCGGCGCCGCCCGAGACGAGCACGACCTTGCCGGCGAACGATCCCGGCGCATAGATGGTGGGGTGCGTCGCGAGCGCCTCGTCGTCCAGCCCGAAGCTCTCGGCAGCGGACGCCGTGGGGTCAGCCATGGCGCTTCAGGTCCTTTAGCAGTTCGCCGGCGATGATCATCTTGCGCACTTCCGTGGTGCCGGCACCGATCTCGAGGAGCTTGATCGACCGGTAGAGGCGGTTGATTTCCGATTCCCAGATGTAGCCGGTGCCGCCATGGATCTGCACCGCGAGGTCGAGCACCTTGTGCACGGCCTCGGCGGCGTACATGACCGAGGCGGCGGTCAGCATGTGGATATCGCCACGCCCGCCGCCGCCGACCTCCAGCGGCGCCGCCGCTGCGAGTGTCCGGTAGGTGAAGCTGCGCATGGTCTCCACCTGGACGTACATGTCGGCCAGCATCGACTGGACCATCTGGAACGAGCCGATCGCCTTGCCGAACTGCTTGCGGGTCATGGCGTAGTCTACGGACAGTTCGAGCGCCCGCTCGGCCACGCCCAGGCAAAGCGGCGAGATCATCGCCCGCTCGAGGTCGAGGCCACTCATCACCACGGCGACGCCGCGGTTCTCGCCGCCGACGAGGTTCTCGGCCGGTACGCGGCAGTCTTCGAACAGGAGTTCGCCGGTCTGGCTGCCGCGATAGCCCATCTTGTTCAGCTTCTGCGCAACCTTGAAGCCGGG
>CAYJMY010000241.1:0-6965 GCA_964371125.1 uncultured Mesorhizobium sp. | reverse complement strand
GCCTACGACAACGACGTCGAGGCGCTTTTACAGATGCGCCGCCTGATCGACCTGCTGCCGGCCTCGAACACGGCGGAGATCCCGGAAATCGAGTATTTTCAGCCGGCGGAAGAACCGGATACCTCTCTGGACCGCCTTGTCCCCGACAACGCCAACAAACCCTACGACATCAAGGAGTTGATCCTGAAGACCGTCGACGAGGGCGACTTCTTCGAGATACAGGCATCGTTCGCCAGGAACATCGTCACCGGCTTCGGCCGGGTCGAAGGGCGCACCGTCGGCTTCGTTGCCAACCAGCCGATGGTGCTGGCCGGCGTGCTCGACTCGGACGCCTCGCGCAAGGCGGCGCGCTTCGTCCGCTTCTGCGACTGCTTCAACATCCCCATCGTCACCTTCGTCGACGTGCCCGGCTTCCTTCCCGGCACGGCGCAGGAGTACGGCGGCATCATCAAACACGGCGCCAAGCTGCTGTTCGCCTATGCCGAAGCCACCGTGCCGAAGGTCACCGTGATCACCCGCAAGGCTTTCGGCGGCGCCTACGACGTCATGGCCTCCAAGCACCTGCGCGGCGACATGAACTATGCCTGGCCGACGGCGCAGATCGCGGTGATGGGCGCCAAGGGCGCCGTCGAGATCATCTATCGCAAGGACATCGCCGATCCGGAGAAGATCGCCGCGCACACGAAGCGCTACGAGGACCGCTTTCTGTCGCCCTTCGTCGCCGCCGAACGCGGCTACATCGACGAGGTGATCATGCCGCATTCGACACGCCGCCGCATCGCCCGGGCGCTGCGGATGCTGCGCAATAAGGACCTCGACAACCCCTGGAAGAAGCACGACAACATCCCGCTCTGAGCGGGACGCCGGTCGTCCATCACGCTGCGCGGCGGCTTACGCCATCCTGAACACGCGATTGAACTCGTCGAGGTCGACGTAGAAGATCTTCGACATCTCGAGGATCATGTCGTCGCGCCGGACGCCGCGTGATTGCAGGATGCTGACGGCCGTCAGGATCTCGAGCGGTTCGGTAAGGCGGCGTTTGGAGCAGTCGTCGGTTGCGATGAGCATCTCGTTGTCCTCGCCCATGAAGGTGGGACTCGAATGGCACGACTCGATGTTACGAGGGCATGCGCGGCATCATGCCGCCTAAGCGCCGATACTCGCGGTTTTAACGACGGTTAACCCGCGGAATACGAATCAAGTATTGAAAAATGATAACATGCTTCGGGCGCAATGCATGGCCGTGCGGGAACCCCGCAAGGGTATCCACAACCAGACCACGGAACAGCGGTCAGACCGTGAGGAACTTGCGCACGTCCGCCCGGTCCAGGTCCTCGGCCGGGCCGTTGTGGACGATCAGTCCGCGATCCATGATGTTGACCTCGTCCGCGAGATCCCTGCAGAAATCGAGATATTGCTCGACGAGCAGCACCGCGATGCCGGCCTGGTCGCGCAGGTAGCGGATGGCGCGGCCGATATCCTTGATGATCGACGGCTGGATGCCCTCCGTTGGCTCGTCGAGCACCAGCAGCTTCGGCCGCATGACCAGCGCCCGGCCGATGGCGAGCTGCTGCTGCTGGCCGCCCGACAGGTCGCCTCCGCGCCGCGACAGCATCTGCTTCAGCACCGGAAACAGCTCGAAGACGTGGTCGGGGATCGAGCGGTCGGCGCGCTTCAGCGGCGCATAGCCCGATTCCAGATTTTCGCGCACGGTGAGCAGGGGGAAGATCTCCCGTCCCTGCGGCACGAATGCGATGCCCGACCGGGCGCGATCGTACGCCGCGCTCCGGTCGAGCGCCTTCCCCTCGAAGGCAACGCTGCCCGATGTCAGCCGATGGTGGCCGACAATCGATCTCATGAGACTGGTCTTGCCGACGCCGTTGCGGCCGAGCACGCAGGTGATCTTGCCGGCATCCGCCTTGAGCGAGACGCCGCGCAGCGCCTGGGCGGCGCCGTAGTGGAGCGTCGCATTGGTCACTTCCAGCATGTTTCGTCTCCTGCGGTTGCCGTTCCGGCATGCTGGCCGATGCGGTCGCCGCCCCGCTGTCCGGACCAGGACTGGAAGCGCCGTCGCGGAGGCAATACGCGCGACGCGGCATCGGCCCCGCCATCCCGGGGGCGGAGGGGCTACCAACCCTGTGACGGCGGGTCGACCCTGCCGCCGTGGAAGAGGAAACGCTCGATCGCAACCCGCCACATCGTCATCGCCCCAGATAGACCTCGATGACCCGCGGATCGCTAGAGACATGGTCGAGCGAACCCTCCGACAGCACCGATCCTTCGTGGAGGCAGGTGACCTTGACGCCGAGTTCTCGGACGAAGTGCATGTCGTGTTCGACCACGATCACCGAATGAGTCCTGGCGATGTCCTTCAGCAGGCGCGCCGTCTCGACCGTCTCGGCGTCGGTCATGCCGGCCACGGGCTCGTCGACGAGCAGCAGCTTCGGATCCTGCGCCAGCAGCATGCCGATCTCGAGCCACTGCTTCTGCCCGTGGGAGAGGTTCGCCGCCATGTCGTTGCGCTTCGCCTCCAGGCGCGTCACGGCGAGGATCTCGTCGATACGCCGGTCCTCCTCGGCCGAGCGCCGGTGAAACAAGGCAGGGAAGATCGAACGCGGCCCTTTCAGCGACAGGACCAGATTGTTCTCCACCGTATGGCCTTCGAAGACGGTCGGCTTCTGGAATTTGCGGCCGATGCCCATCGTGGCGATGTCGGCTTCGTCGTGGCGGGTGAGGTCGACCGCTCCGTCGAAATAGACCTCGCCCTCGTCGGGACGCGTCTTGCCGGTGACGATGTCCATCATCGTCGTCTTGCCGGCGCCGTTCGGCCCGATGATGGCGCGCATCTCGCCGCGGTCCAGCACCAGCGACAGGTTGTTGATGGCGCGGAAGCCGTCGAAGGAGACCGACACGCCGTCAAGGTAGAGAATGGTACCGCTCTTCTTGCCCATCGTCGTCACTCCGCCGGCTGCGGTTCGGGCGCCGCAGTGCCCAGTCCGCGGTGTTCGGCCGCCGCCTGCGCCGCAGGCCGCACGATCGCCTGCGCATCGCCGGGAGGCGGGGCTTCGGGTTCGGCGCTGCGGCGGGCGCCGCGCTCGCGCAATTGGTCCCAAAGGCCGAGCACGCCCTTCGGCAGGAACAGCGTCACGCAGACGAACAGCCCGCCCAGCGCGAACAGCCACAGATCGGGCAGCGCGCCGGTGAAATACGACTTGCCGGCATTGACCAGCAGCGCCCCGATGATCGGTCCGACGATCGTGCCGCGCCCGCCGACGGCGGTCCACACCACAACCTCGATCGAGTTCGACGGATCGAACTCGCCGGGGTTGATGATGCCGACCTGGGGGACGTAGAGCGCGCCGGCGATGCCGGCCATCACGGCCGAAATGGTGAAGGCGAACAGCTTGATGTTCTCCGGCCGCCAGCCGAGGAACCGGGTCCGGCTTTCCGCGTCGCGTACCGAGATCATCAGCTTGCCGAACTTCGAGCCGACGATCCGCCAGGTGACGTAGACGGCGAGCGCCAGCGCCACGGCCGATACGGCGAACAATGCCGAGCGCGTCGTTCCCGCCTGGATGTTGAAGCCGAGGATGTCCTTGAAGTCGGTCAGCCCGTTGTTGCCGCCGAAACCCATGTCGTTGCGGAAGAAGGCGAGCAGCAGCGCGTAGGTCAGCGCCTGGGTGATGATCGACAGATAGACGCCGGTGACGCGGCTCCTGAAAGCGAACCAGCCGAAGGCGAAGGCGAGCGCGCCGGGAACCAGGACCACCATCAGCGCGGCGAACCAGAACTGGTCGAAACCGTACCAGAACCACGGCAGCTCCTTCCAGTTGAGAAACACCATGAAGTCCGGGAGGATCGGGTTGCCGTAGACGCCGCGGTCACCGATCTGGCGCATCAGGTACATGCCCATCGCGTAGCCGCCGAGCGCGAAGAAGGCGCCGTGGCCGAGGCTCAGGATGCCGCAGTAGCCCCAGACGAGATCGAGGGCGAGCGCCAGCAGCGCATAGCAGAGATACTTGCCGACCAGCGCCACCATGAAGGTCGGCACGTGGAACATGCTGTCCGGCGGAACGGCGAGGTTGAGCACCGGGACCAGCACCGCGACCGCGAGCAGGACGAGGATCGTGGCAAGCACGCGGCGGTCGGCGCCGGAAGCGAAGAAGCGGCCGGTGATCATGCTTCCACCGCCCTGCCCTTCAGCGCGAACAGGCCGCGCGGGCGTTTCTGGATGAACAGGATGATCAGCACGAGCACGAGGATCTTGCCGAGCACGGCTCCGGCATAGGGTTCGAGGAACTTATTGAGGATGCCGAGCGACATGGCGCCGACCAGCGTTCCCCACAGATTGCCCACCCCGCCGAAGACGACGACCATGAAGCTGTCGATGATGTAGCCCTGCCCGAGATTGGGCGAGACGTTGTCGATCTGGCTCAGCGCCACGCCGGCGATGCCGGCGATGCCGGAGCCGAGCGCGAAGGTCAGGGCGTCGACCCAGGGTGTGCGGATGCCCATGGAGGCGGCCATGCGCCGGTTGGCGGTGACGGCGCGCATCTGCAGGCCCCAGGGCGTGCGCTTCATCACGTAGAGGAGCACCGCGAACACGCCGAGCGCGAAGAGCACGATCCAGAAGCGGTTCCAGGTCAGCGCCATCTGGCCGAGGTCGAAGCCGCCCGACATCCACGAGGGATTGCCCACCTCGCGGTTCGTCGGTCCGAAAATGGTGCGCACCGACTGCTGGAGGATCAGCGATACGCCCCAGGTCGCCAGCAGGGTTTCCAGCGGGCGCCCGTAGAGGAAACGAATGATGCCGCGTTCGATGGCAAGCCCCACCGCGGCCGCCACCAGGAAGGCGAGTGGCAGGGCGAAGGCGAGCGACCAGTCGAACAGACCGGGAAACGATGTGCGGATGACGTTCTGCACGACATAGGTCGTGTAGGCGCCGAGCATCACCAACTCGCCGTGCGCCATGTTGATCACGCCCATGACGCCGAAGGTGATGGCGAGGCCGATCGCGGCGAGCAGCAGCACGGAGCCCAGCGAGATGCCGTACCAGACGTTCTGGCCGGCGGCCCACAGCGCCAGGCTGCCGTTCACCTTCGCGATCGCGCTTTCCGCCGCGTCCCTGACAGGCCCTTCCGTGCGCGCCACGACAGCGGTAAGCAGCGACAGCGCATCGCGATCCCCGCGTGCCTCAACCACGGCGATCGCAGCGATCTTCTCTTCGTCGGTGCGGTCCGAGACCAGGATCGAGGCCGCCCGCGCCTGTTCGAGCCTCGTCTTCACGGATGCCACGGATTCGCGCTCGATCGCGGCATCCAGCGCCTCGATGTTGGCGGCGTCCGGCGTGCGGAACATGGTGTCGGCGGCCGCGAGCCGCGTTGCCGGATCGCTCGAGCCCAGCGTCAGGCCGCCGAGCAGATCGCGGATGACACGGCGCAGCGCGTTGTTGACCTTGACCTTGGTGATTTCCGCCTTGGCGGCTTCGCCGACCTTCTCGCCGGTCAGCGGATCCGAAAGACTGACGGATTGTCCGCCCTCCTTGCCGATGAGCACCGCGCCATCGGCCTTGCGGACAAAGAGATTGCCGTCGGCGAGCGCCAGGAGCACCGGCTCGACCGCGGGATCGCCCGTTGCCGCGAGTTCGCGCACCACGGCTTCGGTGGCCTTGAAATCCTTTGCAGTGGCGAATTTCGCGATCGTCTGCCGCAGTCCCGCCTCGTCGGCCGAGGCCAGACAGAGGCCCGCGGCAAGAATGGCGAAGAGCAGGGCGATGACGCGGGGCATTTTCATCAGTGACGAACCGTCGGTCTCCGGGGGGAAGGCCCGGACGGCGCATGCGCCGCCCGGCTTGTTCGCTGCCGGCGCCACACCGGGCGCCGACGACATCGAGGCGGGATCAGTTAGTGCCCATGCCGCCGCACTTTCCGGTGGCGACGTTGAAGTTGCCCCACGACATTGGCGCGCGCCAGTCGGCGATCAGGTCCTTGGAATCCGGCAGGTAGTCCGACCATTCGTCGCCGACCACGAGGCCGGAGGTCTGCCAAACGGTTTCCATCTGGCCGTCGGCCTGGATCTCGCCGATCAGCACCGGCTTGGTGATGTGGTGGTTCGGCATCATCGTCGAATAGCCGCCGGTCAGGTTCGGCACGGAGACGCCGATGATGGAGTCGATCACCGCGTCCGGATCGGTGGTGCCGGCCTTCTCGACGGCCTTGACCCACATGTTGAAGCCGATGACGTGGGCTTCCATCGGGTCGTTGGTCACGCGCTTCGGATTCTTCGTGTATTCCTGCCACTTGGCGATGAAGTCGGCATTGTCCGGCGTGTCGACCGACTGGAAGTAGTTCCAGGCCGTCAGGTGGCCGACGAGCGGAGCGGTGTCGAGACCGGCGAGTTCTTCCTCACCGACCGAGAAGGCCACGACCGGAATGTCCTCGGCTTTGATGCCCGCATTGCCGAGTTCCTTGTAGAAGGGAACGTTGGCGTCGCCGTTGATGGTCGAGACCACCGCCGTCTTCTTGCCGGCCGAACCGAACTTCTTGATGTCGGACACGATCGTCTGCCAGTCGGAATGTCCGAACGGCGTGTAGTTGATCATGATGTCCTCGGCCTTGACGCCCTTCGCCTGCAGATAGGCTTCGAGGATCTTGTTGGTCGTGCGCGGATAGACGTAGTCGGTGCCGGCCAGCACCCAGCGTTCGACGCCTTCGTCGTTCATCAGATAGTCGACCGCCGGGATCGCCTGCTGGTTCGGCGCGGCGCCGGTGTAGAACACGTTACGCTGGCTTTCCTCTCCCTCATACTGGACTGGATAAAAGAGGATGTTGTTGAGCTCTTCGAAGACTGGCAGCACCGACTTGCGGGACACCGAAGTCCAGCAGCCGAACACGGCCGAAACCTTGTTCACCGAGATCAGCTCGCGCGCCTTTTCGGCGAAGAGCGGCCAGTTGGAGGCCGGGTCC
>CAYJMY010000240.1:219-6966 GCA_964371125.1 uncultured Mesorhizobium sp. | reverse complement strand
CCCCGCCACCATGACCCGACCCGGCAGATCCTCGGGACAAGCCCGAGGATGACGAACGAAGGGGCCGGTGCTTCGTCGTCGCAGCGCGAGCGCCGCCACGACGCCGCCGGCGGTGCCGTCGTTCGAGGCGACGACCGCGTCGACCGCGTTGTTGTTGGCGATGGCACCCGCGATTAGCCCCGGGCGTGGCGTGGCGCGCGGCGGCGCAGCATGTAGGGCAGAGCGAACAGGTAGAGGCCGCTGAACATGAGCAGGAAGAGCGGCAGCAGGGGCGAATAGACGATGAGGGCGGGCGGCTCGCCCAAGGCCATGGCGGCGAAGTTGGCGACGACCGTCAGCGTGAAGACGATCGACAGCCAGCGATGGACCTGGCGGATCAGCTGGTTCCAGTTCAACGGGCACTCCTTTCGATGGGGGTCTCTGTCGGCTTCGAGTTCGGTGCCGGCCGGTCACCGGGCCCTGGCGGAACCGTTCCGGGCGACGGCGGCGCGGACCAGCGCCTTGAAGGCCTCGGCATCGATGGCGTCGCCCTTGCGGAAATCGATGGCGCGCCGCGTGTTGCCGTCGAGGCTGGCGTTGAACAGGCTTGCCGGGTCGTCGAGCGCGGCACCCCTGGCGAAAGTCGTCTTGACGACATCCTTGTAGGCCTCGCCGGTGCAGACCATGCCGTCGTGATACCAGACCGGCACCCCGCGCCACTTCCACTCCTCGACGATATCGGGATCGGCTTCCCGGATCAGGGCGCGCAGGCGGGCGAGCGTCTCGCCCCGCCAGCCGCCCAGTTCGGCGATCCGCGCGTCGATCAACCGGGAGGGTGAGCTGTCGTCCGTTGCCTTGTTCCGCACGTCCATTCCTCCTTTCCCTTTGCCGGGGTTCGTCGACACGATCAGCGGCCGACGGTGTCGCCACGATCCGGGCGGCGCCATTGCCCCGCTCGCGCTGCAGAGTCAGCCGAGCCTGGCCAGAACCTCTTCCATCGCGGCAAAGAACCTCTTCCACCCGACGGTCGCGCCCCGGTAGTAGGGCTGCTGGTCCGGCCGGAAGCCCGACTGCTCCATGCGCAACAGCGTCCCCGCGCCGTTCGGGACCAGGGTCCAGGTGACGAAGCTGTCGAGGTCCTTGGTCTGCCAAGTATAGGTCAGAGTCCGGTTCGGCTCGACGGTGACGACCCGGCAGTCGACACCGCCCCAGTCGGCATCGAGGTTGAAGCGATGGCCGGAGACGGGGCGGAAATCGTTGCGCATGAGCCATGCCTCGATGAGGTGCGGCTCGGTCAGCGCGCGCCAGATCTTCTCCGGAGGATGCGGTATCTCCCGTTCGACGACGACCGAGAGCGTTTCGACCGGAGCGCCGTTCACTGATCCATCCTCGAGAGGAGTTGCTCGAGTTCGTCGAACCGGCCCTCCCAGAAGCCAGCCATCCGTTTCGTCCAGTCGACCAGCGGGGCCAGCGCGCCCGGCTCGGCGCTGTAGTGCGTCTGCCGCCCCTCGTGGCGGTCGCGCACCAGCCCGGCGCGCTTGAGCGCACCGAGATGCTTGGAAACGGCCGGCTGCGAGACGCCGGCCCCGGCGGTCAGCGCCCCGACGGTCAGGGCGCCGTCGCGGCACAGCCGCTCGAAGATGGCGCGCCGCGTCGGATCGGCAAGCGTGCTGAAGAGGATTTCGTGCGACGGCTGCATGAATTGCCATAACCCGTTGGCTATGGATAATCCATAACCGACGAGATATGGATGAGTCAATCCCCGCACCGCAGATGCCGTTGCCGCCGCGGTCCTAGCGTAGCACGCGCAATTCGGTGCGGCGCGAAAGCAGCGGCAGCAGGCGGGCCATGGTGCGCCTGGAGACGGCGACGCAGCCTTGCGTCGGCGTATAGCCCGGCCGGGCGAGGTGGAAGAAGATGGCGCTGCCGCGGCCGCGGCGGCGCGGGCGGATGTTCCAGTCGAGCACGATGCAGGCGTCGTAGAGACCGTCCTCGCGCAACATGCGCTCGTGGCTGGCGCGGTAGGGCATGCGCACCGGACGGTTGTAGTTGCGGTCGTCGGGCACTTCGCACCAGCCGAGCGCCGGCCCGATCGGCGAAAGCGGCAGGCGGCTCGTCCGCGGGAAGGCGCGGCCGCGCAAGTAGCCGCCGATCAGCGCCATGCGCGCCAGCGGCGTGCCGCCGTCGCCCTCGCGCTTGCCGGCGGTGATGCCGCCGCGGCCCAGCGCGCAGCGGAAGACGGTCCCGGCGACGTTCATCAGCCCTTGCGTCGGCACGCCGGGACGGGCGCGGACGCTAATAAGGAGATGGCGTGGCGGTCGCCACTTCCCCGCCGCAATCGACCGCCTATCTTTGACAAATGATATTGGCATCGAACAAATCATCGTGACCGGGTTATGTGGCGCGGACGATCCGCATAAACAGCCGCGCGGTCAACTAAGAGCCTTCTTAAGACAACGGATTGAGACATGAGCACACGGACCATCCTGATCGTCGACGATGACGAGGACCTGCGCGCCACGCTGGTCGAGCAGATGTCGCTCTACGAGGAATTCGACGTGCTCCACGAGACGAACGCGGCCAAGGGCGTGGCCACGGCGCGCGGCGGCATGGTCGACCTCCTGATCATGGATGTCGGCTTGCCCGACATGGACGGCCGCGAGGCGGTGAAGCTCCTGCGCAAGGGCGGCTACAAGGCGCCCATCATCATGCTCACCGGCCACGACACGGATTCCGACACGATCCTGGGGCTGGAGGCCGGCGCCAACGACTACGTGACCAAGCCGTTCCGCTTCGCCGTGCTGCTGGCGCGCATCCGCGCGCAATTGAGGCAGCACGAGCAGAGCGAGGACGCCACCTTCACGGTCGGGCCGTACACGTTCAAGCCGAGTCAGAAGCTCCTGATCGACCAGCGCGGCAGCAAGATCCGGCTGACCGAGAAGGAGGCCTCGATCATCAAGTATCTCTACAGGGCCGAGCAGAAGGTGGTGACGCGCGACGTGCTGCTCGAGGAAGTCTGGGGTTACAACTCCGGCGTGACGACGCATACGCTCGAAACCCATGTCTATCGCCTGCGCCAGAAGATCGAGCGCGATCCTTCCAATGCGGAAATACTTGTGACAGAAAGCGGGGGTTACAAGCTGGTTCCCTAACCCGCGGGCGACGCGCGGTCCCGTGCGGGTCACGAGGGGATCGGCGCCATGTGGGGACTTGATGGCGCTCGAGGAAGACGTCCGCATCCTGTCGGGCGTTCGGCTGTTCGACGGATTCACGCAGGAGCAGTTGCGCCTGCTGGCCTTCGGCGGCGAAGCGATGAGACTTCCCGAGCGCCGCGTGCTCTATCGCGAGGGCGACGAGGCCGACTGCGCCTTCGTCATCGTCGACGGCGCCGTCGACCTCTCCCAGGAGCGCAACGGCCAACGCATCCTGGTACGCCGCGTCGGCCCCGGCGCCATCCTCGGCGAACTGGCGATGATCGCCGACGCCAACCGGCTGACAGACGCCACGACGGCCGCCGACACCGCGCTGATCCGGCTCGGGCGCAAACAGTTCCGCAAGATCCTCGAGGAGTTCCCCGACCTCGCGACCCTGCTGCACAGCCGCATCAGCGAAGAGTTGCAGCGCATGATCGCCGAGATCGAGCGCCAGGCGCCGCGCTTCGCCGGCTGAAAAACGTCCGGCCCGGCGCCCGGCGGTTCACTCCCAGGCGAATCGGGCGATGACCGGGACGTGGTCCGACGGCCGCTCCCAGCCGCGCGCGGCGCGCACGATCTCGATGTCGGCGAGGTCGGCGCCGATGCCGGCGGACGACCATACATGGTCGAGCCGGCGGCCGCGGTCCGACAGCGCCCAGTCCTGGGCGCGGTAGCTCCACCAGGTGTAGATCTTCTCCTCGGCCGGGATCTTTTCGCGCATCAGGTCGACCCAGCCGGCATGGCGGCGCATCGCCTCGAAGCTCGTCGTCTCGACCGGCGTGTGGCTGACGACGTTGATGAGCTGCCTGTGCGACCAGACGTCGTTCTCCAGCGGCGCGATGTTCAGGTCGCCGACGAGGATCGAGCCGGAAAAGCGCGGGTCGTCGGCCGCGACGCCGCGCATTTCCTCGACGAAGTCGAGCTTGTGGCGGAACTTCGGGTTGATCTCCGGGTCCGGCTCGTCGCCGCCGGCCGGAACGTAGAAATTGTGCAGCAGGAGCGAGCGCCCGCCGGCCTCGAGGCTGGTGGCGAGGTGGCGGCTGTCGGCGATGCCGCAGAACCGGCGCTTCTCGACGACTGCGAGCGGCCGCCGCGCGACCGTGGCGACGCCGTGGTAGCCCTTCTGCCCGTTGACCGCGACATGGCCGTAGCCGAACGCGGCGAACGCCTCATGGGGAAAGAGGTCGTCCGGGCATTTCGTCTCCTGCAGGCACAGTACGTCGGGCGCGTATTCGGCAAGAAACCGCTCGACGATCGGCAGGCGCAGGCGAACCGAGTTGATGTTCCAGGTGGCGATGGCGAAGGGCATTCAGGAGGGGTCCGCGAAACGGCCGGCAAACTGCCAGCCGCGGCGGACGATGGCAAGCCGCAGGCGGCGGCAAGGACGTCTCCGGAGCGGGGCCGGTCCCGCCGCCGCTCAGCGGTTGTTCTTGATCTCGGTGCTGGCGGCGACCTTGGCGTAGTCGATCTTGAACATCTCGGCCGGAATTTTGACGCCCTGCTGGACGTTGAAGATCATCACCGTCGTGTCCTTGCCCTGGGCGTCGGTGATCGTCCACTGGCGCAGCTCGTAGGTCTTCGGATCGAACATCATCGTCAGCCGGGCGTTGCCGAACACCGACTTGTCGGAAAGCTGGATCGTGGTCAGGTCCTCTTCCTGCTTGACGCCGGTGACCTTGCCGCCGGTGACGTCGATGCGTTCGTCGAGCAGCATCTTCAGCGGCGTCTTCGACAGGGGATAGAGGTCCCAGGTCTTCAGCTTCTGATTGTTGAGCACCACGGACTTGCCGTCGGAGATGACGCGGAAGGCGGCCGGCGCCTCGTAGTTGAAGCGGATCTTGCCCGGCCGCTCGATGAAGAACTTGCCGCCGGTCTGCTCGCCCTTGGGACCGAACTGGACGAACTCGCCGGCCATGGTGCGCACGCTGGAGAAGTGGTCGGCGATGCGCTGGGCCGCATCGGTGGAGGCCTGCGCCTCGGCGACCGGGGCAAGACCGGGAATGAGCCCACCGGCGACGACGGCGCCCATTCCGGCGAGCGTCATGCCGATGAAACGGCGGCGGGAGGGGCGGATCGGTCGGGTCATCGTCTTGCCTTCGGTTGCTTTCGCGCGCTTCGCGTCCGGCGCGCGGCCTGTCTGTGTCAGGCGGTCGGTACCGCGTCAGTTGGGCTTAAGTTTGGCCGGTTCAAGAGGTTCCCTTCGCGGCCGCCGCAACCTCAGAACTTGTCCTCCTCGGTCGGCACGAGGATCTCGCGCTTGCCGGCGTGGTTGGCCGGGCCGACGATGCCGTCCTTCTCCATCTTCTCGATGATCGAGGCAGCGCGGTTGTAGCCGATGCCGAGCCGGCGCTGGATGTAGCTGGTCGACGCCTTGCCGTCGCGCAGCACCACGGCGACGGCCTGGTCGTAGGGGTCTTCCGAATCGTCGAAATTGCCGCCGCCGCCCGCGCCAGAGGACCTGGCCGGCGCGTCGTCCTCGTCGTCCTCGTCGTCCTCGGTGATGGCGTCGAGGTATTCGGGCGCACCCTGCAGCTTGAGATGCGCGACCACCTTCTCGACCTCGTCGTCGGAGACGAAGGGGCCGTGGACGCGCTGGATGCGGCCGCCGCCGGCCATGTAGAGCATGTCGCCCATGCCGAGGAGCTGCTCGGCGCCCTGCTCGCCGAGGATGGTGCGGCTGTCGATCTTCGACGTCACCTGGAAGGAGATGCGGGTCGGGAAGTTGGCCTTGATCGTGCTGGTGATGACGTCGACCGACGGGCGCTGGGTCGCCATGATCACGTGGATGCCAGCGGCGCGCGCCATCTGGGCAAGGCGCTGGACGGCGCCCTCGATGTCCTTGCCGGCGACCATCATCAGGTCGGCCATCTCGTCGATGATGACGACGATGTAGGGGATCGCCTCGAGGTCGAGCGATTCGGTCTCGTAGATCGCCTCGCCGGTCTCGCGGTCGAAGCCGGTCTGCACGGTGCGGGTGATCGTCTCGCCCTTCTGCTGGGCGGCGGCGACGCGTGCGTTGAAACCGTCGATGTTGCGCACGCCGACCTTCGACATCTTGCGATAGCGGTCCTCCATCTCGCGGACCGTCCACTTGAGCGCCACGACCGCCTTTTTCGGATCGGTGACGACCGGGGTGAGCAGGTGCGGAATGCCGTCATAGACGGACAGCTCCAGCATCTTCGGGTCGATCATGATCAGGCGGCACTCCTTCGGCGTCATCCGGTAGAGCAGCGACAGGATCATGGTGTTGATGGCGACCGACTTGCCCGATCCGGTGGTGCCGGCGACCAGCACGTGCGGCATCTTGGCGATGTCGACGATGACGGCCTCGCCGTTGATGGTCTTGCCGAGCGCCAGCGCCAGGCGCGCCTTGGTCTGCTCGAAATCGCGGGACGCAAGGATCTCGCGCAGATAGACGGTCTCGCGCTTGGCGTTGGGAAGCTCGATGCCGATGGCGTTGCGCCCGGGAACCACGGCGACGCGGCAGGCGATGGCGCTCATCGATCGGGCGATGTCGTCGGCGAGGCCGATGACCCGCGACGACTTGATGCCCGGCGCGGGCTCGAGTTCGTAG
>CAYJMY010000240.1:0-209 GCA_964371125.1 uncultured Mesorhizobium sp. | reverse complement strand
TGACGACCGGGCCGGGCCGCACGTGGATGATCTCGCCCTTGACGCCGAAATCCTCAAGCACGCCTTCGAGCAGTCGGGCGTTCTGCTCCAGCGCGTCCTTCGACAGGCTGGCGTCGCGGACCACGTTCTTCGGTTCGGAGAGGAAGTGGAGCGTCGGCATCTCGAAGGCGCCGGAGCCGATCAGCGAAGCCTGCGCCTCGCGCTGGACA
>CAYJMY010000239.1:0-7035 GCA_964371125.1 uncultured Mesorhizobium sp. | reverse complement strand
CCTGCCAGTACCGCGCCAATCGTTAGCTGGCAATGTAGCGGTATTGCGGGCGGATTGGGCCAGCCCGTGGGAGCGGCCGCCTGACCCCGGCGGCGTCAGGGAACCGGCGGCAGCGGCATTCGTTCTCCTGTGAAAGCCGGGAGACCGTCATGCTTCGCCTTACCCTTCTCGCCGCCGTAGCCTTCGTCGCCTATCGCACCCTGCAGGAGAACCTGCCCCGCATTCCGCGGGGCTTCGACCTGCCGGGCGGCGCGCCACCCGAGAGCGGAACCAAGGGCCGCGGGTCGGGTCGCGGGTCGGGCCGCACCCGATAAGGATCAACTTTCAGGCTTCCTTCTGCGGCGGCGAGCTCGACCGCGACAGCCACGGCGCCGGCCGGCCGGCGACCGCGACGACCGCCTGCATCAGGGCGTCGTTCAACGCGCCGAGCGCGCGATAGTGATCGCAGAAGGGCGAGATCAGCGGCCGGACCAGCACCTTGTGGAAGTCGTCGGCGGCAGCCACGAACATCTCGATCTCGCGGTCGTTCAGCCGGTCGGGTTTCTTGCGTCTTGTCGTCATTGCGGCGTCCTGAATGCTGGAGGGAGCCGCCCCGAGGAACATATTCCTGATTCGCCGCGTAACTTCCATGCGGCACGCGGTCGCCGCTCCGTGGATCACGGCAGGGATTCAGCCGAAGACGACGCCGTCGAAAAGCCTGCGCGCCGTCCTGAGAACGCCGGCCGAAACCAGGCCGCCGCCCGCGTCGAGCGTGGCAATGACGGTGAATTCGCCGGTCGGGTGCTCGATCGACAGCGCCTTGCGCGCACCGGGCGGCACGTTCGCCAGCCGTGCCGCCGGACCGGCGGGCAGCAGGCAGGCCGAGGCAACGCTGACAGCGCCGAGCACGCCGATCGCCGCGTGGCAGGTGTGCGGAATGAAGGTGCGCGTCGAGATCGTGCCGCCGCTCCGCGCCGTGCTGACCAGCGTCATCTTCGGCACCGACTTTACCGAGACGTCGCCGAGGTTCATCAGCGGCCCGGCTTCGAGGCGGATCGCCTCGATCCGCGCCTTCAGCAGGGCGTTGGCGTCGAGGTCGGCAGGGCTCTCGTCGCCCCTCACGCCGAAGTCGGCGGCGGCGAGGATGACGCACGGCATGCCGTTGTCGATCAGCGTCACCCCGACGCCCCCGATCGTGTCCACCGGATTGCCGGTCGGCAGCAGCGCGCCGCAGGTCGAGCCTGCCGTGTCCTCGAAGACGATGTTGATCGGCGCCGCCGTTCCCGGCACGCCGTCGATACGTGCGTCGCCCGCATATGAGACCCGGCCGTCGGGCGTCGGTACGGTGGCGACCGCGACCTGGGCGGTGTTCTCCATGAAGATGCGCACGTGCGTCTCTCCGTCCTGCGCCGCGACCAGGCCACGCTCTATGGCGAAGGGGCCGACCCCGGCGAGGATATTGCCACAGTTCTGCGCATCGGTGACGATCGCGCGGTCGACGAAGACCTGCAGGAAGAGATAGTCGACGTCGACGCCAGGCCGCACCGAGCGGCGCACGACCGCGACCTTGGAGGTCAGCGGATCGCCGCCGCCGAGGCCGTCGATCTGGCGCGGATCTGGCGAGCCCATGATGCGGAGAAGCAGCGCGTCGCGCGCGGTCGGATCGGCGGGTAGGTCGTCGGCAAGGAAGTAGCCGCCCTTCGACGTGCCGCCGCGCATCCACATGCAGCGGACGCCGTCCTCAGACATATTTCAGGCCCTTCGCCGCGAGCCTGCCGCGCATGTCGTAGATGTCGAGGCCGAGCTCGCCGGCGGCCAACCGCCGGCGCTTCTCCTCCTCCGCGGCGAGGCGCTTGCGCGCCGCGGCGAGCACGGTTTCGGCGTCGGTGCGGCGCACCATGCAAACGCCGTCGTCGTCGGCGACGATGATGTCGCCGGGATTGACCAGCGCGCCGGCGCAGACGACTGGAACGTTGACCGAGCCCAGCGTCTCCTTGACCGTGCCCTGGGCGAAGACCGCTCTCGACCAGACCGGGAAACCCATGCGGGTCAGGTCGCGCACGTCTCGAACGCCGGCATCGATGACCAGGCCGGCGCAGCCGCGCGCCATGGCCGAGGTGGCGAGCAGGTCGCCGAAATAGCCGTCCTCGCAGGGGCTGGTGGGCGCCAGCACGAGGATGTCGCCCGCCATCAGCTGCTCGATCGCCACGTGGACCATCCAGTTGTCGCCGGGCGGGACCGAAATGGTGAGCGCCGAGCCGGCGACCTGGGCGCCTGCCCAGATGGGGCGAAGTGCGGAGCCGAGCAGGCCGGTGCGGCCCTGAGCCTCGTGCACCGTGGCGACGCCGCATTCGGCGAGACCGGCGATCACCGCCGGGTCGGCGCGCTCGACGTTCTGAACGACGACGCTCATCCCCGTCCCTCCGTCGGCAGCAGCGTCTCGACCACGTGCGGGAAGACCGCCTCGTAGGCCTCGCCATGGGTGATCTTCTTGTCGGAGTTCCGCGCCGCCTGCACGCCGCGTTGCAGGGCGACACGGGTATAGTATTCCCACAGATGCTCCTGGCCGGCCATGCACTCGATGGCCGCGCGCTTCTTCTCCCATACCGGCGTGATGTCGAGCAGCACGTTGGGCATCCACCGACACTGCTCCGGCTGGTGCGGCTCGAACAGCATCACCGGCGGCGCGCCGAGCACCTTCTCGCCGGGATTGTGCCCGTGCGCCTGGGCGACGATGCGCGCTTCTTGGGCAAACTGGCTGACCAGCGGGTGGTCGCGGTTGTAGGGGTCCTCGCGCGAATGGGTGAGCACCACCGCCGGATGGATCCTGCGGCAGAGGTCGGCCAGGCGGAACAGCGAGTCCCGGCCGAGTTCGATCGGGTAGTCGCCGAGGTCCCAGAACTGGATGTCGGCGGCGTCGAGCGCCCTGGCTGCCGCTTCCGCCTCCTTGCGCCGCTCGCTCTTCACCTTGTCCAGCGTCATACCCTGCTGGCGCCACAGCTTGGCGCTCTCGCCGCGCTCGCCGAAGGAGAGGCAAACCACCGTAACGTCGACGCCCTGCGCCGCATGCAGCGCGATGGCGCCGCCGGCGCGCCAGACGAAATCCGCCGAATGGGCGCTGACCACCAGTGCGGTCTTGCTGGCCATGAACGTCTCCTCCCTAGTGTTTCGCGGCAACCGGTGGCGTGCCGTGGGTGTGGAAGGATTCGATGGTCTTCAGCCCCCAGGCCTGGCCCTTCTTGCGCTCGGTCTCGGTCCAGGTGACCGTCTCCCAGTCTGGCTGCAGGATCAGCCGCGCGCCCGCATTGGCGACCTCGACGCGGTTGCCGGCGGGTTCATAGACATAGAGGAAGAAGGTGCCCTGGATGGCGTGCTTGTGCGGGCCTGTCTCGATGTAGACCCCGGCGTCGAGGAAGATATCGGCGGCGCGCAGCACCGCCTCGCGGCTGTCGACCGCGTAGGTGACGTGGTGGAAGCGGCCCGAGGCGCCGGAGTGGTCCTCGGTGAAGGCGATGTCGTAGGTCTTGTTGTTGACGGTGAACCAGCAGCCGCCGAGCCGGCCGTTGTCGAGCAGGATCTGCTCGGTGACGCGGCTGCCGAAGGCCGTCGTCATGAACTCGCGGATTGCCCGGACGTCGCGGGCGAGGAGGTTGAGATGGTCGATCCGCCGCACCGCCGCACCGCGGCCGTGGAAGCGCTGGGCGACGTTCTTCAATGCCGGCCGTTCGGCGGGGGGCGCCTCGTAGCGGCGCGTTTCGTAGTAGAGTTCGAAGACGTGGCCGTCCGGGTCCTTGAAGCGATAGGCGGGCCCGTGGCCGTCGTCGCCTTCGGTCCAGCCGATGCCGCATCCCATCGCCTCGATGACGGCGACGCGGCGCGCCAGCGCCTCGGGCGACGAGGTCCGGTAGCCGACATGGCCGACGCCGGTCGTCGTCGAGCGCGTCAGCTTCAGCGAGTGGTATTCATAGTCGTCCCAGCCGCGCAGATAGACGGAATTGGCGTCCCGCCCGCTTTCGGTCAGGCCGTAGATCCTGACGAAGAAGTCGAGGCTCTCCTCGAAGCGGTTGGTCAGCAATTCGACGTGCCCCAGATGGGCGACGTCAAAACACGGTTCGGTCACGGCCAGTCCTCCCAGTCCCGAGGGCGGCCGGTCGCCGGAGCGTTCTCCGTGGCGACCGCGTCCGCCAGTATCTCATTTCCTGCACGATAGGACGCGCGGCATGGCGCGTCCAATCCGCTGGCGGAGGAGAGCTATAAGTTTTCGCTATGATCGGGTGTCGGTCGCGAACGACGGCAGCCGATCAGCGCAGGACGAGCAGGTCGGAGGCCGAGAAGCTGATGTCGGTCGGCTGGCCGATCTCGGGCGGCGGCGCGCTCGGGCTGTTGAAGGTGTCGAGCGAGACGACGCTGCCGCCGACTGCGACCTTGACGCGGATGACGGAGCCGAGGAAGTGGACGTCGGCGATCTCCCCGGCGAGCCTCGTGTCGGCGCCGGCGCGCTGTCCCAGCGTGATCGCCTCGGGACGCAGCGCCAGCGAGACGGCCTCGCCGTTGCGCGCGCCGTCGAGACGTCCGGGAAGCGCGATCTCTCCGGAAGCGAGCGCCACCTTGCCGGCCCCGGCATCGCTGACAGTCCCTTCGAGCACGTTCAGCGTGCCGACGAAGTTCGCGACGAACTTGGTCCGCGGGCGGTTGTAGATCTCGAACGGCGCGCCGACCTGCTCGGCCTTGCCGCCATACATGACGACGATGCGGTCGGAGATCGACAGCGCCTCCTCCTGGTCGTGGGTGACGAAGATCGTGGTGATGCCGAGATTCTTCTGGATCAGGCGGATCTCGTCGCGCAGCGACACGCGCACCTTGGCGTCGAGCGCCGAAAGCGGCTCGTCGAGGAGGAGCAACTTGGGCTTGGGCGCCAGCGCCCGGGCGAGCGCGACGCGCTGCTGCTGGCCGCCGGAAAGCTGGTAGGGGTAGCGGTCGCCGAACTCCTGAAGCTTGATCAACGCCAGCATCTCCTTGACGCGGGCGTCGATGTCGGCCCTGCCCATGCCGGCGACCTTGAGGCCGAAGCCGACGTTCTGCGCCACCGTCAAGTTGGGGAACAGGGCGTAGGCCTGGAACACCATGCCGATGTTGCGCTGGTTCGGCCGCAGCCTGGTGACGTCCTTGCCGGCGACGACGATGGCGCCGGAGGTCGGCGTCTCGAAGCCGGCGACCATGCGCAGCACGGTGGTCTTGCCGCAGCCGGAGGGCCCGAGGAAAGAAACGAACTCGCCGGGCGCCACTTCGAGATTGAAGTCCTGGACGACGGTCGTCGCGCCGAAGGCCTTGCGCACGCTGCGGATCGACAGGAAGGATTCTGACATGGCGTCGCTCGTTTCAGTTCGGCTGGCTCGGCGGCTTGGGCGCGAGCCGCGAGACGATCTGGATGAGGCCCATGCAGAGCCAGGTGATGGAGAACGAGATGACCGCGAGCGCCGCAGGTTCGTAAGCCCGGTTGGCGCCGAGCAGCTGCATGTAGGGACCGAAGGCCGGCCGGTTGAGGAGCGCCGCCATGGTGAACTCGCCGATCACGATGGCGAAGGTCAGGAAGGCGCCGGACAGAACCGCGACCAGCACGTTGGGCAGGATGATCCGGGCGAGGATGGTTCCCCAGCCGGCGCCGAGCGACTGCGCGGCTTCGGTGAGCGTGCCGACATCGATCGTCCGTAGGCCCGTGTCGACCGCGCGGTACATGTAAGGCAGCGCGAGCGTGGCGTAGCCGAACATCAGGAGCACATTGGTGCCCGTCGCCGTGCCCGTCAGCGGCAGCCAGCTGGACGTGTTGTAGAGCCGGATGTAGCCGAAGACGATGACGATCGCCGGGATGACCAGCGGCAGCAGCGTCACGAACTCGATCCAGGGTCGCGCGCGCGGCACCTTCAGCCTGACCCAGTAGGCGGTCGGCACGACCAGAAGGACGCCGAAGGCGATGGTGAACAGCGCCATCACGACCGAGTAGGAGAACGTCTCCTGGAAGCGCGGATCGCCCAGCACCTTCGCATAGGCGTCGAAGGAATACTCGCCGCGCCGCATCTTCAGGCTGAACTCCGTCATGCCGACGAGCGGCAGGACGAAATAGAGAAGTCCGAGGAAGAGCGCTCCCCACGCCCAGAGCCGCTTCATTTGAGCCACCTCTCGGAGCGGGCCCGCAGCCAGATATAGATGCCGTTGGCGATGCCGGTAATCACGATCATGCCGAAGGCCAGTGCATAGCCGAGATGCGGATCCCCGAGCACGTCGCCGCGGATCTGGGCGAACAGCAGGATCGGCGCGATCGAAAGCGAGGATCCGGTAAGCGCGATCGCCGTCGCTACCGCGCCGAAGGCGTTGGCGAAGAGCAGCGCGAAGGTGCCGAGCAGCGACGGAAACAGGATCGGCAGCGCCACCATGCGCCAGTACTGCGCACCTGTGGCGCCGAGGATCTCGGCCGCCTCTCGCCATTCGCGCTTGAGGCCGTCCAGAGCCGGCGTGATGATCAGGATCATCAGCGGGATCTGGAAGAACAGGTAGGTGATCGTCAGGCCCCAGAACGAGAGCAGGTTGAAGCCGAGCAGCCTCAGGTCGATGCCGAGCTGCGAGCGCAGGAATACCGTCACCAGGCCGACCGGCCCGAGCGTGGCGAGGAAGGCGAAGGCCAGCGGCACGCCGGCGAAATTGGAGGCGACGCCGGAAAAGGTGAGCAGAGGGCCGCGGATCCAGCGCGGCAGGCCGCCGAGCACGACGGCGGCGGACATGGCGAAGCCGACGGCGCAGCCGAGCAGCGCGGAGGCGACGCTGATGCGGATCGATATCCAGTAGGCGGCGCGGATCGAAGGGGTATTGAGGTTGGCGACGTTGGCGAAGGTGAAGCTGCCGTCCGCCGTCTGGAATGCGCCGATGACGATCTTCATCGTCGGCAGGATCAGAAAGAGCAGCGCGAAGGCCGCGAACGGCAGCAGGCCGATCCAGTTGACCGGCAACCGGCTGCGCAGCGTCGCAGCGGGGGCTGTCTGAATGGTCTCCGATGCCATGTCC
>CAYJMY010000238.1:0-7129 GCA_964371125.1 uncultured Mesorhizobium sp. | reverse complement strand
AGGGTCGGCGGCCGGATGACGGCCGGCGATGCGAGAGATTGTGGGTGCCGTTGGCTCATCGGCCGAGACAGATCGAGCATTTCGGCCGCGGATAGAACGGGGATCGCGTTGACCGCAGCCGCCGACGTCGCGACGCCGCCGCACGGAGCACCTCCGGCGCCCCCCCGGATCCCGCGCAGCCGCCGGTCACGGCCAGTCGGCGAAGCTCGCGGCGGGCACGTTCGCCGCTTCGGCCCGCGCCGTGGAGACCAGCTTGCGGTAACGCCCCGGGGCCATTCCGGTCATCCGGCGGAAGAAGTTGGAGAAATGCGCCGGATCGCCGAAGCCGAGCGCGTGGCCGAGCTGTTCGATGGTCAGGGCCGAACGTTCCAGCCTGATCGCCGCCTCGTGGGCCAGCCGTTCCGAGACCAGCGCTTTCGGCGACTTGCCGATGCCGGTCGTGCAGATGGCGTGCAGCCGGTCGGGCGATATGCGCAACGCGTCCGCATATTGCCCGATCGTCCAGTGGCTGCGGAAGTTCATCTCGACCAGCTGGCGGAAGCGCTGCAGCAGCGCCGAGCGCTCGCCGCTCGCCGGCGGCGGCGGCGTCTCGCCGCCCGAGGCGCGCAGCAGGGCGACCAGCACGATGCGCACCAGCGCCGAGACGAGCAGGGGCGAGCCCTGCTGCGGCTGGCGCAGTTCGGCATGGATACCCGCTACGCAGCGCTCCATGATGCCCGCCTGGTCGGCATGGCCGGCCAGCGAGAGGACGAAGTCGCGGTCGACAAGGTAGCCGAGGCTCGCGGACTCGGCCTGGTCCCCGATCGCCGCGACGATCATCTGGTTCTCGACCCATGCCCGGTAGCCGGCGGCGCCGGCCTCGATCCGCAGCCGGCCGACGCGAAGGCTGCCCAGCCACATGACCGCGGGTCCCGAAATGGCGTGACGCTCGCCGTCCACCTCGGCCTCTCCGTCGCCGTCAGAAAGCAGGACGAGCTGGCGGGACGGCGCCTGCCCCGTCCGGTTGAAGGACCAGAAGCGGGGCTGGAGGCTGCTCTCGATGCGTTCGACGTTCATTGCTTCTTGCGGCTGGTCGCGGATATAGGGGAGGTAGTACCAGAAATCTGCAATAGATAGCCAGATATCTGAATTTCCCTGTCGTCGGCCCTGTAGTCTTCTAGGTGCAACAAAAAATGCGGCCGCGCTTCGGCGCCGGTCGGACGGGGCAAACCCCGGCAGGGAGGTAGACGTTGAACGACACGGCGCGCGCCGCGATCGCTTTCGCCGCCGGGGACCCGATCCCCGCCACGGCGGCCGAGGCGCGCCACGTCGCCAACCTCGCGGCTTCAGCCTTTCCCGGATGGTCGGCGACACCGCCGTCCAAACGTCGTGAAATCCTCAACCGCGCCGCCGATCTCCTGGCCGCCCGCGAGGAAGAGTTCGCCCGCGTCATCGCGCAGGAGACGGGCGGTACCCGCGCCTGGAGCGACCTCAACGTCCGCCTGGGCGTGGCGAACTTGCGCGAGGCGGCGGCGCTGACGACGCAGGTCGGTGGCGAGGTAATCCCCGCCGACCGTCCCGGTTCGCTGGCCTTCGCGCTGCGCCAGCCCTGCGGGGTCGTGCTGTCGATCGCGCCGTGGAACGCACCGATCGTGCTCGCCGTGAGGGCGATCGCGACGCCGCTCTGCTGCGGTAACACCGTCGTCTTCAAGGCCTCCGAACTCTGCCCGCTCACGCATCAGATGGTCGTCGACACCTTTGCCGAGGCCGGCCTTCCGTCCGGCGTGCTCGGCATCGTCCACAACGCCGAGGCGAACGTCCAGGAGATCGTCGAGGCGCTGATCGCCCATCCTGCGGTGCGGCGCGTCAACTTCACCGGCTCGACGCGGTCAGGACGGGTCATCGCCGAACTCTGCGCCAAACACCTGAAACGCGGCCTTCTCGAACTCGGCGGCAAGGCGCCGATGATCGTGCTCGACGACGCGGATCTCGACGAGGCGGTCAAGGCCGCCTGCTACGGAGCCTTCTTCCACCAGGGCCAGATCTGCATGTCGACGGAACGGCTGATCGTCCACGAGGACGTCGCCGACGAATTCGTGCAGCGGCTGCGCGCCGCCGCCGAACGCTTCACGGCGGGCGATCCGGGACGCGGCGACCACAGGATCGGGCGGATGATCAGCGCGCAGGCGGCGGCGCGCGTCAAGGCGATGATCGACGACGCCGTCGTGCGCGGCGCAAGAATCGTCGCCGGCGGCCGCCTCCAGGGCGCCTACCTCGACGCCACGGTGCTCGACGGCGTCTCGCCCGGCATGCGCATCTACTACGACGAGACGTTCGGCCCGGTGGCGAGCGTGATCCGCTTCTCCGACATCGACGAGGCCGTCTCGATCGCCAACGACACCGAATACGGGCTTGCGGCGGCGGTCTTCGGCCGCGACGCTATGCGCGCGCTGGATGTTGCCCGGCGGCTGGAGACGGGCATCTGCCACATCAACGCGGCGACCATTCACGACGAGCCGCAGATGCCGCTCGGCGGCATGAAATCGTCCGGCTACGGCCGCTTCGGCGGCAAGGCCGGCATCGAGGAATTCACCGAACTGCGGTGGATAACGATCCAGAGCGGGAAGCTCGACTACCCGATCTGAAAGTAAAGCGCGGTCAGGAGGCCGCGCCGACGACAACCAAGGGAGGAACACATGATCAGACGAACCCTACTCGCACTGGCGGCTTCCGCCGCCGTCGCCGGGCTTCTTTCGGGCGCCGCGTTCGCGCAGGAAGTGCTGAAGTTCGGCGCCAGCGCCCCGAAATCGGGTCCGCTCGCCGGCGGCGCCGCGGTCAGCCACTGGCCGGCCATCCAACTGTGGGTGCACGACGTCAACGAACGCGGCGGCATCGACGTCGGCGGCACCAAGCGCAAGGTCGAGGTGATCGAACTCGACGACCAGACCAACGGCGAGACGGCGATCAAGAACATCCAACGGCTGGCAACCGTCGACAAGGTCGACTTCCTCGTGGCGCCCTACTCGACCGGCCTCAACATCGCGGCCGCGCCGGTGATCGCCCAGCACGGCTATCCGCAGCTGGCCGCCACCGCCGTCGGCGACGGCTTTGAGGCGCTCGCCGCGCGCTGGCCGAACTCGTTCTGGCTGCTCGGCTCGTCCAAGGCGTTCGCCGAGGATCTGGCGGGCGTGCTGAAAGGCATGAAGGACGCCGGAACGATCGGCAACAAGGTCGCGGTGGTCAACGTCGCCGACGCGTTCGGCATCGAACTCGCCAACGCCGGCAAGCCGGCATTGCAGGCCGCGGGCTTCGACATCGTCTACGAGACGTCCTACCCGCTGCAGCAGCAGGACTTCGCGCCGATCATCGCCGCCGCGCAGGCGGCCGCGCCGGACGCCTTCGTCGCCTTTTCCTATCCCGGCGACACGTTCGGGCTGTCGGCGCAGGCCAAGATCGCGGACCTGAAGGTAAAGGCCTTCTACGTCGGCGTGGCGACCGCCTTCCCCGCCTACCTGGGGGCGAACGGCGCGGCGGCCGAAGGCGTGCTCGGCGCCGGGGCGATCAACCCCGAGGCACCCGGCATGGCTGAATGGCGCGAGCGCCACGCCAAGGTGACCGGCTCAGAGCCCGACTACTGGGCGTCGGCGATGACCTATGCCAGCCTCGAGATGCTCGAGCAGGCGATCACCGCCGCCGGCTCGACCGACAAGGCCGCCGTCATCGACAAGCTGAAGACCACGACCTTCAAGACGGTCATGGGCGACATGTCGCTTGCCGGCAACGTCAACCAGAAGTTCTGGACCGTCGGCCAGTGGCAGGGCGGCAAGTACTACGGCGTCGCCGCCGAGGGCTTCGAGGACGTCAAGGCGCCGGTCGCCAAGGAAGGCTGGGGCAACTAGCGTTTCCGGACTAGAATGAGAGCGCGGCGGGATCGCGTCCCGCCGCGCTCCGGTTCACGCAGCCGGACAGGAGTCACATGAGTATCATCGTCACAGGCCTGCTGCTGGGCGGCACCTACGCGCTCATCGCGGTGGGGCTGACGCTGCAATACGGCGTGGCGCGCATCATGAACCTCGCCAATGGCGAGAATCTGGTGCTTGCCAGTTTCGTCGCGTTCTGGCTGTGGACCGCGTACGCCCTCAACCCGATCCTGGCGATCGTGGTGATCGCGCCCGGCGCATTCGCGCTCAACTGGCTGATCTACACCTATGCGCTGAGGCCGCTGGTCGACCGCGCGAAGAACCGCGGCCAGCTCGAGGTCGACTCCATCCTGGCCACATTCGGCCTGCTGTTCATCTTCCAGGGCGTCATGCTGCTCGGTTTCGGCGGCGGCTACTACAACTACAATTTCCTCAATGTCGCCGTGCCGATCCTCGGCGCCAATTACGGGCTGAACCGCGTGGTGGCGTTCCTCGCGGCGGCGGCGATCGCCGCGGCGCTATGGATCTTCCTCTACCGGACACGCTACGGAACGGCGATCCGCGCGGTCGCGGTCGACCCGAATTCGGCGCGGCTGGTGGCCATCGACGTGCCGCGCGCCTCCGCGCTCGCCTTCGCCATCGGCGGGGCGCTGACGGCCGCGAGCGGCGCGCTGCTTTCGACCTTCTACACCTTCAACGCCTCGATGGGCGTCGCCTTCACCATGAAGGCGCTCATCATCGTCATCATGGGCGGAGTCGGTGACGTGCGCGGCGCGGTGCTGGCCGCGCTGATCCTCGGCATCGCCGAGACGGCGGTGGCGACGCTGGTCGATCCGGGCCTGACGATCGCCGCCACCTACGCGCTGTTCATCCTCGTGCTGCTGTTCCGGCCGCAGGGTATCTTCGGGAGGCGCACGGCATGATCGGGCTGAGCGCAAAGGAGATGCAGATCGGGGCCGGCGGCGCGGTCGTGCTGGCGTTGCTTGCCCTCTTGCCGCTGGTCGACCAGGGCTACTACCTGTCGCTGGCGCTCAACATCGTGATGTATGTCGTGCTGTGCACGGCGTGGACGCTGTTCTCCGGCCCGACCCACTACATCTCGCTGGCGACGGCCGCCTTCTTCGGCGTCGGAACCTATGCGGTGGCTCTCGGGGTCGACATCCTGCCGCTGCCGGTCCTGATGCTGATCGCGGCGATCGGCGGCGGCCTGCTCGCGGCCCTGGTGGGCATCGCGACGCTGCGCCTGTCGGGCGTCTATTTCGTCATCTTCACGCTGGGGCTCGCCGAACTGGTGCGCCAGGTCGTGACCTGGCTGCAGACGAAGTTCGGTTCGGGGATAGGCCTCTACGTGCTCACCGACTACCGCGAGATGCACATCTACTGGATGCTGCTGGCGCTGGCGGCGGTCGTCTACGTGGCCGGCTGGCTGGTCAACCGCTCGCGGCTCGGCTTCGCCATGCGCATCATCGGCAATGACGAGACCGTCGCGCGCCATGTCGGCATCGACACCGCGCAGGCCAAGGTGATCCTGTTCGTCATCTCCGGCGCCTTCATCGGCGTCGTCGGCGCGATCCTGGCGCCGCGCTTCTCCTACATCCAGCCGCCTTCGGCGTTCGATCCGATGATATCGTTCCAGGTGGTGATCATGTCGCTGCTCGGCGGCACGAAGCGGCTGTGGGGACCTCTGCTCGGCGTCATCCCCTTCACGATCCTGTTCGACCAGATCACCGCCTATTTCCCGAACCACACCAGCCTGATGATCGGCATAGTCTTCATGGCGATCGTCTATCTGCTGCCGCATGGCGTGCTCGGGTTGTGGGAGGACCTGGCCAAGTACCGCAAGCGCATCCGCATCGTCATACTCGACGAGAAGGAGGCACGATGACCGCCGCTGCCCTTTCCGTCGTCGCCGCGCGGCGCCTGTTCGGCGGCCTCGTCGCCGTCAACGACGTGTCCTTCGACGTGCGCCGCGGCGAATTGCTCGGACTGATCGGGCCGAACGGCTCGGGCAAGACGACGATGCTCAACCTGATCTCGGGGGCGCTGAAGCCGACGGCGGGCGAGATCCGCCTCGACGGCGAACGCATCTCCGGCATGCCGGCGCACCAGATCGCGCGGCGTGGCATTTCCCGTACCTTCCAGCTCGTCCGCGTGCTGCCCTCGCTCGACGCCGAGGAGAACGTCATGGCCGGCGCCGTCTTCGGCCATGTCCGGGTCTGGGGCGAGGACGCCCGCCGCGTCGCGCGGGTGCTGCTCGATCGCGTCGGCCTCGGCGAACGCGCCCACATGCCGGTCGCCGCCATGACCTATATCGACCAGAAGCGGGTCGAACTCGCCCGCGCGCTCGCCGCCAACCCGCGCGTGCTGCTGCTCGACGAATGGCTTGCCGGCCTCAACCCGAGCGAGCTCCAGATCGGCATCGCGCTGATCGACGAGTTGCGACACGAGGGGCGCACCATCGTCATGGTCGAGCACGTGATGGACGCCATCCGCTCGCTCTGCGACCGCTGCGTGGTGATGAGCTCGGGCCGGATGATCGCCGAGGGCGGTGTCGCCGAGACCCTGTCCGATCCCGAGGTGGTGCGCGCCTATCTGGGAGACGACGATGCTTGAGGTGAAGGGCCTCTCGGTCAGCTACGGCCGGCACCGCGCGCTGGAAGGCGTCGGCGTCAAGGTCTCCAAGGGCGAGATCTGCGTCATCCTGGGCGCCAACGGCGCCGGCAAGTCGACGCTGCTCAGGACCATCGCCGGCATGGTGAAGCCGGAAGCCGGGGCGCGGATCGCCATGAACGGCCGCGTCATCGCCGGCATGAAGCCGCACAGGATCGTCGAGGAGGGCATCGCGCTGGTGCCCGAGGGTCGCGGCATCTTCGGTGACCTCACCGTGGCCGAGAACCTGCAGCTCGGCGCCTTCGCAAGCCGCGCCCGTCGCCATGAGCACGAGACGCTGGACCTGATCTACCGGCTGTTCCCGAGGCTGGCCGAGCGCAAGCGCCAGATCGCGCGCACCATGTCGGGCGGCGAGCAGCAGATGGTGGCGATCGGCCGCGCACTGATGTCGAAACCGGACATCCTGATGCTCGACGAGCCCTCGCTCGGCCTGTCGCCGCTCCTGACCAAGGAACTGTTCCGCTCGCTGAAGGAGGTGGCCGCCACCGGCGTCGGCATCCTGATGGTCGAGCAGAACGCGCGCCAGAGCCTTGCCATCGCAGATCGCGGCGTCCTGATCG
>CAYJMY010000237.1:0-7174 GCA_964371125.1 uncultured Mesorhizobium sp. | reverse complement strand
CGGGTCGTCTCGGCTCGGTCATGCCAACCTGTCTCCGATCAGGAACTGCAGGGCGCGGTCGAGCCGGATGTGCGGCAGGGACAGCGTCAGACCCTCGGCGGTGCGCTCCAGCCGGGGAGGCCGGAAGCGGACGAAGCGGATCGCCTGCGCCTCGCCGGCGGACGCTTCGAGCAGGGATTCCGGCCGCTCCGGCAAGTCGCCGGGAAAGATCGCGGTTTCGGTGTTGCCGTCGAAGGTGTCGGCGCCGATGGTCTCGCCGCCGATCGGGGTGCCGATGATGACGGGAAGGGTCTCGCGCCCATGCTTGACGGTGCCCTCGCGCGTCGCCCGGATCGCCGCCATGGCGACGGCGTCGATCGTCGTGCCACTGACGCCGGCGCGGGCGATCGCACGGTCGGCGAGACGGCGGACCACTGCCTGGAGGCGGTCGTGGCTTTCGTGGTGGAGATGGTCGGCCTTGGTCGCCGCGATCAGGATGCGGTCGATCCGCCGCGACAGGAGATCGGTCAGGAAACTGCCGCGACCCTGGCGGAAGCAGGCGAGGATCTCGGTGAGCGCGCGCTCGAGGTCGCCGACCGCGTGCGGTCCGGCATTGATCGCCTGCATGGCGTCGATGAGCACGATCTGCCGATCGAGCCGGGCGACGTGCTCGCGGAAGAAGGGCTTTACGACATGGGTCTTATAGGCCTCGTAGCGCCTCTCCATCATCGCCAGCAGCGATCCGTGGCGCCCGCGCCCCTCGCCGAGGCCCGGCAGCGGCGCAAAGGTCAGCGCCGGTGAGCCTTCGAGGTCTCCCGGCATGAGGAAACGCCCGGGCGGCAGCGTCGACAGGGCGCGGCCGTCCGTCTTGCAGGCGCGCAGGTACCCGGCGAAGGCTTCCGCCAGCCGCCGCGCGGTCATCTCGTCGGCGTCGGCATCGGGATCGACGCCGGCCGAGAGATCCCGCCAAGCCTGCGACAGATCGTGCCGCGCCGGCAGGTTGGCGAGTTCGAAGGCCTCGCCGGAGAAGGTCCGGTAATCCTTGCCGAGCAGCGGCAGGTCGAGCAGCCACTCTCCCGGATAGTCGACGATGTCGAGCGACAGCTTGCCCCGGGAGAACATGCGGTTCCAGACGGAGGCCGATTCGAACTCGATCGTCAGCCGAAGCTCGGATATCGCCCGCGTCGAGTCCGGCCAGATCCGGCTCTTCACGAGAGCCTCGACGTGGTCCTCGTACTGGAAGCGCGGGACGGCGTCATCGGGCTGGTGTTCGAGGAAGGCGCGCGCGATGCGTCCGCTCTTCTGCGCCTCGAACAGCGGCATGCGGCCGCCATGGACGAGATTGTGGACGAGTGCGGTGATGAAGACAGTCTTGCCGGCGCGGGAAAGCCCGGTGACGCCGAGGCGAAGCGACGGCGACAGGAAGCCGGAAGCCCGGCCCGCCAGCGTGTCGAACGCGATCAGCGCCTCGTCGGTGATGGTCGTCAGCGATGTCGACACGCAGTCATCCTTACCCCTGTGGCGCGGATATAGGCGCGCGCGTGCCCGGTTAACAGGACGGGATCACGGATCGAGCGGCGTCACGAACAGTTCAAGATAGCCCTTGCCCGGCGCGGCGTCGGCGAGCGGGCCGGGGAAGCGGATGACCGCCAGGCCGGAGGTCGGAAAGCCGGCGGCCATCGACGATTTCGCCTCGTGCTCGCCGTCGCCGGCCAGCGCGAAGGCGACATCCTCCATCATCGGATTGTGCCCGACGAGGAGCAGCGATTCGGCCAGCGGCGCGTCGCGGACGATGTCGACGTAGCCGGACGCGTCGGTGCTGTAGAGCCCATCCGTATAGAGGACGCGCCCCAACTCGACATGGTCCGCGATCGCGTCGAGGGTCTGGCGCGCGCGCCGCGCCGTGGAGCAGATGACGAGTTCCGGACGGAAGTCATTGGCGCCCATGGCGACGCCGGTCGCCACGGCGTCGTCGATACCCGTCCGGTCGAGCGGACGGTCGAAATCGCGCATGCCGGGTTCGGCCCATCCGGCCTTCGCATGCCTCAGCAAGAACAGCCTGGCCATGCCAGCGGATCCTTTCGTCCGAACTGCACGAAGAACGACACCCATCGTTTAGTGCGCTGCCGTGCGTTCGACAATACGACTCAATGCAGATTCATGGAACTCTTTCGAATCAATGGGATAAGGAGACGCGTTACATCGATTGGCCGGCAATTCCGTGACCCCGTTGCGCCCGTCAACCACGTCCCACATTTGCGTGATGCCGCTTTTGTTTTGTCTTGTGCGGCCATGGACCGCCGAATATATAGGCGCGCATTCAGGGGGGTAGTGGGATGAGTCGAATGAGCGAACTCGTTGATGCCGATTATGTACCCACGGAAGACGAGCCGTTCATGAACGAGCGGCAGAAGGCCTACTTCAAGGCCAAGCTGGTCGCCTGGAAGAACGACATCCTCCGCGAGGCGCGCGAGACGCTGGAAATCCTCCAGCAGGAAAACGCCAACCATCCCGATCTCGCCGACCGTGCCTCGTCCGAAACGGACCGGGCCATCGAGCTGAGGGCGCGCGACCGCCAGCGCAAGCTGATCGCCAAGATCGATTCCGCGCTGCAGCGCATCGACGACGGCACCTACGGATACTGCGAGGAGACCGGCGAGCCGATCGCCCTGAAACGCCTCGACGCGCGTCCAATCGCGACGCTGTCGATCGAGGCGCAGGAGCGCCACGAACGCCGCGAAAAGGTCTATCGCGACGATTGAGCCGTCGCTCGGCGCGGCCGGCGGCAGGTTCTTGCCGAAGCCCGTTCAGCGCTTCGGGCTGGAAAGTTCCCCGAGAAGCTTGTTCATCTCGTCCTCGATCGAGGCGTGCGCCGCTTTGGGCGCCGGCTCGTCGAGGGACAGAGTCAGTTCGCTGACCAGGGCGCGGTCGAGTTCGTCGGCGGTCGCCGCCGCCGCGGCCGTACTGTGGAGGTCGTGCGGCAGATACGAGTTGCGGGTCGTCGGCTGCGGCCGCGACGACGGCTGTGGCGCCGGCGGGGCAACGATACGCGCGGCAGGCGCGGCAATGCGCGGAGCAGGCGCGGGAGCCGGTTGTGGCCGCGGCGCCGGTTGAGGCCGCAATGCGGGCTGGGGTGCTCGCGGCGGCGCCGGCCGGGGAACCTGTTGCTGCGGTTGCGGCGCCTGCTCGCGGGGAGCGGCAGCGGGCGGCGCGGCGCGGCGGACCTGGCCGAGGTGGATGCCCTGTTCGACGACGACATCCGTCGGGCCGCCGATCAGGATGAGGTGCTCGACGTCGTCCCGGCGTACGAGCACGAGCCTGCGGTGGCTGTCGACGGCGGTGGCGTCCATGACGGCGAGCCGGGTCTTGCGGTTGCGGCCGCCGGCGACGAACGTGCCGAACGTCATGCTGCGGACCAGCTTCACGACGAGAAGGAACAGGACCAGGAGGACCAGCGCCGCGAATGTCCATAGGACGCCTGCGGCATAGTCGGGACCCGCTATGTTGATCAGCCAGTCCGGCATCGGCCGGTCCTCCCCCACGGAACGTAACAATGCCGGACACTAGAACGCGAGAGGCGGCGTCGGCAAGTTTGCGGCGAATGTTTTCCTCTTCGAGCGATCACGAGCCGATTTCCATGGGGTTTTCATGCTCGGCCCTTTTCCGCAGAGGGAGAATATGATTCAACCGGACGGGCGGGAACGGCCCGGAATCACGCGACCCCGCGCCGCCCCGGGCAGGACAGGCAAGAGGCGCATGGCCAGGGAATCCCGCACCGAGTTCTATCCGGTCCCCATCGTCGACCAGAACATGCGCCCCGGCGCGATCACGCGCCTCGTCGTCTTCGTCATCGTGCTGACCGGCGCGGCATTCGTGTTCGCCGTCTTCCGCGAACAACTCGGCGACCCGTTCCTCCTCGGCATGCTCGGCATCCTGGCGATGATCGGGGTCGGCTTCCTGTTCGCGACGGCGATCGGATTCATGCAGATTGCGCCGCGTTCGACGGCGGATGAACTGTCCAAGGCCTATGTCGATTCCCTGGCTCAGGGGCTGGTGGTGACCGATACAAAGGGGCGCGTGATCTATGCCAATCGCGCCTATGCGGACATGACGGGAGCGACCTCCGCCGCGGACGTCAAGACGGTCGAGAGCCTGCTTTCCGACATACCCGAAGCGGCCTCGACCATCATCTCGGTCGCGTCCGCTTTGCGCGACGGCCAGGACGGCGACGGCGAATTCCGCCTGTCCCAGGCGATCAGGCCCGGTTCCACTCCCGGCGCGCGATGGTATCGCGTGCTCGGCCGCGCCTTCAACGTCCCCGGCCACAGGCAACCGCTGCTCGCCTGGCAACTCGCCGACATCTCGCGCGAGCGCGCCGAACAGGAGCGGTTCTTCCTCGACCTGCAGAAGGCGATCGACCACCTCGACCATGCGCCGGCGGGTTTCTTCTCCGCCGATCCCGAAGGCCGCGTCACCTACATCAACGCCACGCTCGCCGAATGGCTGGGGATCGACCTGGCATCGTTCTCGCCGGGCGCCATCACGCTCGGCGAAATCGTCGCCGGCGACGGCATGGCCCTCGTGCGCTCGGTCAAGGCGGACCCCGGCACCACGCGCAACGCCGTCATCGACCTCGATCTCGCTACCGTCACCGGCGAGGCGCTGCCGGTTCGCTTCATGCACCGCGTCAGCGCGAGCCGGGACGGTGCGCCGGGACCCGCCCGAACGATCGTGCTCAACCGGACGCAGGGCGAGGATTCTTCCGCCGACCTGCGCGCGTCCGAAGTGCGTTTCACGCGCTTCTTCAATTCCACGCCGATGGCGATCGCCGGCGTCGACGCGCAAGGACGCATTCTGCGCACCAATGCGCCGTTCGTTTCGCTTTTCTCCAGCGTCGTCGACCGCGATTCGATCGACCGGCGCATCCGGCTGGACACCGTCATCCATGAGCGCGACCGGGCGGCCTTCGCCGCGGCCCTCGAACGTGCCAAGCAGCGCCAAGCCGACATCGCGCCGATCGACACCGTGCTCCCCGACAACGAGGAGCGGCACATGCGCTTCTACGTCAACGCGGTGGCGGATGGCGCGGGAGACGGCGTCGAAGAGGCTGCGATCGTCTACGCGGTGGAGACGACGGAGCAGAAGGCCCTCGAAATACAGATGGCGCAGAGCCAGAAGATGCAGGCGGTCGGCCAGCTCGCCGGCGGCATCGCGCACGACTTCAACAACGTGCTGACGGCCATCATCATGGCGTCCGACCTGCTCCTGACGAGCCACCGGCCGTCCGATCCGTCCTTCCCGGACATCATGAACATCAAGCAGAACGCCAACCGTGCGGCTTCGCTGGTGCGCCAGCTCCTGGCGTTCTCGCGCAAGCAGACGCTGCGTCCGGAGGTGCTCAGCCTTACCGATGTGCTCGCCGACATCCGCATGCTCCTGTCCCGGCTGGTCGGCAGCGACGTCAAGTTGAAGGTCGAGCACGGCCGCGACCTGTGGCAGGTGAAGGTGGACATCGGCCAGTTCGAACAGGTCGTCGTCAATCTGGCGGTCAATGCGCGCGATGCGATGCCGAAGGGTGGCGAACTGACGATCCGCACGCGCAACGTCCCGGCGTCGGAATGCCGGGGCTTCGGCCATCGCGAACTTGTCGACGGCGAATATGTGCTCGTCGAGATCGAGGACACCGGAACGGGCATCGATCCTGCGGTACAGAAGAAGATCTTCGAGCCCTTCTTCACGACAAAAGAGGTCGGCAAGGGCACCGGCCTCGGCCTGTCCATGGTCTACGGCATCATCAAGCAGACGGGTGGATTCATCTTCTGCGATTCCACCATCGGCAAGGGTACGACCTTCCGCATCTTCCTGCCCCGACACGTTGCCGAAGCCAAGCCGGCGGCAGCGACGCCGGCACAGGCCGGCGAGATTCGGGAAGCCAGGCCCGAAGACGCTTCCGCGCCGAAACAGGCGGAATCGAGCAAGGATCTTTCCGGTTCCGCAGTGGTGCTGCTGGTCGAGGACGAGGACGCCGTGCGCATGGGCGGCATGCGGGCGCTGACCTCGCGCGGATATACCGTCCACGAGGCGTCGTCCGGGGTGGAGGCGCTCGAGATCTTCCACGAACTCGGCGGCAAGGTCGACATCGTCGTATCCGACGTCGTCATGCCCGAAATGGACGGGCCGACGCTGCTCGGCGAGCTTCGCAAGCTCCAGCCCGACATCAAGTTCGTCTTCGTCTCTGGCTATGCGGAGGATGCGTTCGCCAAAAACCTGCCCGCGGATGCGCATTTCGGCTTCCTGCCGAAGCCGTTCTCGCTGAAGCAGCTCGCCAGCACCGTGAAGGACGTCCTTCAGGGCGGATGAGGATGCGCGGCGGGCAATCTGCCTAATTGTTAAACAGCATATCTTTAGCGCCTATTATTTAAGCTGACGCCCATCACGCTGCGTAAAGAATCCTCAATTCTTTCTTAACGGGCCGCGACGGCCGCGCGCGCGCCTTTCCGGTTTCCGCATCAAGCCATTGTAATCAAAACATAAAATTGATCTTCGATCATCCTTTTTGCATCTGGCACATGGGTTGCTTTGCATTGTGCGGTGCAACGAAACCCTTGGTCGGAGGTAGACATATGAGGGAAACTCACTCGGGAATGAAGTATCTGATTTCGGCGGGCCTACTTGCCGCCGGACTGGCCATGTCGGCGCCGGCGCTCGCCGCCGACGACACGATCAAAGTGGGCGTCCTCCATTCGCTGTCGGGAACGATGGCGATCTCGGAGACGACGCTCAAGGACACGATGCTGTTCCTGATCGACGAGCAGAACAAGAAGGGCGGCGTGCTGGGCAAGAAACTCGAGGCCGTCGTCGTCGACCCGGCTTCGGACTGGCCGCTGTTCGCCGAGAAGGCCCGCCAGCTGATCTCGGTCGACAAGGTGTCGGCGGTGTTCGGCTGCTGGACCTCGGTGTCGCGCAAGTCCGTCCTGCCGGTGTTCGAGGAACTGAACTCGCTGCTGTTCTACCCCGTCCAGTACGAAGGCGAGGAAAGCCAGCGCAACGTGTTCTACACGGGTGCTGCGCCGAACCAGCAGGCCATCCCCGCCGTCGACTACCTGATGGAGAGCGAGGGCGTCGAGCGCTGGGTGCTCGCCGGAACCGACTACGTCTACCCGCAGACCACCAACAAGATCCTGCAGGCCTATCT
>CAYJMY010000236.1:0-7197 GCA_964371125.1 uncultured Mesorhizobium sp. | reverse complement strand
ACGGACTGCGGGTTGATGCCCTGGTGGCTCTGCACGTGCGAAAGCGCCGCGAGGCGGTCGCGATAGATGGCGGCGCGTTCGAAGTCGAGCGCCTTCGCCGCCTCCTGCATCGCTTCCGATATCTGCTCCTTCACCCCCTGGCTGCGGCCGGAGAGAAAGGCCTTCGCCTCCTCGACCAGTTCGGCGTAGTCGCCGGCGGAGATCTCGCCGGTGCAGGGCGCGGAGCAGCGCTTGATCTGGTAGAGCAGGCAGGGCCGCGTCCGGCTCTCGAACACCGAGTCCGTGCAGGTCCTGAGCAGGAACGCCCGCTGCAGCGCGTTGATCGTGCGGTCGACGGCCCCGGCCGAGGCGAACGGGCCGAAATACTCGCCTTTGCGCGAGCGCGCACCGCGATGCTTGAAGATGCCGGGCGAGGGATGGTCGCCGGTCAGCATGATATAGGGGAACGACTTGTCGTCCCGCATCAGAACGTTGAAGCGCGGCCGCAACCTCTTGATGAGATTCGCTTCCAGCAGGAGCGCCTCGGTCTCCGTGCGGGTGACGACGAACTCCATCGACGCGGTCTCACGGACCATCCGGCCGATGCGGTTGGTGTGGAAGCGGCCCTGCGCGTAGGCGGTGACGCGCTTCTTCAGGCTGCGCGCCTTGCCGACATAGAGCACATCGCCGGCCGTGTTCATCATGCGGTAGACGCCGGGTGCGTTTGGCAGGTGTTTCACCAGTTCCTGGATGACGCCGGCGCCGGCGTCGCCGGTGACTTCCGGCGCCTCGAACTCGATGCGCGTGAAGGGAATCGCGGCCACTGCCTCGCCGGGCGGCACCTCGACGGCCTCGACGGCGTCGTCGTCGGTCTCGTCGCCGGGCAGGAAGCCGGCGACGTCGTCGTCGGCCGCGGACTGACCGCGGCGCGCGGGGATGGGCGGCCTCGTCGGACTCATTCGTTCATGCCTGTCACATCCGGCGTCTGCCACGCAAGATGCTGCCCGCCGTCGATGGCGATCAACTGGCCGGTCACCGAGCGGGCCTGCCATAGGTAGCGGACGGTCGCGCCGAACTCGGAAAGGTCCGGACCGCGGCCGAGGATGAGGCCGTCGAGCTGCGCCTGGAAGTCTTCCGGTCGTTGGCGGACGTTGGCCAGCGTCGGCCCGGGCCCGATCGCGTTGACGCGGACTTTCGGCCCGAAAGCCTGCGCCATGGTCTGTGTCGCCGTCCACAGCGCCGCCTTGGAGAGCGTATAGGAGAAGTAGCGCGGGTTGAGCCGCAGCACGCGCTCGTCGATGACGTTGACGACCAGGCCTTCCTGGTCGTCGCCAAGGCTGGCCGCGAGTTGCCGGGCGAGCATCACCGGCGCCTTCAGGTGCAGGGCGAAATGGCGGTCCCATGTCTCCCAGTCGAAATCTGCGACCGTGTCGGGTTCGAAGGCCGAGGCGTTGTTGACGAGCAGCCCGATCGGCCCGAGCAGGCCGGCGGCCTTGTCGACGAGGCCGGCGACCGCGCCTGCCTCGCTGAGATCGGCTTCGACGACCGCCGCGCGTCCGCCCCGCTCGATGATCGACCGCTTCAGCGCGTCCGCTTCGCCCGACGAGCGGTGGGCGTGGATCGCTACGGCGAATCCATTCGCGGCGAGATCCTCGACGATGGCGCGGCCTATGCGTCGCGCTCCGCCTGTGACAAGTGCAGTCTTCGGGCCTTCGGCCATGTCATCCCCCGGTTCGGATCGCGCGCCGTCGCGGCGTCCCTCTTTCGTTTACGAACCGGCAATTCCTGAGGCGGCAACGTGGCAACGCCTTCCCGGTCGGGCCCGTTCAACGGGGCCGAAATGCCAATATAGGACGGCAACTCCTCGCTTCAAAGCGCCCAACGCGTTGAAAATATGCAGGTTCCTGACAGGCCTGTTGCCATAGTGCAACGTCCATTTTCGGCCGCATTCGAGCCCGGGAATGACCCGATTGTCGGAACGGTTCGGCCCCAATTCCTCACGACATTCGGAACCGCAAGACGCCCCGGCCGTTTCCGCCCGGACGGTGGGGTGATGATTAAACGGAATTGCAGAGTTCCTGTGGCTAAGGAGTTAAGAACAATGTCAGCCAAGATGACTTTCGCCCGGTCCACCGCGCTCGCGGCCGGTCTCGTCGCCATGATCGGCATGGTACCCGCCTATGCTGCCGACGTGGTCTACGAGGAGCCGCCGGCACCGACCGCGCCTCTGGAGACTCCGCCCGTGAACACCTGGTCGGGTCCTTATGCCGGCGTGTCGCTCGGCTACGGCTTTGCCGGCAGGACCCGGACGCCCGCCGTCGACGTCAACACCAGCGGCTTCGTCGGCGGCGCGTTCGGCGGCTACAACTTCCAGAACGGCATGTTTGTCTTTGGCGGCGAGGCCGACCTCAACTGGGCCAACCTGTCGGGCGACAATGCCGGGGTCGAGTCGCGCTCGAGCCTCGACGCCTCGCTGAGGGCGCGCATGGGCGTCGCGGTCACCGACGACGTGCTGGTCTACGGCACGGCCGGCGGCGCCGCGCAGAGCCTGAAGCTCACCGACGTGGCCGGCAGCGACCGCAACACGCTGATCGGCTGGACTGCGGGTGCCGGCGTCGACGTGAAGGTGACGGAGAACGTCTTCGGTCGCGTCGAGTACCGCTATACGGACTTCGGCAGCCGGACCTTCAACACCGGCAGCGGCGACCAGTCGGTCTCTTCGCACGACAATCGCGTGACTTTCGGCATCGGTATGAAGTTCTGACGCGCCGCAAAACCGAGAATAGGGAGAGCCGGGCCATCGTGCCCGGCTTTTCGTTTTTCTGCAGGCGGCGGCCGTGGCCGCCGGTCCCGCGTTTCCGCCGCCTACTTCGGCAGGAACTGCACCAGTTCGGGGAACTTCTCGTCGAAACGCGCCGCCCAGCGCTTCAGCTTGCCGCGGCCGCGCTCCCATTTCCCATCGAAACGCAGGTTCAGGTAGCCGAGCGTCGCGCGTAGGGCGAGGTGGCCGGCGGTGATGGTCTTCGGCAGCTTCGGCGGTGCGGCGTTGAGGTGGTCGAGTGCCCGCGTCACCTTTTTCCACTGCTTGTCCAGCCACTCCTGGTGGATCTTCTCTTCCGGTCGGAAACGGCGTTCGTAGACATGGGCGAGAAGGCAGTCGCAGATGCCGTCGGCCAGCGCCTCGAGGCGCTCCGCCTCCGTGCGCTTCGCCGGGTTGCGGGGGAAGAGCCGGTTCTTCGATTCGCGGTTGAGATACTGGGTGATCACGCGGCTGTCGTAGACGGACTCGCCTGCGTCGGTGATGAGGACCGGAATCTTGCCCAGCGGATTGTTGTCGACGAGCAGCGCCGGTTCCGCATTCGTGTCGGTCGGCACCGACTCGGCTTCGATGCCGGCATAGGCGGCGGCCATGCGTACCTTGGCGCTATAGGGAGAAGCGGAGGAATAGAGGATCTTGGGCATGAAGGACCGGCTCCCTGGATTGGCGCCCCAGGCGGCGCCCGGGACTCGGAATGGCGGGAACCCTAGTGCGGCCCGGCCGTCCTTGTCACCAGAACCCGCCTCTGGACCGATCGAAAAACCGCTCAGGGGGCGGTAGGTGCTTCCTATCCGCCGCGCACCGGCGGCATCACCGCGCGGTCGAGCGTGCAGGCCCTGCGGTCCACCTCGGGGCAGGGGCGGAACTGGAGGTCCCTGGTCATGCATATGCGCACCTCGCGGAGGTACCGGCGGTCGCAGGTGACGGCGATGCCTTCGGCGGCGAGGCCGGAATTCGCGGCGAGGAAGTCGCGCTCGACGGCGTCAGGGTCGACGGTCCGATAGTCGTCGAGGCGCCGGTAGTCCGCGGGGATCGAGACGCCGCCGCGCGCTGCCCGGAGCACGGCAAAGTAGTCTTCCTGCGAAAGGCCCGAACAGCTGCCGTGCTTCCTCCACTGGTGGCGGATGAGGCCGGCCGACGGCATCAGGTCGTAGAGGCCGCGCAGCATCTCGTCGCCAACCGCCGGATCGTCGGTCGGACAGGATTCGGGATAACCCTTCTCGAATTGCGGCCACAGGCCATGGACGACGAAGGCAAAGGGACGACCCGACGCGCATTGCTGCCGATTGGCGTCCGCACCCTCCGCCTCGCAGTAGCTCGGCGACCACGACAGTGACAGGACGTAGAAATCGAAGCCCGCTGCCGCCGTCACCGACCCGGTGCCGGGCGTCGACGGTCCGGCGTCGCCAGTGGCAAGTCCTCCGGATCGCTGGTCGAGATAGAGCGCCGCAAGCGCGGCGACCAGAAGGGCGATGATCGCCAGAGTTCGCGTGGGCGATGAGGAAAGCGGTTTCACCGAGCCGCGCGGCTAGCGGACAACCCGGCAGCGGCCGTTGTAGACGAACCAGCGGTCGAAGCCGGAGACGCAGAACTCGACGCCATCCCCGACGCCGGCAAATCCCATGCGGTCCTCGATCAGGTACCAGATCGTGCGCCGGCGGCCGTCGGACAGTTGGGCGGTCGCGCCGCAGTAGCGCCGCGCGATCGGCCTTTTCTCGCCGAAGGGAATGTAGCGGTGCTGGTGGATCTTGCGGAACTCGACGATGTCGACGTCCGGCAGGTGCGGCACGTGCGTCACCTGATGCCGGAACTTCGACTGGATGCGCGCCAGGATCGCGCCGTTGCTGCATTCGGCGGCCGACTTGTCGCCCGCCGCGGACGCGACGACGCCCGCCGCCAGCATCGACGCGGCGGCGAGGAGGGTGGTTGCCAGGCGGCGCATGGTCGTTCTCCGCGAGAATCTGTTGCGGCGCAGTGTGATGGCGAAGCGGGGGAGGGTCAAGGCGGTGCGACGCCTTGCCGGCCCCCTTCAAGGTGCTAACGTGGGCCGGAAACGAGAGGCGAGGGAAAGCGGCATGGAAACGGCGGTCGTGGCGTTGATGCGCAGGATGCTGGCGGCGCTGGAAGTCCGCGACAAGGCGACCGCGATGGCGTGTTTCGCCCTCGACGCGGTGCTCTTCGATCCGCACTATCCGAAGCCCGAGATGCGCGGCCGTGCCGAGATCGAGAGCGGCCTCGACTGGGGTCTGTCTGTCATGGAGCGTTTCGGCTTCACCGTGATGACGGTCTTCCTCGATGAGACGGGCAGGAAGGCGGCCTTCGAGGTCGACACCAACCACGTGCTGAAGGGAGGCCGCAGGCTCTCCTTCCCCCAGGTGTTCATCGCCGAGGAACGCGACGGTCTGGTCTCGGCGCTGCGCGCCTACGAGCCCTACGGGCCGAACGGCATTGGCGGTTTCTTCCTCGGCCTCGAGCGGCTGAAGCGCCGCATAACGGGATGAAGCGGGCGGCGCGATGCGGACCGTTTGCGCGGACGGTGCTCGCTGGCGCGGCGGCGCTGGCGCTCTCCGCGGTCGAAGCTGCGGCAGGCGTGCTCACCTGCCACTTCACCGAGCCGTTCTTCGTCGTCGCCTTCGATTCCGTTACCGGCGTCGTCACGCTGACGTCGCCGGACGAGTCCGACCCGGCGACCGGAAAGATCACGCCGCGCGTCATCGCCGAGGGAGCTAAACTTACTCGCTCCGACGCATGGGTCGGCTATCCGACGCTTGCGCTGGATGCCGGCAAGGAGCGGATTCTGGATATCAAGCTCACCGGCCAAGGCTCTGACGGCATGAGCGAAACCGTCTTCCCGATGGAAGGTGTCTACGGGACCAATGTCGGCGGCTGCGAGGCGACCAAGGCGCCGGCCTACGACCTTTTCGAGCTCTACCAGGACCTCGGCATCGAGCCGTGAGACGCGGCGCCGGCCGGCGTCATTCCTCGACAGTTTGCTCGCCGGTGATCTGCATCACGCGACTTGATCCCCCGGCCGGCTCGGAAAGCACCCGCGACAGCGCCGGCAGCAGCACGTCCAGCTCCGCCTTCAGCGAAAACGGCGGGTTGACCACCACCATGCCCGACCCATCTAGGCTCGGTTCCGACGATGCCGGGCGAATCTCGAAGCGGATATCGACGATCTTCGGGATTCCCGTCTCGGCGAGCGCGGTGCGGAAGGCGTTGACCGCGCGGCGGTCCTTGATCGGATACCACAGCGCGTAGATGCCGCCCGGCCAGCGCCGATGGGCCTTCTCCAGCCCCGCGACCAGCCGGTCGAACTCGCCCGCCGCCTCGAAGGGCGGATCGACGAGGACCAGCCCGCGCTTCTCCTTGGGCGGCAGATGGGCGCCGAGCGCCAGCCAGCCGTCGAGTTCGATGACGCGGGTCTGCACGTCGCCGCCGAACTTGCGGGAAAGCGCCGCCGCGTCCTCCGGGTGCATCTCGATGGCAGTCAGCCGGTCCTGCCGGCGTAGGAGATGGCGCACGATCCACGGCGAGCCGGGATAGTGCGCGACGCCGCCGTCCGGATTGGCGGCGCGGACCGCCTCGAGATAGGGCGCGAGCAGTGCCGCCGCTTCCGGGCGAAATGTCTGCGCCAGCACGCGGCCGATGCCGTCGCGCCACTCGCCGGTCTTCTGCGCCTCGACGGAGGACAGGTCATAGAGGCCGCGGCCGGCATGGGTGTCGATGACGCGGAACGCCTTGTCCTTGCGCTTCAGGTAGTCGACGATGCGGGTAAGCACGACGTGCTTGACGACGTCGGCGAAGTTCCCGGCATGGTAGGCGTGGCGGTAGTTCATCGTCGCGGTTCCGGCGGTCCTTTCGCCTGCATCAATGCAATTTGGGCTCCCGCGTCTACACGCACCGGCACAGAATCGCTAGTTTGGCCCGATGAACCAGCACACCCCCCTGAAAATCGGCCATTCGGCCTGTCCCCACGACTGCCCGTCGACCTGCGCGCTCGACGTCGAGCTGCTCGGCGACGGCCGCATCGGCCGCGTCCACGGCGCCCGCGACAACAGCTACACGGCCGGCGTCGTCTGCGCCAAGGTCGCCCGCTACGCCGAGCGCGTCAACCATCCCGACCGCCTGACGAAACCGCTGGTGTGCGCCGGGGCGAAGGGCGAGGGCGTCTGGAAGGAGGCGAGTTGGGAGGCCGCGCTCGACCTCGTCGCCGAGAAGATGATCGCGGCGGAGGAAAGGGACGGATCGGAAGCGGTCTGGCCCTACTACTATGCCGGCACGATGGGCCTCGTGCAGCGCGATTCCATCAACCGGCTGCGCCACGCCAAGAAGTACTCCGGCTTCTTCGACACGATCTGCACCAATCTCGCCTGGACCGGCTACGTCATGGGCACCGG
>CAYJMY010000235.1:0-7212 GCA_964371125.1 uncultured Mesorhizobium sp. | reverse complement strand
CCGTCGGCGACGATCGCTTCCATGCGCGACTGGCCGAAGGCGCCGCGCGTCTGCTTGTTGGAAAGGATCGCCTGCAGCTGGACGACTTCGCCGGCCAGCGCCTGTATGTTGCCCTGCGCCGTATCGATGACGGCGAGCCGCTCCTGCAGCTTCGCCAGGTTTTCGTGGGTCGAACGGGTCTGTTCGGTCATGGTCTGGCCGAGGCGTCCCGTCATCGCGTCGAGGCGCTGGCCGAGCGACTGCGTGAGTTCGGCCTGGCGGGCGCCGAACACTTCCGCGATCGTGCCCATGCGTCCCTGCATTTCGGCCTGCGCCTGCAGCAGCCCCGCCATGCGCTGGTCGGCCTCGCGGACGCGTTCCGCAATTTCCGCCGCCGAGGCGGTGCGGGCGTTCGCCGAGCGCCACAGGGCGACGACGAGAGCGATCAGCAGCGCCAGCACGAGGAAAGCGAGCCCCGCGAGCGCCGCGCCCAGCGTGATCGGCGTCGCGCCGAGCTGCGCGATCGGTTCGGAGAGGAGGGCGTGGAGATCGTTCATCGAACCACTGTAGATGATTCGTTTCGGCCTTGCAGACCAAAACGGGAACGTCGCGTCGCCGGACCCGTTGACGCTCCGGCGGCGACGTCTTAGTTGAAACGCATGACCGTCAGACCGCTCATCATCCTCCCAGATCCCGTCCTGCGCCAGATTTCCAGGCCCGTCGAACAGGTGGATGGCCGCTTGCGCAGGTTCGCGGCCGACATGCTCGACACGATGTACGATGCGCCCGGTATCGGCCTTGCCGCGATTCAGGTCGGTGAGCCGATCCGGCTCCTCGTCATCGACCTCGCCAAGGAGGGCGAGCCGCGCGCGCCTCAGGTCTTCGTCAATCCCGAAGTCGTTCTGCGTTCTGACGAACGGTCAGTCTACGAGGAGGGCTGCCTGTCCATCCCCGACTACTATGCCGAGGTCGAGCGCCCGGCTTCGGTGAAGGTGACCTATCTCGACCTCGACGGTACGCAGCGGGAGATGGCGGCGGACGGGCTGATGGCTACCTGCCTGCAGCACGAGATCGACCATCTCGACGGCGTCCTCTTCATCGACCACATCTCCAAGCTGAAGCGGGACATGGTGGTGAAGAAGTTCAAGAAGCTCGCCAGGGACAAAGCTCCGGCGCGGCTCGTGGGGTAGCACGCCCGCCTCTGGCGCCGTGACCAGTGATTTGATATCATTGATAGCAATCACGAGGCCAGACCATGGGCGACATGCTGATCCGGGGAATCGATGCCGAACTCAAGCGGCGCATCGAGGAAAGCGCCCGCCGCAACGGCCGCAGCCTCTCAGAGGAAGCGATCGCGGCCATGCAGAAGAGCTACGCCCTCCAGGACACCCGAAAGGACAAGGCAGGCAATCGCCTCCGGGAACTGGCCGGTGGCGCGTTCTTCACGTCTGAAGAGCTGGCCGCCGTCGGGGCCTCGCGACACGAAGCCGATCGCGCTCCCCCGGACCTGGACTGAGCCGACGTGATCGTCCTCGACACGAACGTCGTCTCCGAGGCGTTCTCGCGGGGCGGCATCGATCCCAGAGTTCTCGGCTGGCTCAATGCCCAGGAGCCGGCATCGTTGTTTCTCTCCACGATCGTGTTCGCCGAACTCTCGTTCGGGGCGCAACTGGTCCGCGAGTCGGCTCGGCGCGAAGGCCTTCTGCAAGCGATCGCGCGTGTTCGCGGCGAGTATGAGGGCCGCATCCTCGTCTTCGGCGAGACGGCGGCCGAGCAGTACGGCCGTATCGCCGCGGCACGCCGGCTGGCCGGGCGGCTCATCGAGACCAAGGATGCCATGATCGCCGCGATGTGCATGGCGCATGACGCCACGCTCGCCACCCGCAACCTGCGCGACTTCGCCGGGCTTGACCTCGCGGTTGTAAACCCGTTTGAAGCGGGGGCCTGACCCGCCGGGTCCGGCTGTCCGCAAACCTTTTCGGGAAACAATGCCGCTGCGCATCGTCTTCATGGGAACGCCCGAATTCTCGGTCGCCACGCTGCGCGCGCTGGCCCAGGCGGGCCACGAGATCGTCGCCGTCTACTCCCAGCCGCCGCGCCCGGCCGGCCGCCGCGGCCTGGAACTGACGCCGTCGCCGGTGCAACGCGAGGCCGAGCGGCTGGGCATACCTGTGCTTTCGCCGGTTTCGCTGAAGGGCGAGGCCGAGCAGTCCGCCTTCCGCGCGCTCCGAGCCGACGTCGCCGTGGTCGTCGCCTACGGGCTGCTCCTGCCGGCGGCCATCCTCGAAGGCACGCGGCTCGGCTGCTACAACGGCCACGCCTCGCTGCTGCCGCGCTGGCGCGGCGCCGCACCGATCCAGCGCGCCATCATGGCCGGCGACGCCGAGACGGGCATGATGATCATGAAGATGGATGCCGGCCTCGACACCGGTCCGGTCGCGCTCGCCGAGCGCGTGCCGATCCCGCCGTCGACGACCGCCGGCGAACTCCACGACCGCCTGATGGCCACCGGCGCCCGCCTCATGGTCGAGGCGATGGCGCGTCTCGAGGCGGGCGACCTGCCGCTCGTGCCGCAGGCGGAGGAAGGCGTCACCTACGCCCGCAAGATCGACAAGGCCGAGACCCGCATCGATTGGACCCGTCCGGCCGCCGAGACCTGCGCGGCGATCCGCGGCCTGTCGCCCCATCCGGGCGCCTGGTGCGAGGTCGAAATCGCCGGCCGGCCGGAGCGGCTGAAAGTGCTGCGCTGCCTTGCCGCCGAAGGGAAGGGCGCGCCGGGCACCGTTCTTCGCGACGACCTGACCGTCGCCTGCGGCGAGGGCGCCGTGCGTCTCCTCGAGGTGCAGCGCGCCGGTGGCAAGCCGGCCGGCGCCGCCGATTTCCTGCGCGGCGCCAAGATCGCCGCCGGCGGGAGGCTGTCATGACCGGCCGGCCGCGCCGCGTCCCGATGCTCGAGGGCCTCTAGCCGATGCCGCGCTACCGCCTCGACGTCGAATATGACGGGACTGCCTATGCCGGCTGGCAGCGCCAGGCCGGCCAGCATTCCGTCCAGGCGGCGATCGAGCAGGCGGTCCTTTCCTTCTGCGGCGAAACGATCTCGCTGCGCGGCGCCGGCCGCACCGATGCCGGCGTCCACGCCACCGGCCAGGTCGCCCATGTCGACCTGTCGCGCGCCTGGCCGGCCGATACCGTGCGCGATGCGCTCAACGCCCATCTCGGCCTGGCGAAGGAGGCGGTGGCGATCCTCGCCGCGACGCCGGTCGACGATGCCTTCGACGCGCGCTTCTCGGCCATCGGCCGCCACTATCTCTACAGGATCCTCAACCGCCGCGCCCCGCCGGTGCTGCAAAGGAACCGTGTCTGGTGGGTGCCGAAGCGGCTCGACGCGACCGCCATGCATCAGGCCGCGCAGGAACTCGTCGGCCGCCATGATTTCACGACCTTCCGCTCCGCCCACTGCCAGGCGAAGAGCCCGGTCAGGACCCTCGACCGCCTCGACGTCGGGCGCGACGGTGACGTGATCGAGATCCGCGCCTCGGCGCGATCGTTCCTGCACAACCAGGTGCGCTCGATGGTCGGCACGCTGAAGCGCGTCGGCGAGGGCGCGTGGACGGCGGCCGATGTCGCCGCGGCGCTTGCCGCCCGCGACCGCGCCGCCTGCGCCGGACTGGCGCCGCCGCAGGGCCTCTACCTGGTGAAGGTCGACTATCCCGCCAACTGATCGCCCGGGAAGATGCCCATCAGCCTCTCCAGCGTGATCAGCACCACCAGCGACACGACGAAGAGGCCGGCGAAGACCGCGCTGCCGACGCCCGCGCCGCGCCCGAGCGCGGTGGTGACCAGCCGCCAGCCGAGGATCGTGAGCGCGATGAACAGGAGCAGCATCAACGCGTCGCTGGTTTCCTGCCCGACGTCGAATGTGAGCAGGAACAGGGCGACGGGGAAGGCGAGCCAACTCATCAGCGCCTCGCCCCAATTGTACGCGACCACCAGTTGGGCGACCCGGTCGGAGAGGCCGAACTGCGGCGCGGCCACCAGGAAGACGATCAACGGCGCGACCCAGACCGAGAGGTCGACGATGGCGAGCGTCACCACGACGGACAGGCGCCCGCCACCGGCATCGGCGGCGATCCCGTTCGCCGCCAATATCCAGCCGATGGCAAGCGCGGGCAGGGCGACGGGGATGGCGAAGAACGAGTTCCAGAAGCCGTCGGCCGAGATGTCGAGTAGGCGCAGCCCGTCGGCCCGGCCAGTCATCAGCCGCCATGCGCCTGCGAGGCTTCTCCGGATCTCGTTCACGTCAGGCATGGTTTTCTCGTCTCAGCCGAACCAGTCTTCGATGAAGCGCTGGTAGATCCGGGTCAGCGTCTCCAGGTCGGACAACGGAACCCGTTCGTCGACCATGTGCATCGTCTTGCCGACCAGGCCGAACTCGACCACCGGGCAGAAATCCTTGATGAAGCGGGCGTCCGACGTGCCGCCCGAGGTCGACAGCGCCGGCCGGCGTCCGACGACTGCCTCGATCGATCCCGACAGCGCTGCGATCAGCCGGTCGTCGCGGGTGAGGAAGACATGGCTCGGCCGGTCGCGCCAGACGAGTTCGTAGTCAATCGGCTCCTTGCGGCCCGGCCTGAGCTTCCTGCGGCCGACGGCCCGGTCGATGCGGTTGTGGATCTCAGACTGCAGCGTCTCGGCCGACCAGGTGTCGTTGAAGCGGATGTTGAAGGCCGCCGTGGCGCGCGCCGGGATGACGTTGGTCGCCGGATTGCCGACGTCGATCGACGTCACTTCGAGGTTGGTCGGCTGGAAGTCCTTCGTGCCCTTGTCGAAGGCGGGATGGAGCAGCGCTTCGACGAGAGTGATGAGCCCGCGGACGGGATTGTCGGCGAGCTGGGGATAGGCGGCGTGGCCCTGGCGGCCGTTGACGGTGAGCAGGCCGGAGATCGAGCCGCGCCGGCCGATCTTGACGGCGTCGCCGAGCGATTCCGGGTTGGTCGGCTCGCCGACGATCGCCGCGTCCCACGTCTCGCCGCGCGCCGCCGCCCAGTCGAGCAGCTTCGTCGTGCCGTTGATCGCCGGCCCCTCCTCGTCGCCGGTGATCAGCAGCGACACCGAGCCCTTCGGCGCGCCGCGCTCGGCGATGTGGCGGGCCAGTGCCGCGACGAAGCAGGCGATGCCGCCCTTCATATCGACGGCTCCGCGGCCGTACATCTCGCCGGCGGCGATCTCGGCGGCGAAGGGCGGATGCGACCAGGCGGCCTCGTCGCCCGCCGGCACGACGTCGGTGTGGCCGGCGAACATCAGGTGCGGCCCGTTGCCGGAAAGCCGGGCGTAGAGGTTCTCGATGTCGGGCGTGCCGTCCTCGCTGAACACCGGCCGGTCGATGGCGAAACCGAGCGGCTCGAGCATTGCGGCCAGCGCCGTCAACGCACCGCCCTCCTCGGGGGTCACGGAGGGACAGCGGATCAGGGCGGCGAGGTTGGCGGCGGGATCGACGGGCAGGTTCATGCGGCGATGGATAGTCGAATCGGCCGGACCTGTCACGTCGCCGGCGCTGCCGCCGGCCCGGACCCTCCGGTGATGGTTGGCGCGCGGTTGACGCCGGGCGGAATCCCTGACGTGATCGGCCGCCGTGTGGTTGGAGAGATGAACGGGAACGGGCCAAGTATCGCCATCGCTGGCGCCGGCAGCATCGGCTGCCATGTCGGCGCCTGCCTCGCGCTCGCCGGGCGCGACGTGATCCTGCTTGGCCGTCCCGACGTGGTCGCGGCCGCGTCGCGGGGCTTGTGCGTCGTCGACCTCGACGGAACGTCGCGGGCCGTCGCGCCCGGCGCGATTCGGGCGACAGTCGACCCGGCCGCCGCATTTACCGGGGCCGACATCGTCCTCGTTACCGTGAAAAGCGGCGACACCGCCGCGATGGCCGATCTGATCGTCGCACACGGCCGCCCCGGCGCCGTCGTCGTCAGCCTGCAGAACGGCGTCGGCAATTTGCCGCTCCTCCGCGACCGACTGGGACCGGGCCGCACCGTGCTCGGCGCGATGGTGCCGTTCAACGTGGTGCGTACCGACGAGGCCGACGGCACGCTGTCCTTCCATCGCGCCACCAGCGGCGACACGCTGATCGAGGCCGGCCGGCGCGGCCTCGCCGCGCTGCTCGACGTCGAGGGCTCTCCGGTGCGCGAGACGCGCGACATCGAGGCGGTGCTCTGGGGCAAGCTGCTGCTCAACCTCAACAATGCGCTGAACGCGCTGTCGGGCCTGCCGCTGGCGCGCCAGCTCGCCGACCGCCGCTGGCGCCGCGTCCTCGCCGCGCAGATCGCCGAGGCGCTCGCCGTCCTGCGAAGCGCCGGCATCCGTCCGGCGAAGATCGGCGCCATCCGTCCCGGTCTGCTGCCGTTCCTGCTGCGCCTGCCGGACGCGCTGTTCGTCCGGCTCGCCCGGCGCATGCTCGCCATCGACCCGGCGGCGCGCTCGTCGATGTGGGAGGACCTGCAGCGCGGCCGCAAGACCGAGATCGCCGCGTTCCAGGGTGCGATCATGCACCTGGCGAAGGAACACGGCATGGACGCGCCGCTGTCGCGCCGCATCGCCGCGCTGGTGCGCGACGCGGAAGAGGCCGGCGCGGGATCGCCCCGCCTCTCGCCCGAGGCGATCGGCGGGCGGTCCGAAAGCCCCGCGACGGGCAGCACGCGTCTTTGAAACAACGGGGATCGTGCCCTGGAGGGCATGGCGCGGTCGCGGATCTGGAGATGCGGGCGCTGGCCGGAGATCGTCATGAGGTGTCGGGCGGCCGGAACCGGCGGCGCGCGGCGGGAAGGCATACAATGAGGAGCAGCGGCGCGAGCGGTGCTTCGCCAGCGCCGGGTGCGGCAACGGCAGGCCAGTTGGCAAGCCAGCCGGTGGAACGGTCGTCGGAAAAGACGGCAAGTCGGTTGTCGCAGACGTCTTCCGCGACCGACAGCAGGTCAAGCACGGCGGCGAGGATGCGCAGGCGCAGCGCGAGCAGCACGGCGTCGGCGGCGCCGTAGTGCAGGCCGGTCGGTTCGTCGAGGCAGGCGAGGTCGGGGACGTCCGGGCAGCCGGCCTCGATCGCCTCGGCGATCAGCGTCGCCGAGGTCCGGGCAACGTACGCCCGCGCGATCACCTCGGCGCGGCCGAGGAGGGCAAGGACGAGGAAGCGGACGGGAAAGGAACGGCCGGCGGCGCGTTCGGCGAGCAGCGCCAGGGCGA
>CAYJMY010000234.1:0-7246 GCA_964371125.1 uncultured Mesorhizobium sp. | reverse complement strand
ACCCTCGACCCCAACCTTGGCAAGGTTGTGCTCTACCCCTGAGCTACACCCGCTCGCGCGGCCACCGGCCGCAAGCGGGGCCTATATGGCCGAAGCGCCGGCGGAATGCAACAGGGAATCTCGCCGGCCGGAAACGTCCGCCGACGGCGTCGCCGGACGCAGCGGAAAACGCCTGGCCCCGCGCCGGAAAAGTCTCGACCGCGCTCGCCAACGCCGGGAGCGACCGGACGTCCCATCTTCGCGGCACTTGCCTCGGGCGCCCGGCCCGACATAGAGGAGAACGCCCCGCAGGAGCAGCCGAAACGCCCATGACGAAAACGCCCGACGAACTTTTCGCCTTCCTCGCCGGGCTCGACATCCCGGTGACCACGGTCAGCCATCCGCCGCTCTACACCGTCGCCGATTCGCAGGCGCTGCGCGGCGAGATCCCCGGCGGCCACACCAAGAACCTGTTCCTCAAGGACCGCAAGGACCAGTATTTCCTGCTGACCGTCGAGGAGGAGGCGACCGTCGACCTGAAGACCATCCACACGCTAATCGGCGCCGCCGGCCGCGTCTCGTTCGGCCGGCCCGACGCGCTGATGGACCTGCTCGGCGTGATCCCCGGCGCCGTCACCGCCTTCGGCGTCATCAACGACACGGGCCAGCGGGTGAAGGTGTTCGTCGATGCGGCCCTTCTCGAGCATGCCGTGGTCAATGCCCACCCGCTCACCAACGAGGCGACGACCTCGATCGCCGCGCAAGACCTGTTGCGCTTCATCAAGGCGACGGGGCATGATCCTTCTATCTTGAAACTCTCCGTGTGATCGCCACATGGAGGCCCGACAGCAAGTTGCGCCCGTCGCGGCGGCAGGGCCGGGAAAGCGCCGGCCGGAAGGAACGAGATGAGCGACCAGAGCAATCCCTATGCGCGCGGCGGCGGGGGCTATGCCACGACAGTCAATTACGGTTCTGCGCCGGGAGCTGTCGCGCCGGGCGCCTCTGCGGCCCCTGCCACGGCGCCGGGAGCCGCCGCGCCGGCCGGCGAACTGATCAAGGACACGACCACGGCGGCGTTCGCCGTCGACGTCATCCAGGAATCGCGGCGCCAGCCGGTGCTGGTCGACTTCTGGGCGCCCTGGTGCGGGCCGTGCCGGCAGCTGACGCCGGCGCTGGAAAAGACGGTCCGCGCCGCCGGCGGCAGGGTCAAGCTGGTCAAGATGAACATCGACGACCACCCCGCGGTCGCCGGCCAGCTCGGCATCCAGTCGATCCCCGCGGTCATCGCCTTCAAGAACGGACAGCCCGTCGACGGCTTCATGGGCGCGATCCCGGAAAGCCAGATTCGCGATTTCATCGCCAAGGTCGCCGGCAAGGACGACGGCGCGGCGCATGTCGCCGAGGCGCTTGCCGCGGCGCAGCAGGCGCGCGCCGCGGGAGACCTGCAGGGCGCGGCCGACCTCTATTCGGCGGTTCTCGAGCAGACCCCCGACTCGGTCGAGGCTCTCGCCGGCATGGCCGAGCTGATGTTCGAGACCGGCAATGCCGACGCGGCGCGCCACCTGCTCGACCAGGCGCCCGAAGGCAAGAAGGATGCTGCCCCGCTCGCCGCGGTGCGCGCCAGGATCGCGCTCGCCGAACAGGCCGCGGCGATCGGCGACCCGCTGGCCCTGGAGCGCCGCCTGCTCGCCGATCCCAAGGATCACGAGGCGCGCTTCGACCTCGCCATGATCCAGAACGCCAAGGGCATGCGCATGGAGGCGGCCGACAATTTGCTCGCCATCGTCAAGGCGGACCGGACGTGGCGGGAGGACGGTGCGCGGGCGCAGCTGCTCAAGTTCTTCGAGGCGTGGGGTCCGACCGACGAGATCACGCTGGCGGCGCGGCGCAAGCTCTCGGCGGTGCTGTTCTCCTGAAGCACCGCCGGGCGGGCGGCGTTTCCGTCCGCCCCCTTTGCCCGGCAGGCGCGGTATGGCGAGAATGGAGGCGACACGTGCAGGCGGGAAATGCCCACTACAGGAAGGCCGCCGACCTCCCGGCGACGGTCCCGGTGTTTCCGCTGTCGGCCGCGCTCCTGCTCCCCGGCGGACGCATGCCGCTCAACATCTTCGAACCCCGCTACCTGCAGATGATCGACGAGGCGATGGCCGGCGGGCGGCTGATCGGCATGATCCAGCCTGCCCTCGACGGCGGGCTGCGCGCCGACGGAGAGCCGGCGCTCTGCCAGGTCGGCTGCCTCGGCCGCGTCACCTCGCTCTCCGAGACCGGCGACGGCCGCTATCTCATCTCGCTGCACGGCGTCTGTCGTTTCCGCGTCGTCGAAGAGGTTGCGGCGCGCACGCCGTTCAGGCAATGCCGCATCGTGCCGTTCGCGGCGGATCTCGATGAACGCGGCGCCGAGGAGGTCGACCGTCCGGCCCTGCTTCGGGCGTTCAGGTCCTATCTGGAGGCCAATGGCCTCGACGCCGACTGGGAGAGCGTCAGCCGCGCCGAGAACGCGACGCTGGTCAACGCCCTGTCGATGATGGCGCCCTACGGTCCCGCCGAGAAGCAGGCACTGCTCGAGGCGCCGGATCTGAGGACGCGGGCCGAGACGTTGATCGCCATCACCGAAATGGCGATGGCGCGGGACCGCGACGATTTCGGCCCGGGTCTCCAGTAGGGCCGGGGGGAGAGCCATGACACGGCGCAAGGCAGCCACCGTGGACGTGAGGATGCTGGAGCTTCTCGCCTGCCCGCTGACCAAGGGCCCGCTCTCCTGGGACGCGGAGCGTTCCGAACTGGTGTCGCGGGCGGCGCGCCTCGCCTATCCGGTCCGTGACGGCATTCCCGTCATGCTGCCGTCGGAGGCCCGCCGGATCGAGGAATGATCCCGCGCCGGCGCCGGTCGTCGTGAACGGACGTCCCTTTCTCTCTGCGATCCTCCTTTGCTGCGGCCCTTTCGCCGCTCAGTGGAAGTTGCGCCCCCTGGGCATTGCGGCGGCGGCGCCGGACGACAGTTTCCGGTAGTCGTGGCGCAGCGTCGGCACCTCGCGAATCAGCTGAGCGAGGCGGGAGCGTGCCACCAGCTTCTCGCGCAGCTCGACGACGGGCCGCTTGATCTCGTCGGCATGGGCGAGACTTTCGATCGCCGGCGCCTGCTCGGACAGCGAGCCGAGCCAGGCGGTAATGTCCTCGACCTCTTCGGCGACGACGTGGATGACCCCCGATTCCGACTGCAGGCGGCCGCGCACCCTGACCAGCCTTCCGCCCAGCACAGCCGAACGATAGCGCTCGAAGGTCTTCGGCCAGACGATGATGTTGGCGATGCCGGTCTCGTCCTCGACGGTCATGAAGATGACGCCCTTGGCCGAGCCCGGACGCTGGCGCACCAGGGTCAGGCCCGAGACCGTGACGCGCCGGCCGCTCGGCAGCTCCGCCAGGCCGGCGTCGGCCATCACGCCGGCAGCCTTCAGCCGCTGGCGCAGGAACGACACCGGATGCGCCTTCAGCGAGAGCGTCAGCGTCCGGTAGTCGTGATAGACGTGCTCGCCGAGCGGCATGGGCGGCAGCCGCGTCTCCGGCTCGAGCTCGCGCAGCCGCATCTCCGGCCTGTCGAACAGCGGCAGCCGCTCCGCTGCGCTGCGGCCCTCGAGGGCGCGCGCCGCCCACAGCGCCTCGCGCCGGTCGAGGCCGATGGAGCGGAAGGCGTCCGCCTCGGCGAGCCCGACCACCGTGGCCGCCGGCAGGCCGGTTCGCAGCCACACGTCGCGCACCGAATCGAAACCCCGGCCGCGCCGGGCGACGAGCCGCTCGAGCTGGCCCCGGGACAGGCCCTTGATCTGGCGGAAGCCGAGGCGCACCGCATGCGCCGTGCGGATCACGCCCGCCATCTCGGCATGGCGCGGCGCGATGCGGCCGGGATCGAACGGTGCCGGCTCCAGCGTGCAGTCCCATTCGGAAAAGTTGACGTCGACGGCGCGTACCTCGACGCCGTGGTCGATCGCGTCGCGCACGAGCTGCGCCGGCGCGTAGAAGCCCATCGGCTGGGCGTTGAGGATCGCCGCGCAGAAGACGTCGGGATAATAGGCCTTCAGCCAGCACGAGGCGTAGACCAGCAGGGCGAAGGAAGCGGCGTGGCTCTCGGGGAAGCCGTACTCGCCGAACCCTTCGATCTGGCTGAAGCAGCGCTCGGCGAACGCTTTCTCGTAGCCGCGCGACACCATGCCGTCGATCATCTTTTGCCGCATCGTGCCGATCGTGCCCACCCGGCGGAAGGTGGCCATGGCGCGGCGCAGCTGATCGGCCTCGCCCGGCTTGAACCCCCCCGCCTCGATGGCGATGCGCATCGCCTGTTCCTGGAAGAGCGGGACGCCGAGGGTCTTCTTCAGGATCGCCTCCAGTTCGGGACGTGGATATTCCGCCTTCTCCTTGCCCTGCCGGCGGCGCAGGTAGGGATGCACCATGTCGCCCTGGATCGGCCCCGGCCTGACGATCGCCACCTCGATGACGAGGTCGTAGAACTCCCGGGGTTTCAGCCGCGGCAGCATGGTCATCTGCGCCCGACTCTCGATCTGGAAGACGCCGAGCGTGTCGGCGCGGCAGATCATGTCGTAGACCTTCGCATCCTCGGCCGGCACCTGAGCGAGCGTCAGCCGGCGGCCGTAGCCGGCATCGAGCAGTTCGAAGGCGCGGCGCAGGCAAGACAGCATGCCCAGCGCCAGGATGTCGACCTTGAGGATGCCGACCGCGTCGAGGTCGTCCTTGTCCCATTCGACCATCCGGCGCTCGTCCATCGCCGTCTTCACGATCGGCACCACCTCGTCGAGCCGGTCGCGGGTGATGACGAAGCCGCCGACGTGCTGGGAGAGATGCCGGGGAAAGCCCATGATGTCGTTGGCGTGCGTGAAGAGGTGGCGCATCATCGGATCGCGCATGTCGAGACCGGCGGCCGCCGCCTCGGTTTCGCCGAGCCCGGCCGAGGTCCAGCGCCAGGTCGACCCGGCAAGCGCGTCGATCGTGTCGTCCGAAAGCCCGACCGCCTTGGCCACCTCGCGCAGCGCCGAGCGCGACCGGTAGGTCACCACCGACGCGGCGAGCGCGGTGCGGCGGGAACTGTACTTCTCGTAGATGTAGGCGATGACCTCGTCGCGACGTTCGTGCTCGAAGTCGACGTCGATGTCCGGCGGCTCGTTGCGCTCGACGGAGATGAAGCGCTCGAACAAATGGTCGATGATGTCGGGCCCGACATCGGTGATGCCGAGGCAGAAGCAGATAACCGAATTCGCCGCCGATCCCCGCCCCTGGCAGAGGATTCCCCGCGCGCGGGCAAACGAGACGATGTCGTGGACGGTGAGGAAGTAGCGGGCGTAGTTGAGTTCGGCGACGATGGCGAGTTCGTGGCGGATCAGCCGCTCGATCTTCTCCGGCACGCCGCCGGGATAGCGCAGCGCCGCGCCCTCCCGGGTGAGGCGTTCGAGCTCCGCCTGCGGCTCCAGGCCCGACTCGGTCGGCTCGTCAGGGTAGTTGTACTTGAGCTGCGCCAGCGAGAAGCCGAGGCTCTCGGCGAAGCGGACCGTCTCGGCGATCGCCCGCGGGTGGCGGCGGAACAGCCGCGCCATCTCGGCCGGTCCCTTGAGATGGCGTTCGGCATTGGCGCCGAGCGCATAGCCCGCCTCCGCGATCCGGACGTTCAAGCGGATCGCGGTCAGCACGTCCTGCAGCTGTCGGCGGGCTGGCGCGTGGTAGAGCACGTCGTTGACCGCCATCAGCGGCACGCCGGCCGCATCGGCGAGGGCCGCCGCGGAGGCGATGCGGAAGCCGTCGTCGCCGCCATAGCCCGGCCCGACCGCGACACGGACGCTGCCGGGGAAGCGGTCGGCGAGGCTGCGCAGCAAGGAGAGCGCCTCGTCGGGGGGGGTGGCGAAATCCGGCAGGACGGCGAGCGCCAGGCGTTCCCCCCAGTCGAGGAGGTCGGCGCGCCTGAGGTCCGGAGCGCCCTTTTCGCCGCGCAGATTGGCTTCGGTGAGCATGCGGCAGAGATGCCCCCAGCCCTGGCGGTCCTGCGGATAGGCGAGCATGTCGGGTGTGCCGTCCGAAAACGACAGCCGCGCTCCCGGATGATAGGCGAGGCCCGTCTCCTTCGCCTGCAGCCAGGCCCTGACCGTGCCGGCGACCGTGTTGCGGTCGGCGAGCCCGAGCGCCGACAGGCCGAGCTGCCTGGCCGTGACCGCCAGTTCCTCTGGCGCCGAGGCGCCGCGCAGGAAGGAGAAGTTCGAGTGCACCGCGAACTCGGCATAGGCGGGCGCGTTCATGCGAAGACCCCGTGCATGAACCAGCGCGGCGTCGGCTCCGCGGCGCCGTAGAGACCCTGCCGGTAGAGCCAGTAGCGCCGGCCGTCGGCGTCCTCGACACGGAAATAGTCGCGCGTCGCCGCCGCCTCCCCGTCGCGCCACCATTCCGGCGCGATGCGTTCGGGACCTTCCGAGCGGGCGACGCGATGCAGCGCCCGGCGCCAGCGGAAATGCGCCGGCGGCCCCTCGGGGATCTCGGCCATGACCTCGACCGGTTCGGGCCGGGAAAAGAGCCGGATCGGCCGCTCCGCGGCCGGCGCGTGGGGACCGCGATCCTGCGCGGCAGCTCCGCCCGCCGCCGCGGCGAAGGGCAGCAGCGCCGCCGCGCGTTCGGGGATATGGCTGTGCACCGCGACCGGACGCAGCACGGCCTGCTCGCCGAGGCGCGCTCTGACCCGGTCGGCGAAGACGGCGATATCCTCCTCGCCGCCCCCCCGGTCCCCGGCGAGGTCGGTCTGCACGATCTCCAGCCGCGCCGTCTCGCGCGCCGAAAGCCGCACGAGATCGAAGCCGAAGCCGGGGTCGAACGCAGCCTGCGCGACCGCCAGCCTCTCCTTGAACAGGCGCCGCACCAGCTTCGGGTCGCGCAGCGGCCGCGACGTGCCGACGCTGATGCGGCTGACGTGGCCGTCGACCCGGAACAGCGCCAGTTCCAGCAGGCGCGCCCCCTCGTCGCGCCGTTCGAGATCGGCCTTCAGCCCGGCGGCGAGCAGCCCGGTCAGTTCCTCGACGTCCTCGATCCCGGTCACCGGCTCGGCGAGATGGCGCTCCACCGAAAGGGGCGCGACGGGCAGGCGCGGCGACACCGCCTCGTCGATCCGCCCCATCGCCTGGTCGAGCCGGACGAGAAGGCCGTGGCCGAAGCGGCGGGCAAGCGGGGCGCGCGGCGCCGCGGCGACGCCGCCGGTCGTGCGCAGGCCGACGCTCTCCAGGCC
>CAYJMY010000233.1:0-7321 GCA_964371125.1 uncultured Mesorhizobium sp. | reverse complement strand
ATGGCTGCGCGGGTGTGAAAGGAGCGTCGGTGCGAGAACGGCTGAGGATATCCTGGATCATCAGGCGCAGGATGGCTTCCAGCGTTTGAGAGAGCTTGCCGCGCCGCGCGCGGCGCTCACCGTCCGAGATCTCGGGTGGCGCGTCATACTGCGTCGGATGCCGGACATGGCCCATGTCGAAGGGCAACGACTCGGGTGGCCCGAAATGCGTGTTCATCACCGGCATCATGGCTTTGAAGGTCAGTGCACGAAGTGCGTAGCCGTACTCGATCATCACATTCGGGTTCGGGATGAGCTTGCCGGCATCAGTCTCGGCCACGAAGGTCAGGTCGGGAACGAAGACATCGGCAGCGGCGATCTTGCCGAGAATCGTCTCGGTCACCGGCGGTGTTCCGACGACGCCCTCGGTATCGGCATCAATCAGCACGTCGACGCCGACACCGGCGTCTCCCGTGATCCGCTCTGCCGCCTCGTCGAGAGCCCTGCGGATAAACGTCCGGTTGATCGTGGTCGGGCGGTCGCTCTGCCAGGCATAGAAGACGATGATGTTGCGGCGCGCCATTGTGGTCTCCGAGATGATGATCAGCGCAGCCGCACGCCATCGATGTAAATGTTCTTCGTGATCCGACCCCAGCCGGGATTCATGCGCACGCCGCTACCCGGCCGCGACCGCAGGAAGTCGGCGACCTCATCGAGGGTTGCGAGCCGGGTTGGCGTCACGTTCGAGCCAAAGTCGTGGCAGGCAAAGTGCCCATCGGAACCGCGTTCTACACGCCCGGTAACGCTGCCTGCGACAACGCGTTCAATTCTTGTTACCGGCATCGCCTCTCCTCCTTGCCCCGATCAACTTTCGCAGGGCGGTCCGATCAAGGCGCACGGCGTTGCCCTGTCGCGAGAAGAGCAGCACTTCAACGTCGAGCGCCGAGAGCGCTCGTGCGATCGAAGCATTGGGCGCCTCTGGCAGCACCATGATCTTCCTGCAGGCCTTACCGCCAAGGCGTTCGTAGAGCTGCAGCTGGCCAAGAGCCCGCTGAATGTCGGACGCCGTAGCGTCGACCTTGATCTCGAACAGGAGCGGGTCATTGGGAGTCTGGGCCAGGAGATCAGGACCGTACCGCCCGAACCGGCTGTTGGCGTGTTTGATGTCGAGAGCGTCGAGCTCCTTGACGAGCGCGTGCCAGATGTCCGCGTGCCTCCGCTCAGCCGTCCTCGCCGGCAGAGGTGGCAGCGAATATGCACCATGACGCTCCGGACTCGACGAGGCCTCCGCCGCGTTGATGCGCTCAAGCATTTCGCGGGCTGCGGCGCCAACCTGATAGTGGACGCGGACGCGGGCACAGAGATCGACGAAGGCCGCAACGTCGTGTTGCACTTGGTCGGCGGGTTTGTCGAGGTCGGTGACAGGATGACAGGCTGCAACGGTGCCATCGGCGTAGCGGACCTTCATCCGTCTTGAGGTCGCTACGGCATCGAACTTGTCCTCTGTTATGCGCATGCCACGCGGATGGAGGCGCCCCTGATGCAGCAACCAGCGGTGACCGCGATCATCGCTAGCCAGCACGCCCTGCCGATTGAGATTCTTGCCGCTACCGGGCGGATTGATCTCGACGAGCATGTTCTGGCGAAGGCGTGTGCGCTGCTGGCCGAAGACGTTCCAGTACTTGTCGGGCGGCGTCCGGCGGCCGCTCTCCGAGAAATGGCCCCATATCCCGAAACGGTCCTGCCAGATGGCGCCGTTCCCGAGACCAGCGATCAGGCGCCCTCCCGCACTGAATTTGCGCTCGAACTGATCCATGCTGGCGTGGATCGCTGCGGGCGCTTCGATCGCCTCAAGCATCGCGGGCGCCTGTCATCGCGTGCCCTGCTCGGCCACAAGGTCGTCAATGAGCTGCCCGGTCTTCTTCCGGCTGAGGCCTTCCGGTTCGGGGGCCCGGTCACCGTTGTAGCCTAGATCGGCCCGGTCGAAGGACAGGTCGATGTCCTCGGAGAAGCGGCGGATAATTCCGAAGGCCTTGGAGAGAGACGCCCCACCCTTGAACACCAGGCTCGCCGCCGCGCCTTCCGGGAGGTCGAACAGGCGCTTTAAGGTCCAGCAGACCCAGAAGTCCTTCTCGATGATGGTGTTGGCGACACCGCGCCCCGCGCCAGTCTCGCCGAAAAGCGCAGCGCGGTCGGGGAGAGGAAGCCGCGCAACTTTATCCATTCGCTGCGTCCGAGGCGGAGCTTCCAATCGAGATCAGCGTCGGGCGCATCCAGGCGGGCGCCTGGACGGCATTGGATGCCAACACCCTCTTGTCGCTGGCCGACAGGCAACGGTTGGCAACTTGGGCAACGTCTGCCGCTCGCACCGGACCGACATGGCGAAGCGCCTGGACAACGGTTCCGGCAGGGCTACCGGGCGCGATGAGGTGCTTGGGTGATGCATGTCGCAGATCGACCACGCGCTTGCCCAGCACGATCCTGCGCGAAGGACCGTCGGTGAGATAGAGACTCTTTGCGGGAACCTGCATGGAGAGGCCAAGAGCATTGGCAGCATGGGCGCCGGCGATCTGCGCCTGCGAACCAGTCTCCCGCGCGAGCGCTCGGGCAACATCGTCTGGCGCGGGCGACAGCGCCCCCAGCTTCGGATGAACTTTGGGATAGTCGTAGAGACCGCGCGCGAGACGGCGCAGCTTTCCGCTCTTGACCAAACGGGAGAGGGCCTGATCGACCGCAGCACGTGCCGCCACGTCGAGAAAGTCGGTGGGCGTGAAGACACCGCCGCGTCCAGCACCCCGGGCGCGCCGCATAATTCGATCGGAAACGGATGTCGCGGCCATTTTCATTCGTCAGAAAATAGGCTATCTTTTTCTGACAATCAAGTGGCACGTCGATCCATGAGTTTTCGCGCCGAAGATCTTCACCCGATGCGCTTCCTGCGCGCCGTGCCGGGCTCCGATCTGATCGTTCAGCAGGCTGTTCGCCGCGACCCGCAGGGGCTGCTGCGCAGCGCAACTCTGGACGTGATGACCGGAAAGGTGGTCGAGCTCTACAATGCCGAACTTGGAAGGATACCCTTCCAGCAGCGCCCTTCCACCATGGACGCGGTGACCAAGACGGTCAGCACCCTTGCCCATATCGCCAATTTTGCGAGCGCCGGGCGCAATTGCTTTCTCCTGCCGATAGAGGTGACCGCCCTTCTCGGGCGGACCGATCTCGGCGATGTCCGGCTTTCCGACATCCGGCTGCCGTTTCGAGCCTTCTACCTTGCCTTCGCCGGAGGCCTCTCGGTTGGTCTGCCCGGCCTTCCGAACGTGATCGACGGCGCCTATGTCGAGACGTTCACGATCGAAGACGGTGACGGGCCTCAACGCTATTTGACGTTCTACGTCACGGCCCGATGCACAGGCAGCCCGACACGGGCAAAGTCGGCCTGGATCGCCAGTCCCGAACCGTACTTCTACGCCCCGCTCAAAATCCTGGCGGAGGTCGAGGACACGCTCGAAGCGGCAATCGCACGCGCAACGACGTCGGGCGATATCGCGCTCGAGGCCGAGCCGGAAGCCCAAGCCGCGCTCATCGATGGAATCCGGCAAGCTGCCGAAGATGGATTCTTGCTGGAGGAGCCAGTCACCACCGGCTTCGAGCGCGCCGCAGCCTTCAATGTCGTGGCCTTGCCAACGATGCGCAGCGTCCTGGCGCTTCTCTGCAACGCCATCTGCCTGCTATCGGCCGAGCCCGTCGCTTCACAACCGGGCTGGCCGACGGATGCGCCTCAATCGCTCGTCGACATTGCCTTGCGCGGCTCCACGCCCAAGCGCCGCCGAACGGCAATGGGACAGCTGGCGGAGAGGGGCTTCTTTTCGGCCCGCACCATAACTCTGCAGCTAAACGCCCCGGACACGGCTGAAACTCAAGTTGATGTGACAACGCCATCGGGCCGCGAACTGCTGCCCCATTGGCGCCGAGGACATTGGCGGCGGCAGGCCCATGGCGCGGGGAATCTCGAGCGACGATTGATCTGGATCCGACCCGTTCTGGTGCGCCGGGATCGTGGAGAAGACGTCGAGAGCCACGTCTATGTCGTATCAACCTAGGGACACTGGATCATCGCATTGCCGTTCTTGCGAGGCTGCCAGTCATTTTTCATGACTCCCGTGGTCGGCGGTGGCATCGTCGTTGCCTGCGTGACGGCGCCGCCATTGTTGTGGCACTAGTCCAGCATGTCTGGACGCACCCGAACATATCGCCCTGGTTTCTTCGCCCGCTTTCTACCGTCAGGACGCTGGAAGCTGACGCTCAATCCGTCGACGCCTGGCATAGTGCGACTGGCCTCGGCCAACAGTATTGATCTGGCCTGCACCGACGTGACTGCCATCGCGGTGGGCAAAGCCTTGCTCTGGCACTATGTCGAGGTGCGATCCCACCATCGTGTCGACAGTCTTGCCTGTCTCGGAGAACAGGCTGCTCAGGAACTCGCGGCCGACCTCTATCGCTTCGTCAACCGCCATCTGTTCGAACTGGTTGCCTCCCACGCCGACCAGCTGGGTGAAGTGGACATCCGCCTTCGAGCCATCACGGAAGATCAGCGGCAGTATCTGGCGCACGCCGATCTTGCGCGGGCCATTGCGGACGTTCCTGGCAGCGCGGCGGCGGCGTTGTCCCATCCGCTCTTCGATCCGGAGATGATGCCACCGGGTTTGAAGGCGGCTTTGCCGGCGTCGCTCGTCTTCCTAACGGATGCAAACGTTCGGCACCGGTACAATGATGAGTTTGTCGGAGCGGAACTATCCAGGTACCGCCGGTTCTTCGATGACCTCGATGGTCGGTCCCTTTCCGATCAACAGCGAGAAGCCTGCATCCGGCTCGAGGATAACAACCTGCTCGTCGCGTCGGCGGGCTCCGGCAAGTCCGCGACCATGGTCGGCAAGGTGGCATACGTTCTCGCCAAGCAGCTTCATCGCCCAGAGGAGATCCTCGTGCTCGCCTTCAACAGGAGCGCGGCCGAGGAACTAAAGGGGCGGATTGCCCGTCAGCTCGGCGTCGATGCTGGAGACATCAAGTGCCGCGTCACCACCTTTCACGCGCTGGGTCGCGGCATCATCGAAGAGACCGAAGGCCGCCCGCCGCAACTTGCCGACTGGGTCGAGCACCCCGCTGGCGAGGCCAAGGTCATCGAGGAGATCATCGAGGACCTCCTGGGCTCGAACCCGGAGTTCGCCAAACTCTGGATCGACCTGTTGGTCTTGCATCCCCGGGCCGATATCCCCGCCGAGGTCTTCGACACGAAGGCTGACCACGAACGCTATCTGTCGGTGCGCAAGCGCAAAGGCAAGGCGACGATCGGGACGATGGCGGGCGTGTATGTGAAGTCGCTGCAGGAGCAGACCATCGTCAACTGGCTATGGTTGCATTCAGTGGAGTTCGAATACGAGCGACAGATTGCGGTCGAGGATGAAATCGGCGCGACCAGGCATCTGCATCCCGACTTCTACTACCCGATCAGCCAGACGATCCATGAGCATCTGGCCATCGATGCGGACGGCTCGTCGCCCTTTGCCGACTATATCGCTCATGCCGAGAACAAGCGGGGCGCCTATCGCAGGGCGACGCTGGATGCGTTCGAGACGACGTCGGCGCAGGCGAGCAACGGAACCCTCGTTTCCGCCCTCGAAGCGGCGCTTTCCCAACGCAGCATTCCATTCCAGCGAAAGAGCTATTCAGCGATTATCAGAGCGCTCGAGCCCGTCGTGATCAAACACTATCATCGGCTCATCGCTGTCTGCATCAAGCATATCCGTGCCAGCCACCTGACGCTCGACATGCTGCTGGAGCGCGCCGGATCGTTGCACGATCAGACCCGCGCCAAACAATTCGCGCGAGCCGTCTGGATCATCACCGAGGCCTATTCCCGCAAACTCGAAGAAACCAGCCGCATTGATTTCGACTCGATGATCGCCAATGCGACCCGGCTTGTGGAAACCGGACGCTATCAGAGCCCCTTCGCGCTGATCCTTGCCGACGAGTTCCAGGACATTTCCGAGCCGAGTGCCAACCTCGTGAAGGCGCTGAAGCATCAGAGGCCGTTCACCAAGGTATTCGCCGTCGGCGACGACTGGCAGTCCATCTACCGCTTTGCCGGTTCCGACATCACGATCTTCACGCAGTTCGAGGCAAACTTCGGTGCGAGCTGGCAAGGCCGTCTTGAGCAGACCTACCGCTGCAATCAACTCATAGCCGAAACGGCCGCGAGCTTCGTGCAGCGCAATCCGGCGCAGCTCAAGAAGTCGGTACGATCGACACGGGCAGCGATCGCCAGGTCGATCCGCGTTATCCCAATCGCGGGGGATGGGACTAAGCCCGACTTTGGCGACGCCTGCTGGCGGCTGCTAGGGCGCCTCGATCTCTTCCTCGGCGGTCTGTCTGGACAGTGGCGGAGCGATGAGCGCCAGAAGCTCAAGGTGATGGTCCTGTGGCGCTACAACCAACTCGACCCATTCAAGGGTTCAAAGCCCCGGTTCGAAAACATCGAGGTGTCGGGGCTGTCGTTCCATCGGGCCAAGGGGCTTGAGGCCGACTACACCATTCTGCTCGATGTCAGCGAAGGCGACTATGGGGTACCGAGCCAGATCGAGGATGATGAGCTGCTCAATCTCGTGATGCCGCGACCGGAGACGTTCGAATATGCGGAGGAGCGGAGGCTGTTCTACGTCGCCCTGACCCGCGCTAGCCGCGGCGTCTTCCTTCTCACCAATAGCCGCGAACCATCTCGGTACATCCGCGAGCTCTCAGAGATCGCCGGCGACAACCTCCGCTTCGAGACGATCGACGGCGACCTTCTGCGGCAGTGTCCTGCCTGTCGTTCCGGTCATTTGGTCGAGCGGACCGGCCCCGCCAATCGCCGCTTTCTCGGTTGCAGCCAATTCCCGAACTGCGAGCACACGTCACCGTCGCAGTAGTGGAGCGCCGCAGTCATCTCACTCGAGTTCGCGCTCGAATGCCTGGAGCAAGGACTTCGCCAGGCTTGGCCCCTCCAGATAGAGACCGATTTCATCGAGCGGGTTATCCTCGAGCCCGGACTGAGACCCCCAGTTCAGACTGCTGACGACGACATGGTCGGTGTCCCAGGCCAGAAATTTCGCATGCAGTTGCGGTTCGGGGACCCCTGTGAGGTCCACGATGCCATGCAGCCGTTCCCGGTGCTTTGTAACGTGGCTGCGCTTCACCGGCCCGGTGCGGCGCGAATAGTAAATCCGGACATCGCTCAGACGCCGGCCGGCGACCTCCGCGGGATCGAACAGGGCCGGCACCATGTTCGCTCCCACCTTGTTTGTACAGCAGA